>NZ_JBFAGB010000040.1:0-85951 GCF_040639875.1 Actinomadura sp. NPDC023710
AGCGAGTCCTTGTCGGGGCGCTGGGTGGCCAGCAGCAGGATCACGCCGAGGGCGCGGCCGAGTTTGATGATGTCGATGGCCAGGCGGGCGGCCTCATCGCCGAAATCGGGGTGGGCGAACAGGTTCTGGCATTCGTCCAGGATGAACACCGACGGGTACAAGCCCAGCGACCGTTTCGCGGCCAGTTCCGGGGTGACCTTGTTCTCGGGGCAGAGGTCCTTGGGCAGCTTGCGGATCGCCTTGGCGCGCCGCGCCAGGTCCTTGCGCACTTCGCGCAGCGCGGCCAGGCACTCGGCGAGGATGTCGTCATCCTGCCCGGATCCGTACTGGTGGGCGACCTTCTCAAGGGCCGACAGGTCACCGGTGCCCTTGAGTTCGTAGACGCGCAGATCGGCGGTCGGGTCGAGGGCGGCGGCCAGCGCCAGCACACGCATCGCGAACGTCTTGCCCATGCCGGGCATCGCGCCGATCAGGGCGTTGGCGTACATCAGTTCCACGGTGACGGGGCGTCCGCGCTGGTCGGTGCCGAACGGAACCGGCTTGAACAGGTCCACGCGGGCGGCGGACTTGGCCAGGGGGCCGGCGGTCGGCTTGACCTGGTTCATGTCCTGGTCACCGACCCACAGCACCAGCCGCCCGGCGTGCTGGTGGTGCGCGGGTTCGGGCCATACGCACCCAAGTGGGCGGCGCAGGCCGGAGGCGAGGCGGTCGCGGCGCTCCATGATGTCGGTGGCCGTCACTCCGTATGGGAGGTCGACCTCGGCGCGCCAGCCGGGGCCGTCGCGGGTGATCGGGGCGGGGAAGGTGATGCCGGTGCCGCCCTTGCCGACCGCCTTGTTGATCTCGGCGTTGCCGAGGGAGGCCAGCGCCCGAACGACGATTTCCGAGGTGAGCTTGGGTGCCTTGGTCGACACGACGGCGGTGTCCAGGATGCGCCGGTCGGTCGGGGTGCCGATCCAGCCCAGCAGCGCCACCAGCGCGGCCAGGACGGCGGTTTGGGTGACGCCGCCGGCGGCGGTCACCGACATGGCGGCCAGCCCGCTACCGGCGAGGCCGGCGCCGGTGACGAGCATGCGGGCGCGGACGCGGTCGTTGCGTTCGCTCATCAGCTTGAGGTAGGCGTCGTCGTTGCGGCGGTCGATGGCGTGGGTGCGCAGCGGCCGGGACTCGATGTCGAACGTCCACCGCCACGTACCGGCCACCACCCGGTACAGGCCCCGCGGGGACCGTCCGGCCAGGCGCAGGCTGTAGAGCGGGACGCGGGCGGCGTGGTAGCCGGTGACGTGTCCGGCGTAACCGACCGCCCACCGCACGGTGGCCTTGGCCTCGCTGGTGTCGCGCAGCCATGGCGCGATGATCGGGCGGCGCTGCGCACGCTCGCCGGACATCCGGCGGGCGCGCACGTCCGGCCGGAACGTGTCGGGGCGGTCAACCAGTACGCGGCCCTCGATCGCCTCGCTGTCCCCATCGCCGTCCCCGTCGCCGGGGTCGCCGAACGGCATGGGGCGCGGCAAGTCGGTTGGCGGGACACCGGCACCGGTGCCACCGGGCGCGGCGGGCGGCGCGTCGAGGTCGGGCGCCGGATCGGCGGTGTGGTCGGCGTGCTGGACGGGCAGGCGGACGACCTCGCCCATGGCCTTGGTGAAGCTCATGATGCGTTCTCTCCCTCGGCGGGCGGAGCCGCGGCGGTGCCCTCGGCGGCCGGGTTGTCGGCGGGGTCGGTGGGTGCTTCGGTTTTGAGGCGGGCCAGCAGGGCGCCGACGCGGGCATTGCCGGCGGTCTGTCCGGCGGCGCGCAGCCGGGCGGCCAGGGTGTTGCGGGTCAGGGGTTCGTCAGTGGCGTCGAGGTCGGCGGCGATGCGCCAGCCCAGCGGCATGAGGTCGTCCACGTCCGGCGGCGTGGCCGTGCCGGTCTTGCGGGTGCGGGACGGGCGGGTGGACCGTCGCCCGGGACCGCCGCTCCCCTTGGGTGCGCTTATCCGCTTACGCGTCGCGGACCGGGCGCCGGACGGTCCACCGGTGGGCGTGATGGACGGTCCGGACTCCAGCGCCGGACGGTCCACATTGACTACGTCCGGACGGTCCGGCGCCGGTCCGGTGGACGGGGGGGCGGTCACCTTGGCGGCCGGTCCACTCGTCTCGGGGGCGGGGGCGAGGTCGCCGAGACGGTACAGGGCGCGGACGCGGCGGGGTGCCTTACGGCGCCATGCCCACCGGCCGTAGGTGTCCTGTAGGTCGGTCAGGGCGAGTACGCGGGCGCGCTCACGGGACAGGGCGTCGGGGTAGGAGCGGATCTCCCACAGCACCATCCGGCGCCACAGCTTCATCGTGGGCCAGGGGGCGAGGATCCACCGCGAGGCGCGGATCCCGTCCATGCGGGTTCCGGCTGCGATGCCGGCGCGGATCCGGATCACGTGCGCTGCGATCTCCACCGCGCACACCCACAGCGCCGGCAACACCGCATGGGCGATGCGGCCGAACACCGTCGACTCCTCGGCCACGTTCAGATAGACCGTCGCGGCGGTCAGCGCCCACGGGATGAACCGCAGCCACCGAACCCGCATGTCCAGCCGAGCAAGAACGATGTCGAGCGCGGCGAAGATCCCAATACCCAGGTCGATCCCGAGCGGCACCGACCACGCCAACCCCCCGAACGACGGACGGGCGGCATCGGCGACCGCAGCGAAGCTGTTGACGAACCCCAACAGCCCCAGCACGCCCACCAGCGCGGCGACCACGGCAACCGCGGTGAACTCGTTGCTGGAGAGCGCACGCCCCTGCGACGCGCCGCCCTCGGGCGTGGTCGTCGGCGAGGCGGCCGGGTCGGTCGGGATCTCGTTGGAGGGCGTCAGCGGTCGGAGCGGGATGGCGGCGTGGTCGGCGGCGTGCGGGTTGGTGGCCTGTGCGCCGAGGTCCGCCGAGACGGGGAGCGGTGGAGCGGTCATGCGGTGTACCTCCCATCAGGGGCGGTCCGGACCGGGTTGGAGTCGACGCCGTGACGGTTACCGGCCGGGTGGCCGGTCGAGTCGTCGGCGGGGTGGTATTCGGTGTCGAGGTCGGCGGCCATGACCGGCGCGCCGCACGGGTGGCAGCGGAACCGGACCGGGCCACCGTCCAAGCGCGTGCGGCAGGTCGGGCAGCGCTTGACCAGACCGGCGGTCAGCGTCCGGCACGGCGCGGCATAGACGGGGGCGGGCGTGGTCGCGGGCGTGGTCGAGGTCATGCCGCGGTCACCTCCGCCTCGCCGAGGTCGGCGCCCTCGGCGCACTCAAGGCACTCGCCGAGGTGGCGGGGCAGGACGTAACCGGCGTCGCGTCGGCAGGTCGGGCACAACCGGCGGGCGGCCAGCGCCTTGCCCAGGGCCTCGCGCTGCCGTTCGGTCGGGACGCGCTTGGGCAGCGCCAGGCGCACGTCGTACAGGTACGCGGTGCGCACCCCGCCGGGCGCGTTGTAGCGGCGGGAGTTCCACAGCACCTGACCGACCACCGGCTGACCGCCCGGGCGCAGGCCCTCGGCGGCGAGCTGGCGGAGGGTCAGCAGGTGCCGCGGCGCCATGCGCCACGGCCACGTAGGGATCCCGAAGCGGGCGCCGGTCGGGTCGAAGAACCGCGCGGAGCTGCGTCGGCGGGTCATGCCGTCACACCTCCCGCCTGGGCCAGGTTCGGGCGCTGGACGGTGACCAGGTGCCAGCCCTCGGCGCGCAGCGTCCGGTAGACCGACACGGCGGCGGTCACCGTCAGAGCCGCGACGGCCAGGGCGGTGAGGGCCACGGTCGGCGCGGGATGCGCGACCGCCAGCACCCCGCCGGCGGCGAGCAGCCGGACCGGGGAGACGCACAGCCAGCACACCGCGGCGAGCACGGTCATAACGAGGATGAGAGCGGTCATCACGCCACCCCCAGCGAGGCCAGCAGCGCGGCGGCCAGCAGCCATCCGACGTGCCAGGACTGGTCGAGGGCGTAGGTGCCGGTACCGGTCGGCGCGGTCGCGCCGTCGCCGAGCCGGGCGAACTCTTCCTTGCCGGGGATCAGGTGGCGGCCGAGCCAGTCGGCCAGCGCCAGCAGCGTGGAGCGCCGGTCCGCCCAGTAGTGCGACGCCGCGTCCACCACCAGCGCGGCAGCGGCGGCGTAGGGGTTGACCGGCAGCGCCAGCACCACCGCCACCAGCGCGACGGCGGCGGCCTTGACGGCGGTCAGCACGGCGACGTGCCGCGCGCACAGGATCCGACCACGCCAGCCGGGCGCGCCCTTGCCGCACGCCTGACCGTGCGTCTGCAACCAGTGGTCCCCAACCTCGTGCGCGGCGTACAGCGCGGCGAACACCGCGGGGAACACGATCGGGTCAGCACCGAACATCTCAGGCCACCTCTCCCAGGTCGCTGACGGTCGGGTCGAGGTCGGTGAGCGCGGCCAGTTCGGCGGCGGTGAAGCCCGCCCACACCCCGTACTCGGGACGGATCCGCGTCGCCAGCTCAAAGCAGGCGCCGCGCAGCGGGCAGGACTGGCACACCTCGGCGGCCACCAGCTCACGAGCCGCGAGCTCATCCGGCGACTCGGCCACTTCGGGGCCGGTGTGCAGATCGGGGTCAAACCGGCACTGAGCGCCGGTGATGGGCTTGCCGCGCAGGTCGATACCAGTCAGCGCGGCGAACGGGGTCAGGGAGCGGGACACGGGCACCTCGTGAGCGTTGGTGAGTGATCGGGGTGAGCGGCCCTCGGCGGCGGGCTTGGTGGCTTGTGCGCCGAGGGCAGCCGTCAACGAGTGGTGGGCGGTCATCGCTAGTCAGCCCAGCGAGCCCGAGAACGTCGTGATCGCGTGAATCACCTGATTGACCAGCGCGGCCGCCTTCTCCGGGTTGTTGATCGCGAAGATCGCGACCGCGATGCCGGCGAGCCACTGCGGGATGCTGCTGGACTTCTGCGGGAACACCTGGAACCTCCTGGTCACCTGCCGAGTACTGCGGCGACTTGCCGTGTGAAGCAGGTCACTGCGCTACAGCGTATACGTAGCTTCGTATACGCACAAGCCTCTAGGCATACGATGATGCGTATACGCTGAAAAGGAGTCACCGAAGACGCGAGGGGTTGATCACGCAGTGGCAGAACCGGCCTACGTCCGCATCGCAGGCGAGTACGCCCGACGCATCCGACGGGGTGAGCTCGCACCCCGCACCCAGCTACCGAGCTACGCCGAGATCGCCCAGGAGCACGGCGTCTCAGACATCGTGGTTCGGAAGGCCCTCGAACTCCTCCAGAGCCAGGGCCTCGTGCGCTCCGTCCGGCGGCGAGGCAACTTCGTCGCCGATCGCCCGAACCTCGTTCGCGTGTCTCCTGAACGCCAGATGGAGAGCGCCGAACGGTCGTTCGAGAACGAGTCGGACCAACAGGTCCAGGTAGAGCGGGAGACTCGGCAGATCCCCGCCACCACGAACCTCGCGGAAGCCCTCGGTGTGCCGGCGGGGCAGGAGATCAACCACGTCATCACCCGAGCCACTGAGAACGGGCGACCGATCTCGATCTCGGACACCTACCAGCCGCTGAACGTCACCGGCATCTCGGAGGCTGCCTACCTGGAAGAGACGATCTCCGACCAACTACCGGCAGAGACACACGCCGAGTGGCTGCGGACTACGCCCGGCGACCTAGTCAAGACGGTTCACCAGCGATTCCTGTCCACCGACGACCGAATCATCATGCTCTCCGACATCTCATATCCCCGCGACCGCTACGACGCGTTCGTGTTCCGCATGGCCCTCAAGTAGAGGCATGACAAAGGGGGTGCCCGAACGAGTCGGCACCCCCTTTGTCATGCACGGACTCAGATTCGGACCCAGCCCTGCGCCACGTCCGCATCCGTCCACCACGAAACGAAGTGTGGATCTACCGAGTCCAATCGCCAACGATCTGACAGGGCGTCAAAGAAGGCATCATTGCCTGTCTTTCCGCCTCTCGGCTCCCCGATGTATACGAGTCGCTTCCCCCCAGCGTCCTCATACGACGTGAGCGCCTCGGACGACATGCTGTCGCCCCAGCCAGGGGGCCAGCAAAGAAACAGCACACAGTCCGCAAGCTGGGAACGAGTCGCGAACTCAGTCAGCCCTCCCACAGGGTGCCATACGTCCGCCTGACCAGCCGTCTGGGGGAACGATGCATTCCCGGCATTATCCGGTGGATCCGAGTCGTACGCGTCAACACTCAGCCCCGAGTGAGCCAACTGCGCGGCCCAATATCCCCGCCCGGCTCCCAGCTCCACGATCGGAAGACCCGCACAAAAGCTAGCCATCCATTCGACGGTCTGGGGGGCGGGTATCGCGTATGCGTAAGTTGCTTGCAAGAGCATCTGCGCAAAGGCTAGTCGCGCAGCCCCTTCCTTTCGGCCACCATTAACTACGCGGCGCCCTCTATCCGCCACGACGAACGGTTCAACGATGTCCCAGTACGGGTTGGAGCTCACAGCGCTGCCACCGATCATAAAATGCACAAAACGCAAATCGAACTGTGCATCGGCCTGCTCGTTACCAGTCCCCGTCAGGCCTGGCGCCATCTCCAGATATTCGGCCACCTTGGGGTAATCGGCCCGAAGTCTCTGTTCATCCGCCAACAGCGCGGTGAGTTCGTTCCATCGATCTGGAGTCATGGTCAACTCGGCCATGATGCCAGTCTCCCGCACTCCACTGCTTGCTGTCCAGGTGGCCTGCGGACCAATCGCAGCGCGCCAGCGCAGGCTAGCTGGCCCGAAAGGGCCACCGGAGGCGCCCCATCAAAGATTGACGTGTTTCTGGAAACTTATCAGGGGCAATCAGCTCTGCATTGGCACCACCAAGTATACGGAGAACCACTTGCGCCCTTAGTTCGTCTCGGCGCGCGACGTCATCAACGCTGGCAATTACCTCTTCCGACTGCTTGACAAATTCGCGAATCAAAATATCCTCGCGCAACGATTTCGCCTGTCTTTCGAGATAATCGCGCGCCCTGTTTGTCTGAGCAAAGAACACCCCGGATGTGATGTTGGTTATCGATCCGCCTACCGCCGCTAGAATCGCAGCCGTCTGGTTACCATGTGGCCGAAATAGAGCGAGACCAACACCAAACAAAAAGAGCAAGCCGCCCGATACGGCGAAGGATTGGCCTATGCGATAACTACTCCCCAGATGCCTGGTAGCCTGGATGTACACTTCGACGAGAGTTGCCCAACCTGGACGATGATCATCCAGAAGCAACTCTTCCTCTGATTGATTCCGACCAAGCCTTCCCCGTATCTCAGATAGCCCTTCTTTGAGAAGGGCGATTTCTTCGCTGACATCTCCATCTTTTTTCTTTTCTTCTTGAATATCCTCCAAAGCCTTTTCAAGTCTCTGCATATCCCTACGAAGCGCTTTTTCTTGCCGTCTGGTTATTTCCTCGTCGCTACGAGTTGGCGGCAGCCCCGCAGCACGCCTAAGCCGTTCAGCTTCGACATCTTTCTCTGGCTTCTTGGGTCGCTCTTCACCAAAAAAGGAATCGAAAGAGACCAAAAGAAGAACAGAAGCGGCAAAAATAGCCACTATCCATTTTTCTCTCGTAGAATAATCGTGTCCTATCGCTGGCATTGCAATCAACGCACCAATCACCACGAAGACCGCGCCGATAACTGCTCGTGGAAGCTGCATGACGGGTTAGCCCCCTCCCTCCCAAGGTTGAGGTCCAGATTAACGATCCGTCACCAGCGCGCCACACGAACGAAGAACTTGGTGAGATTAGGGTAAAAGTCCTCATACTGGCCTGGTCGCCACGTGCCGCCGCGCGCTCACAGTCCCTCGGCAGGTCCGTGCCGTCAGACGCGGGCTGCCGAGGTCAGTTGGGGTATCGCACGCACGCTTCTGAAGCATCTAGGGGTGCCGCAGCGTTCGTAGGGTGTGCCAGGACTCGCGCAACCGTGAGGTTGAGAGCCGTGCGAGATGCACCGCGGTGCGAAGGGGCTGATCAGGTCATGACTACGTCGGAACGACTCCCAGAGGCATGGCCTGTTCCATTTGCGTCCAGCCACCGCCGTCATGCAGGTGAATCTCCTGGTCAGCAACCTGAGCGGTGCTGGTCTCCGGAGCCGTGCACAGAAAGCTCCATTCGTTTTCGGCCCTTGCGCAGCCTTCTCTGCGACTCCAAAGCGGCCCGACGTTCAAGGGCCACACCCGGTACCGATTCGGCGCCGGACACTTCGCCGCCAGCACGTCGACTACAGGGACCAACGTCGACGTCGCACACCGAGTTCGTGGGGAGTTTTCATTAGAAATGAGGATCGGTTCCCGTCCTCCCTTGCCTATGCATTCCAAGAGCGGACGTTATTTGCAACTCTTTGGACCGTCGGGACAACGAGGATAGATCGCGTCTCGCAAGAAGGTCAGATCAGGATCTCTAGGCCCTGGAGAAGAGATCGCGATGGCTCTACCGCTAGCGTCGTACATATTGAATCGTGGCAGTATGCAGCCACTCGTATCTGCGCTTATCATGCGGATCATTGCGTACCGAAATTCACCTGGCGGCAGGAGGGTTGGTAACTGGTTAGCGATGTGATCACCATCGTGATTGAACCATGCGATATCCAAAAAGATCGGCACGGCCTTGTTTGATCCGTCAAATCTAAAGGGCTCACCCTCTCGCCAAGGCTGTGCGCCCACGATAGAAGTTGGGGATCGCCCTGAGTTGTAGATTCCGACTAGATAGTCGGCAGCGCACTTGTAGGGCGCACTGGGTTTTATGCGCGAATGGCTGCCACCAGGTTCTTGTCCCGGATCCCAGAGCCCATAATACCAGCCCTGTAAAGAAACACTGGGCTTCGTGAGCGCTTCTTGCTTATCGGCAATCTCATAGGCAACGATTATTGCCCATATGGCAAAAATGATGGTCAATGCGAGTGAACTTATGCTCAGGATCCGGTCGAATGTTAAAAATCTCTCTTCTTGCCCCGAGGATGCATGCTGTTGACGCCCCCGGCTTCTACTTCTATTCCTTCTACTCACGAGCAAAGTGTAATAGCATAGATAGTGATTTAGTGGCAGAATTTCACGAGGGAGCTTGGCCACATCAGGTCGCCCCTTAGCCCCGGAGTCGCGTACACATCGGCGATGAGAGCAGGTAGCGACGCCGGTCGGCATGCGCCAACCCGTCGACCTTATGACCAGCATGCGAAGCTCTGGCCACAGCCGGACTTGGGGCCAGACCTGATTCGGTTCGAGTACCGGAGCGAGTACCGACCGCGGTGGACGCGCGTGGACCCACGCGGGTGTGGCTGGGGCGTGCTACCTGGAGCCGCCAGGCGGTGCGGCGTCCGATCGTCCGTGGTGTGGCCAGTTCGAGTCCAATCGCTTGTCATATAAAAAGTACAGAGCAGGCGCTGAGTGACCAACTGAGTGACAACGCCACAGTACGCCTCTGGACGCCCGTGGACTGGTGTGCACCGTTGCTGCGTGCTGGTGCCGACTCTGAACAAGGTCCAACATGGCTTTAGATGCCTGGGGGTCAAGGGGTCGTGGGTTCAAATCCCGCCGTCCCGACAAGAAGTACCAGCTCAGAGGCCGTTTCTCCACCACGGAGAACCGGCCTCTTGATCGTTTGTTAGCCGTTCGTTAGCGAACCCGGCCGCCCCTCGCGGCACTCGACCGGTTCACACGGGACCAGGAAGACCGGCATCCGCCCGCTCCAGCTCACCGGATGCTCACACGTCCCGGCGCCCGTCTGCCCGCCCCTCTCGACGTGCGACCACCCGAGCCCCCGATGCCTCCCGCACCACGGCGTACTCCGAAGCCGCTCGCCCCCGCGCCGCCGCAACTCGCCTGCGCGGCGAACGCTCCCAGCGCCAACCCCTCTTTCGCCGCCGCAGCCGCCAAAACCGCATACTCCTGCTCCGACGGCGCGACCCTCACCGACCGACTCCGCCGCGGCGACCGAACCGAACGCCGCCTCTGCGGCACGCCCGAACCCGCGCGGGCCAGTGACACGACTTCGTCGACCAGCCTGGAGCCCGCGGAGATGAAAGCCGCCCTGGAGCATCTCCATCGCTCGGGGATGCCGGGCGCGTACGCCGAGGTACGCGATGGCGGCCAGGTGTGGCGCGGTGCTTCGGGGGCCGCCGATGTCAGGACGGGACGTCCCGTCACGCCCTAGATGCGGCAGCGCGTCGGCAGCGTCACCAAGTCCTTCACCGCCGCCGCGATCGTGCAGCAGGTCGCGGCCGGACGGATCCGGCTCGGCGCGCCCATAGGCGCCTACCTGCCGAAGCTGGTGCCGGGCGCGCGCGGCAGAAGGATCACGGTTCGGATGCTGCTCAATCACACGAGCGGCATAGCTGAATACCTGCCCTACGCCTTCCAGTCCCTCCAGGGATTCCCATCCGATCCGGACGTCTCGAGCCTGGACGACAACAGATTCCGGCAGTTCAGCCCGGAGGAACTGATCGAGATGGGGCTCGGCGCCCCTGCCGTCGGCCAACCTGGAGGGCCCACGGGTGTGTATTCCAACACCAACTACGTGCTCCTCGGCCGGCTCCTGGAGAAGGTGACCGGTACGACGGCCGAGAAATACATCACCCAGAACGTCATCAGGCGAGCCGGGCTCAGGTACACGGGGTTCCCGGACGGACCGCGTCTGAAAGGTCCGCACTCGCGGATGTACGAGTCGTTCTACGGCCTGATCGACCCGCCGGGCGACTACAGCGTCTACGACACGTCCTGGGTATGGATGGGCGCCGACCTCGTGTCGACCACCGGGGATCTCAACCGCTTCTACAGCGCGCTGCTCGCGGGCAAGGTGGTCGACAGGTCCTACCTGACGGAGATGCAGCACGTTGTGCTGGTCCTCACCCGGGACGGCCAGAGCAAGATCGACTATGGTCTCGGGCTGCACAAGGTCGAGATCCCGGGCTGCGGTACCTTCTGGGGCCACGACGGCACGGCGTGGGGAGCCCAGACACTCTCCCTGACCCGTGCCGACGGCGAACGACAGCTGTCCATCGCGATGAACCTCGTCCGATGGAACAGACTGGACTCGACGGGGTGCCGCAGCACAGCCCCGTCGACGAAGCGCTCTCGGCCTTCAAGGGGCAAGCGCTGTGCGGGGACTCGAACGACCAGGTCGAGAGGTAAGACCACGGCGTGAGCTCAGAGTCGGCCGGTTGGACGGCCGTCATAAGTGCGGCTCCTCCGCCCCGGCGGGCGGAAGAGCCGTGCCCTGCTGGGAACCGGCCGCGCAGGAGCACACCCCGCGATCTCTTCGGCGACCAGCGGCTCGGCGCCCGACCGCTTGCGGGAATCGTCGATGACCTGAGAATCCGTGGCCGCGGTCGCTCTGTTCGACAACGTCGATTTCCGGACGGAATTCGGACGTTTATCGATCAGGTGCGGCGCGTGGTGAAAGAATGGGCCGATGGGTCAGGTGGACGTTTCCCCCTATCAAGGTCTGGCGCCGTTCGAGCCCGACCGGAGCGAGGTGTTCTTCGGACGTGCGCAGGCCACCCGCGACCTTCTCGGCCGCCTGGGCCCGCGGCTCGGGGAACACGGAACGATCCTGCTGGTCTCGGGCTCCTCCGGAGTCGGCACGTCATCGCTGCTGCGAGCGGGGCTGATGCCGGCCCTGGCGGAGGGGGCGCCGCCGCTCACCGGATCGGCACGCTGGCCGTGCCTGCTCATGACGCCGACGGCGGACCCGCTGCGAGCCCTGGCCGAGGTCTGGGTGCGGGCCTTCGGCGGCCAGGTCGAGGCGGTGCGTGAGCGGCTGTGCCGCGATCCCCGGGATCTGCCGTCCGAGCTCTCCGGTACCGACGCACCGGACGGGCGTTTCATCCTGGTGGTCGACCAGTTCGAGGAACTGTTCACCCTGGTGGACGACGAGCGGGAGCGCCAGGTGTTCGTCCACGCCCTGCACGCCATGGCCGACGGCCCACGCGGCGCCGGGGTGGTGATCGGCGTGCGCGCGGCCCACCGGGACCGGTGCGCCGCCTACCCGCAGTTCGCCGAGGCCCTCCAGGACGGTCACGTCATCGTCGAGCCGATGACGGGCTCGGACCTGCGGCTGGCCGTCACGGGTCCCGCGGCCGCGGCCGGGCTGGAGATCGAGCCCGGCCTGGTGGACCTCGCCCTGAGCGAGCTGGGCGAGGTCCGCGCGGCGGACGACCGCTACGAGCCCGGAGCGCTGCCGTGGCTGTCGCGGGCGCTGCTCGGCACGTGGGAGAGGCGCGAGAACGGCCGGCTCACCATCCGCGGCTACGAGGAGTCGGGCCGGGTCCGCGACTCGGTGCGGCGGACGGCCGACGAGGTCCTCGCCGGATTACCGCCGGAGGACCGCAAGATGGCGCTCAGGGTCTTCCGGCGGCTGATGGTCCTCACGGCGGGCGGGCGGGCGGAGCGGCGCCGTGCCACCCTGGCGGAGATCCACGCCGCCGCGGCGGCGGGCTCGGCGGAGCGGCGGGAGCGGGTGGGGGCGCTGCTGTCGGTGCTCGCCGGGCGGCGGTTGCTCACGCTGGACGAGGACGGCGCCGAGATCGCCCATGACGCGCTGCTCTCCGGTTGGCCGCCCCTGCGCCAGTGGCTCGAACCCGACCTGACCGCGCAGGCGCTGTACGACGGGCTCGTCGAGGAGGCCGGACGGTGGGCCGACCACGGCCGCGACTCCGCGTTCCTCTACCGGGGCGCCCGGCTGCTGGCGGTCCAGGAAGCCGGGCCACGCTGGGAACGCGATCCCGACAGCTTCCCTACTCCCGGCCCCACCGTGATGGAGTTCGTCGCGGCCTCGGCGACGGCCGCCCGGAAGGCGAAGCGCCGCCGCGGCCTCGTCATAGGAGGCATGGCGGTGCTGTTGGTCCTCGCCGTCACCGCCGCCATCCTCGCCGTCGCGGCGCGGCGAGACGCTCCTACGCCCGAGGCGCGGCCATATCCACGGGCATGCGGTTGACAGGGGGGCGGGACCGCTGATGGGTGGACGGACGAGGTTGTTCCTTATCGGCTTCCGGCGGCGGACCGGCATGTCCGCCCCGGAGCTGGTCACACTGTTCCGCTCGATCATCGCCGAGGGCAGGAAGGTGCACCCGGTCGCCGGCGACTTCCTGGAGCACTTCATGGACGGCGCCGGGGCCCCCAGGAGGATGTCCCTGCGCTGGCTGCGCTCGTTCAGGGCGATCCAGCGGGCCGAGCGCAAGAACCAGCGGCGGTTCGAGCGGCAGATCGAACGGGCGGCGAGGCGGCTGGGCGACGGCGCCTCGTCGTGGGTGCACGACCGCTGGGACGTGCGGATCAACGCGTTCATCGGCACCGAGCTGTTCTACGTCAGCAGGGTGAGCCTGCTGCGCTCGCGGGGCTCGTTCGTGGTGACCCGGACGGGGGCGCAGGTTCGGGTGTCGGGAACGGTCCGTCACCACTGGTTCGATCCCTATGACTGGGATCGCGGCCGATGGGTCTACATCCCCAAGCACGGGTTCGCTCCCATCGCGGTCGGCCGCGACCTGGTCGAGGCCGACGAGGCGCGCAACTTCCTCATGGAGTCACACCACGTGCAGACGCTGGAGGGCACCCGCCGGGCCGGGCGCCGCCGCCTGCGGGGCGGCGGGACGAGGTTCGAGTGGTCGCTGGCAGGGGCAGAGCACCGATGACCGCGGGCCCCCGGCCGGACCGAAAAACTCCGTCCGGTCGCCGGCCCTGCTGAGGCGATGGGCCGGTCACCGACTGCCTCCGCGGCGGCGACCTCCGTCGCTGCTCACGCCGCCGGGTTCCCGACGTTGCCCGCCGCTCTCTCCAGATCGTCCAGGAGGCACTCGGCCATGGCCTCCTCCGCGATGGCGACGTCGTGAGTGGCGAGAGACAGGGCGAGCTCGGTGTCCCAGGGACTGTCCGAGACACGGCCGGCCGGAGAGAAGGGCCCCGACGCGTCGGCCAGGGCGGCCTGGTAGTCCGCTACGGACATCCGCCAGGGCAGCGCGCCCGTCCTGGCCATGACATAAGCGGCGATGCGGAGGCCCTCACCGTCGAAATCCCCGTGGTACCGGAGCACGCAGCCGGAGGCGGCGAGGCCTCGGAGGAGACTGACGGCAGCACTGTTGGGCCAGCCCGACGAACACACCATCGGCGGGCATCGCTCGCCCAAGCGTTGGACGGCAAGGGCGACGATCGTGGGGTTCTCCGTCACCCATACGGAAGATCCGACGCCTTCCAGGCCGGGTGCCTCGACGAGTTGCGCGAGCGTGACAACGGAGGCCTGTCCGGCATCCGCCCAGAGGTTCAGCGAGCGCGCGAGAGGACCCGAGCCGCTCGGGCGCAGTCCTGCGACGAGCACCGTTGTGGACAGAGAGTCACAGGCGACCCCGGCCCTTTCCCAGAGCGCCCGGCGTTCGGACGCGTCGCCGGGAGGGTCGATGCCGTACAGGCAGGCGAGCGCTTTCAGGACGGTGCCGGACACGCGACGGCCGGCATCCAGCGCGTGCGGATCGCCGAGTGCGTCGTTCGCGAAGGCGGCGAGCGGGCGGCCGTCGGCGGGCAGCGCGACGAGCACCGAGAGGACCTGCTCCAGCATGCTACGGGTGTCTTCGAGGGAGCCCGCGACGAGGCCGCGGCGCCGGACGTCGGCGACCCAGTCGAGGAGCGCCGGCTCGGCGGCGACGACCGGATGCCCGGCCAGCCAGGTCCAGAGTGCGGCGCGCTCCCGCTCCCTGTCACGGCGCTCGGCCGCCCGGTCTCCGATCGGCCCGATGACCGCCTCGGTCACGGTTCGGGTGTCGCAGCCGGCGGCCTCGCCCAGGACGGTGTCCAGCCGGGCGACCGCGATGGTCAGGGTGGACGGCGGGTACCTGTCCATGCCGAGCAGGTCCGCGAGCGCGGCACGGTGATGCTCGCCGAGCCCGCTGAGCGTGACTCTGCTCACCGCGGCGCCTGAGGAGAACCGCCGGTGCAGTTCCTTCCACAACGGGAGGAGGTCGGAGGAGCGCAGCCGGTCAGGAATCGCCATCGAGGTCCTCGATCGGGAACAGTCCGTCGTCGGCGGGCAGGGTGCGGTGCCCGTCCCAGATGAAACGGGCGGTGGTGACCGCGTTGTCGCCATCGCCGTCGGCGCCGGTGATGAGCTGGTGGATCGCGATGCCGTCGAGTTCCCGGTAGTCGCACCACTCGTGGTCCGAGGTCAGGACCAGGTCGAGGCCCAGGCTGACCAGGAGGTCGAACACTTGACCGCGGTTGGTGGTGTCCACGCCGACGAACACCTCGTCGAGAAGGATGAACCGCGGGCAGCGGGGGTCGGTCTGGTAATGGGCGGCCACGGCGGCGAAGAGCGGCAGGTGGAGCGCGATCGCCTTCTCTCCGCCGGAGAGCGCTCCGTGGAGTTTGCGGGTCAGGTCCTGCCAGCCTTTCCCATCGGCGCGTTCGAGACGCACGGTGAAACGATGCCAGGCGGTGTAGTCGAGCACCTGCATCAGCTGCTCTTCCCAGCTCGCGGCGGTGTTCGCTGCTCTCGCCTCTTCGACCCGGTCTCGAAAGAAACGGTACAGGGCCTCCTTGTCCTCGTTTCCCAGCCCGGCCGGGTCGCGGAGAAGGAGTTGCCGGGCCGTGCGTATACCGGCCGATTGCTGCGGGTCGACCTCCCAGACGAGTCGCACGGCGACCTGGGACGCGGTCCGCACGCGCGCGAGGCGGCGGTTCATACCGTCCACGAGGTCACCGGCCTGCCGGATCCGGTCGGCAAGATGGCGCCGGGTGTCACCTGCAAGGGTGCGGTCGAACAGGTCGCGTTCCTTGTCCGTGATGTCGGTGCGTCGCCGGTCTCGCTCCTCGGACAGGGCGGTGCTCAGCTCGGCCGCTCCGACGCGGACCCCGCTCATCGTCGCCGTGAGGATCTGAACGTCCTCATCCGGTACGAGTTCCAGGTCGGCCTGGTCCGCCAGGACGTCCCGGGCATGGTGCATGGCCTCGGACAGGCGAGCTCCGGCATCTCTCACATGCTGGGGTTCGTGCGGCGTCCGCTCAAGCGTCGCCGCGACCGCGCGGGCGTTCTCCAAGGTCGCTTTGACACCACCGTCGGGCGACGGCTTCGCGCCGAGGCCGGCATCGGCGGCCAGGTGCCCTGCGGCGAGATGGCGGTAACGCGCGGCCGCCCGGTCCCTGGCGGCCACGGCGTCGTCGCGTGCCTGCTCCGCGGCGGTGACCGACTCCTTCAACACGCCGATGCGTTCGCGCAGGTCAGAGAGCTCGGTCCGGATGCTCTGGCAGGTGCGGCGGCATTCGCCGTGCTCCTGCCTGGTCATCGTGAGCCGTTCGAGGACCTGACGGTGCTCGACCCCTATCGACGCGTCGATCGTGGCGACCCGCTCGGCGAGCGCCTCGGCTCGTGCGGCCGTTTCCGCAGCCCTCTCGGCGGACTCGGCGGCTGTATGCGCGTAGTCGTCCGACGCTTGGGACGTGGAGCGTGCTCTGGCATCGGCGGTCAGCAGAGCCGTGCAGTGCTCGATCCAAACGGTGCCGCCCTCGCGCGCGTCGCGCACCGCGTCGGCGAGACCGTCGAGGACGCCGGCTTGGATGGGCAGATCGTGCTCCGCGCCCAGAAGGGCGAGTGCGTTCAGCGCCGACTTGAGGCACGCCTCCCGATCGCCGAGCCGTTCCTCATCTCGCTTCAGCTGGTCGCCATGGTCGGCGACTTTGCGTTCTTTCTCGGCCAACGCCCGGGCTGCTGTGTTGAGCGGCCGGTGGGAGGGCCTGTCGCCGAGCTCGGCGCCGAGCGCCGCCTTGGCCTCCTGCAGGCGCCCGAGGAGCCCGTCGATCTCGGTGATCCGCGCGGTCAGCTCCTCGATCTCGGCGTCGAGCTCCTGGATGCGGCGGCGCCGCGTCCGTTCCCGGGCGGTCGCCCCGATGAACGCGGGCTCGGGTTTGTTCCACCGGCCCGACGCGGGACCGAGCCGCCAGGACCCGTCCGTCCCCACGACGGCGGGGTGATCGATGTCCGGCGCACTGATCTCCAGGGCGACGGCGGAGAGTACGGTTCGCAACACCCTGGGTGCGACGGCGGTGTCCGGTTCGGCGACGAGTACGTCGGCGAGACTCATGCCAGGGGCGGGGGCAGCTGGACGGTCGGACAGGAACGTGTCCGGTTCGTCGGTCAGGACGGCACCGTCCGGCATCACCCATGCGTCCAGCAACCCCGAGGCCTCGAGGGCGGCCTCGATTCCGGCCTGGGCCGGCAGTGGAACCCCGCCGGCGAAGGCCACGAGCCGCCAGAGCGGACCGCCCTGCCTCGACATTCGGTCGGCGGTGTGCGTGTACCGGAGCTCAGGTGCGACCGCCGTGTGCCCCGCGAGAACGGCGCGGCGGTGAACACGGACGTCCAACTCCTTGGCTTCCTCGCCCCGTCGGGTTCGGAGCGCGTTCTCCTCTGCGGCCCTCCTTTCGATCGCGGACGCGCGGGCCGTGAAGATGATCTCGTCGCAGTCGCGTTCGTTCTCGACGGCGGACGCGAGCGCCTCGGGGTCGAGCGGGGCGAGGTGCCGGCAGGCGCTCGCCCACCGGGCCAGTTCGGCCGCCAGGGCCTTCCGGATCGCCGTGTACTCGCTGCGCGCCGTCTCGCGCGCCTCTACCGATCTCTCCAGCCGGGTCCCGCTCCGGTCGCGCTCGGCCTCGGCCTCGGCGCGGCGTTCGCGGGCGCGTTCGTGGGCCTCGATCGCCTTCCGCACTTCGGCGATCTGCTTCTCGCGGCTGGTCGTCGCCGCGCGCAGGAGTTCGCGTGCCCGGCTCGTCGCGCCTGCGGCATCGTCCGGATCAACGGTGGACGGCGAGCGTACGAGCGGAGCCAGACAGTCCGCCGCCTCCTGGTGCGCGGCGGCGAAGCCTGCGCGCTCCGCGGCGCGGGCGGCTTCTTCGCGGGCCTTCTCGGTCAGTGCCCGTCGGTGGGACGCATCGGATGCGGCCTGCTCGGCCTCTTCCCGCCTGCGTCGCGCGTCGGCGGCATGACGCTCAGCGATCTTGCGCGCCTCCCCGGAAGCGTCCTCGGCCTTGCGCGCGTTCTCCCGCAGCTCATCGAGCTCGTGACCGGCCTGGTAGGCCGGGCTCGCGAGGAGCCCCTCGATCCGGGCTCCGAGGGTTTGTTCCCGGTGCTCCTCCGTTTCCAGGCGTGCGCTGGAAGCGGCGTGCTCGGCGACGGCACGGGCCTGCTTTTCCTTGTCCACGCGGGCCGTGCCGGTGAGCCGGTCCATGGTCGTCGTCGCCGAGATGAGGGATGCGGCCGCGGCGCGCAGCACTCGCTGAGCGTAGGTTCGCTGCCGCGCTGCGAGCCGTCCGGCCTCCGCGACGTGCTCGTCGAGACGGCGTAGCTCCTCCCGCTGGCGGTCCAGCCGCTCGAAGCCCTCGGCGATCTCGTGGATCTCGCCCTCGCCGAGCGGTGGCAGGGCACTGGACAGCAGCTGGGAGAGCAGGCCGGGATCGAGCCGTTCCGAGAGCTTGGGCGTGCGGAGCTGCCGCAGTGCCGTCAGCAATGCGTCGTAGCGCTGTTCGGTCAGCCCCCGGTAGAGGGTCCGACGCACCGCCGTCCGGTATTCGTCGGCCGCCCCGTGAACCATTCCGAGGGTGCCGAGCGCTTCATCGAGCGCGGCTCGCGTGAGAGGCTGACCGTTCTCACCGGTGAGGCTCAGGCCGCCGTGGCCTCCGACCCGTTGCCCGCTGGTGAAATAGGCTGCGGTGACGCTCTTGGTGTTGACCGTCGCCTGCAGGCGGGCACCGCAGGTGAACCAGCTCGGCTCCTCCCCGTCGCCTCCTGGATGCGCAAATTCCAGCCAGACATACCCGACTCTCGTACTGCCGGTATGGCCGTCGCCCATGAGGTTCCAGTGCATGGTCCGTTCGCTGCCGCCGAACGTGGACAGCCGGTTGGGCTTGAGGCTGGCGTCCAGCAGGTAGGGCAGTAGCAGCTCCAGGACTTTGGACTTCCCGCTCCCGTTCGGGCCGCGCAGAAGCAGGCGCCCGCGGTGGAACTCGAAGACCTCGTCGTAGTAGCGCCAGACATTGAGGATGCCGGCCCGCGTGGGCTGCCATCGGGCGGGGCTCGCCTCGTCCTCCCCGGATACGGTAACGATCATGTCTCCTCGCGGTCGACGGTATAGCGGAGGGCCGCGGGCAGCAGCTGGACGGATCCGGTAGCCCCGCCCGAGTGGCGCGCCAGCCCGAAATCGCGGAGCACCGCGACCGCGTCGTCGGTGAGACGTCCGGCTCCCCCGTCCGACTGGTACGCCCTGGCCCACCTCGGGAAGCGCTCGAGGAGCCGGCCGGACTCCTCGACCAGGCCGTTGAACGCGCGGGTCCCGGACGAAGCCGCCAGTACGTCGAGCAGGAGCAGCGCGGCCACCTTGGCGTGGGCGCCCTCGTCGGGGAATTTGCCATCGGAGGCGAGTGCGTCCGGGTCGATCAGGAGGTAGCCCTCGGCCCGTTCTTCGAGTTCGAAGCCCGCCTCCTCGGCCGCGCGGCGGAGGATCTGCCGGCCGGTCAGTGAGCCTGCGTAGGCGAGCTGCGCGGCGGTCATGTCGGCCCGGTACACCACCGGGTCGTCGAGCAGCCTGCGCAGCAGTGAATGCCTGGCCCAGAGGTTGCGCTGGGTTTCCGAGGCTCCGTCGGCGAAACCGGGGGCCGCGGCGCTCCCGTACCTGCGTTCGACGGTCAGGTCCCGCAGGTCGGGCCAGGCCACGGGGTCGTCTGAGGACTCCGCCACAGCCGATGGTGCCACCGGCGCCGCGAGCAGGCGGAGCAGGCGGGTGGTGTCCACCCTGTACAGCACCTTGGCCTCGGCGCTGTCGACGTAGGAGTCGGTGGCGCCGTCGACGGCCGTCACCGCCCCGTAGTGCTCGAGCAGCCGCAAGGCGTCCGCGAACGCCGCGCGTTCGTCACCTCGCACCGGATCGAACCCGGGGATGTGCTCATCGGCGGCCGCGGCCTGGACGACACGTTGCGCGAGCATCCCGATCGTGGTCACGGGTGCGGCGAGGGCCTCGCCCGCGATCAGGCAGAGCAGGGTGTAGCGGCGCCGGTCGAACGGGGCCCGGGTCGAGCGCCGTCGTCTGGCCGGACGGCTCGGGTCCGCCGTCTCCCTCACCTTGACCAGCCGCGCGTAGCCGAGGCGGGGTTCCACGAGCAGCCGCCATCCGCAGTAGTAGTCGAACCAGCGGGCGAGAGCCTGGTGGCGCCTGCGGATCAGGTCGAAGTCCTCGGGGTCGGTGTGCAGGGAGACCAGTGGCCGCCCGAGCAGGACCCGGATCGCCCTGGAAAGTTCCTCTTTCTCAGCTTTGACGAGCTGGTTCGCCAGAGTGCTCATGCGCGGGACGCCTCCCGTGCCGCTGCAGGGCCGCCACCGACGAAGCGGATCTCGACCGGGTAGTCCGGGGTGGTGAATCGCCCCCGCACGGTGTGCAGTTCGACGCCGGGACCGTCGGGAGCTGGCCAGAGCATGACCTCGATTCGTCCGTCTGTGGTGACGGCGCGGCGAAGGCCGCTCGCGTCGGGGCGTGCCGCCAGGGCCCGTCCGAGGAGATCGAGGAGCCGCCGGAAGGTGTCGTGCTCGAGCGTGCCAAATGCGGACAGCTTCACCCGCCCGCCGGTGGAGAGCCGCCGCCACGCCGTCTCGAGTTCCGCCCGTTCGCGGCGGGCGCGTTCCCTCCGCGCGGCGCGGACCGCCGCCACATCGCGCACCTTCGCGGTACGGCCGATGTGCTCGGTCCGGCCGCTCGTGCGCAGATGTGCGGAGACATGAACGGGCGCCGCCTCCGCCCACGGGGCGCCGGTGGGGATCAGTTCGGCGTCCTCGTGGGCGAGGTGGGCGTGCCGGGCCGGTGCCAGTCCGAAGGCCGTTCCCCACAACCGGTGCGCGTCCTGCTCCGACGGGGCGTTGGCGAACCAGCGGGCGAGCGCCCGGAGGTCCGCGGCCGCGCTGGACGAGCGCCGTCGCGACTCGGTGATGCGGTCGAGCACCTGGAGCAGCGAGACGATCGCCCGGCGTGCTACGTCGTGCAGTTGGCGGACGCGCGGGACGCCGTCGCCCTCGGGCAGGAACCACAGCCGCAGGCCGTCCCACTTGGCTCGGCGGGCGGTCAGCCACGGCACCGCCGGATCGGCTCCCGGACTGGGCGGCAGCTCGGCTCCGATGAGCGCCCTCTGGTGCAGGACGCTGACGCCCCGCAGCTCGACCTGGGCGAGAACGGCCCTGACCGCTTCGGCACGCGAGTCCAGGTTGATGACGAACTCCTGGAGGTAGACGATGGTCGCGCTCTTGACCTCGTGGAAGGTGGCGAGGTCGGCTCCCTCGGCCCGCATCAGCCGTTGCAGTTCTCCGTTGAACTGCTTGGTGTTGTTGCGCAGCGCGTCCAGGTGGCCCTCTAGTTCTTGGAGCGTCGTGAAGATCCGGCGGTTCATCGCGGCGTCGCCTGTACCGAGCAGCGTGTCGAGCTCGCCGAGCCGGTCGGCGATCGCATCCAGGACGGCCGTCTGCAGGGCACCCGAGGACTCGAGGACGGTGAGGGCGTGCTGGACTCCTGCGAACGCCGCCTCTCCGCGGCGGGTCAGCGAGTACTGCAGGTTCTTGCGTTCGTACTCCTGGGCGGTGGCGTAGGCGCCGGCGTGGTTCTGCACCACGTCGAGGAGCTTCCATTGGACGAGCTGCCCGAGCGTCCGGTTCAGGCCGGCATCGTCCAACGGGGCGTACCAGCCGATCGCCCGCAACCGTTCGCGGACCTGGTCGAAGGTCAGGAAGGTCTCCAGACGCTCGTTGGCGTCTCCGAACGCGTACATGACAGCGGTGTGCAGATCGCTGCGTTCAGTAGTGGTGAACTGGAACATCTCCGCTGGGATGCGCGGCGGCGCCATCAGTTCCCCCTTCCGCCGATATGGCTCTTGTCAGCCTTCACCGGAACCGGCGCGCCCGGCCCGCTCAGACGCCACGGTGGGGTAGGAACGGGCTTGGTGCACCGGTATAGGAGACGTACAACGTGTCGCGTGCCCGGGTGGAGGCGACGCAGAACAAGCAGCGCTCCCGCTGGAGGTCGTGGGCGTGCGCCGTCGGATCCTCGTCCTTGTCGGTGAGCGCGGCTGCGGCGGGAAGGGCCTCGGCGTCTGCCCCGGTCACCGCGACGCGGCGGAACTCCAGTCCTTTCATGCGGTGCATCGTGCCGACCCGCACGCATCGTCGAGCCAGGACCTGACATGCTCCACCAGCGCGTCGACCATTCAAGCACTATCACCACGATACTTATCCGCAACCACTGAATAGCCCCCTAGAGAACGGCCTGGACCGTGGTGATGCCCGAATCGGTCAGGGGACCGATACGGAGCCGGTCCCGGGTGGCTTCCTTGAGCCGCTCCACCGGCATTTCGACGAGCATCCGCCGGACCTCACAGTTCCGCACGGCCTGACCGGCGGACAGGGCGGCGGCACGGTAACGGACCTCTTCCTGGAGCGCCTTCTCTATCTTCCTGATCGAGGCCGGGAGATCGGCGACGACCGCACTGGGGATGACCTCCGCCGCTCGTCCCAGATCGGCGACCCGCGCCCCGAAGCCGACCCAGTCGCTGAGGACATCGGCGACACCGACCTCGAACATCCTGTCGTCGTGGCTGGTCAGGCGGTGCAGAAGCTGTGGCAGTCCGGACGATACGCCCCACTCACGAAAATCGGCGACGAACTGCGCGGCGGCCTGGCCGGCGTCGCGCTTTGCGCGGCCGGCGAGGAAGCGCCGAGCACCGATCGCCGACCTGGCGTCGTGCAGGGATCTGGCGACCTGCGTGGTCAGATGCCTCAGCGTGTGGTCCTCCGCGGGGGCGAGGGAGGGCAGGTGCGCATGCCTCGCGACCTGCCCCAGGAGCCGGCCGTCTCCGGGGCTCAGCGGCATCGCGCCCCAGTCGACCGTGCCGTCTCGCCGGAGAGCGACGACGGCACGACGCAGTGACTCGACGGCCTCGTCGGCCCCCCTCGTGACCTCGTCACGGTGCGCCAGCGCGAAATGGGCCTGATCGACCCAGCCAGTGACCTCGTCGGTGATGTTACGTAACTGCTGTCGTTCGTGTCGTTCCATGGGCCTGACGGTCGGTCGGGGGTTGCTGCAAAGATTAACCCGGAGCACCGACACTGGGGTCGGGAACCGACATGTCGGTTCCGAAGAGAGATAGGTGCGCTGCGGATCAGGAGGTCGTCAGTGCTGCTCGGCTTGGGCGGTGCGAGCGGCGAGTTGGAGTGCGGCGGCGCACAGACGGTTGTCATCGATGTCGCCGCTGCGTTCGCCGTAGCGGCACTCCAGCCGGTCCAGGAGTCCGAAGCGGCGTGTGAACTGCCGATCCACGAGCAGGCGCCCGCGGACGACCCGGAGCGCCTCCTCGTGTCGCAAGTAGTCAAGGCGCAGGCCATGGCGGAGGAGCCTGTCGCATTCCGGTCAAACGGTCTTCCCCGGGCACGTCCAGCGGAATGGTGTCCAACTCCCCGTGCGATCCACGGCTGGGCGACCCACGTCCTCCATATCCATTCCGCGCCGCTGCGCGGATGTACTTCTCGGCAAGCACAGGGCGGCGCCGGTCGCGCGGGTTCGGTGCGGCTCCTCCGCCCCGGAGGGCGGAAGAGCCGTGACCTGCTGGGAACCGGTCTATCCGAGCACCGGGTAGTTGGCGCGGAACACGTTATGCGGGTCGCGGGCCCGCTTGATCTCTCGCAGGCGTGCGAGCGCGCCGCCGGAGAAGGACTCGGCCGCCGTCTCACCGGGAGACAGCAAGGTGTACGGCTTGCGGCCGCTGATGCGGGCCTTCAGGTCCGCCACCACCTCCGCCTGCTTGGCACGCGTCGCGTCGGCCATGTGCGGCAGGCCGAGCCCCACCAGGCTCAGCAGGTACGGCTCAGCCACCGCGCCGCTCGCCCCGGCTCCGACGCCCGGCTCGGCGAGCGCCCCGCCCAGGTTCCTGATCTGCAGGTTGATGAGCGGTTCGACCGGTTTGGACAGCAGGAGCTCCCCCGCGTCGGCGCCCAGGCCCGTGAGTAGCTCCACGCGGCTGATGGAGGGGGTCGGGTCGATGGGCTCGGGAGAGATGGCACCCAGGCCGGCGACCGGGACGACACCACGGCTGTCGGAGATCGCGCCCTCGATCTTGTCGAGGCGCACCAGCAGGTCCTTCGCCGGAGCCGCCTCACCCAGGTAGGCCAGATCCAGCGTGACCATCGGCGGTGCGCCAGGCGCCTGGAACCGGTTGAACCAGACGCTGAGCTCACGCGGTGCCTCGGCGGTGATCTCCAGGAGCGCGTCGTACACCTCACTGGTCCGGTGCTCGGGCCAGACGACGCGCCCGCCGTACATGGTGGGCACCGGATACAACTCGAGTTCGAGGGCGGTCACCATCGCGAAGTCCCCGCCCCCGCCGCGGAGCGCCCAGAACAGCTCGGGATCGGACTCGGCGGTCACCCGGCCGGGCTCGCCGTCGGCGTCCACGATGTCGATGGCCCGCACACTGCCGGAGGCGAGGCCGTACTTGCGGCTGAACCAGCCGACCCCGCCGCCCAGGGTGTAGCCGGTCACACCGACCCCCGGCGCGCTACCCGACAGGCCGGCCAGCCCCAGCGGACCGGCCGCCGCCTGCACCTGCCCCCATTGCACGCCCGCGCCCACCCGGACCACTCGCTTCTCCGCGCGTACCACCACCTCGTTCAGCAGACCGGTACGCAGCAGGATCAGGCCTTCCACATCGCCCGAGGCGCCATGCCCGGTCGGCTGCGCGGCCACCGTCAAACCCGCCCGCCGGGCGTAACGTACGAGCGCCACCACGTCGTCGGCGTCCGCGGCCTCCACGACCGCCGCGACCGGCTGCCTGACCGTGAGGTTCCACGCGGTGGCCGCCTGCTCGAAGCCGTCGTCATCAGGCAGGAGCACGCGCCCTTTGAGCACGCCGCGCACATCGTTGATCGTCATCGTCGTCTTCCTCTTCGATTTCTCAGTGCGTATTGGAGAGGGTCTTGGTGCAGTTGTCAGAGGGACGTCTTAATGGGTTATTCCGCGGATGCGGGCGAGTGCTGCGCTGAATTCCTGCTCGCTGAGCATGAACGCGTAGTGGTGCGGCTCGAAGTCGTCCAACCGGTCCTAGTCCAGGGTGGCCTGGTTGGCCAGCGTGACCGGCGTGAAGTGCGCCACCGGCGGCTCGACGCTCAGGCCGAGGATGTCGGCCAGTAACTGCGCCGAAACTTGCGGATCACGGGCGGGGACGATGGTGTGATTCAGCTCCACGGTCATGGTGGCTCCCTTTCAGGGACGGGACTGGGCGTGGTGGGCGACGTGCAGGCGTCAGACGGAGTGCGCGGCGGGCACCGGCACGACGGCCTCGGGGACCGCGGCGCTCTCGGGGACCTTGCGGGCCTTGCCGGTCTCGCGGAGGATCAGCAGGCCCGTGGTCGCGATCAGTGCCGAGGTCAGGCCGTGGATGCCGAACGCGGCGGACGTGGAGCCGTGGTGGGCCAGGACGGTGATCATGTCGCTGAACGGGGCGACGGCCACCATCAACAGGACCTGGCCGAGGGCACGGCGGTGACCGGTCACCAGCAGGAGGCCCATGGCCAGGCCCATCGCGTTCTCGCGGTTGCCCTTCACGACGAGGAAGCCGCCGCCGTCGCCGGAAGGCCAGCTCGGCAGGCCGAAGCCCGGCGCCTGCGTTTCGGGGGACAGGAGGAAGGACACCCCGAGGTAGAAGGTGAACAGGACGACGGCGATGGCCAGGACGGTGTTGATGCGCTTCAGTGACATCGTTCTTCTCCTTTGATGTTCGGACGGGCCTCGCCACCGGCCGCACCCGGCCGGTGGCGAGGTGTTCAGGCTGCTCCCGGGCGTTTGGAGGGGACTTGGAGCCGACTTGGAGCGGTCCCCGTACGATGTGCGGGTCATGGTCTTCATCCGGGTGCTGGGCGCGTTCGCGACCGAGGTGAACGGTGAGTCCGTCCACCTCGGCGGCCCGCGGCAGCGGGGCGTGCTGGCCCTGCTGGTGGCGGCTCGCGGGCAGGTCGTGCCGGTCGACCGGATGATCGAGGATCTGTGGCGGGGGGAGCCACCCGCGCGGGCGCTGATGTCCTTGCAGGCCTACGTGTCCAACCTCCGCCGGCTGCTGGAGCCCGGACGTCCGCCGCGCACACCGGCCCGGTTGCTGGTGAGCGCCGCACCCGGGTACGCGCTGCGGCTTCCCCCGGAGTCGGTGGACGCATGGCGGTTCGAGGATCTACTCGACCGTGCCCGGACCGACACCGACCCGCGCACCGCGAAGGCCCGGCTCGCCGAGGCGCTAGGGCTGTGGCGGGGACCGGCGTTCGCCGAGGTCGCCGACGAGCCGTGGGCCGCCGTCGAGACGGCCCGGCTGAACGAGCTGCGACTGACCGCCACCGAGCTGCACGTCGCGGCGGGTCTGCGCATCGGCGACCCCACCGCGATGGTTCCCGAGGCCGAGCGGCTCACCCGCGACGAGCCGCTGCGCGAGGAGGGCTGGCGGCTGCACGCCCTGGCACTGTGGAGCAGCGGCCGCCAGGCCGACGCGCTGGCGACTCTCCGCCGCGCCCGCGGCGTCCTGGCCGAGGAGCTGGGGCTCGACCCCGGCCCGGACCTTACGGCGTTGGAAAAGGCGATCCTCACCCAGCGCACCGACGTCCTGCGCGCGATCGTGCCCCGGACACCGCCGGCGCCCACCCCACCGCTCGCCGCCCCGCCGCCGCGGACGGCCCCTCCCCCGGAGCCGGCTCCGATCGGCGAGGCTCCGTTCGTCGGACGCCAGGCACAGGTGTCGGCGCTGGTCACGGCTGCCGCGCAGGCCGTCACCGACGGCGTGCGCGTCGCCCTCGTCACCGGCGAGGCCGGGCTCGGCAAGTCGACGCTGCTGGAGCACCTGGGCAAGCGGCTCGAACGGGAGGGGTGGCTGGTCGCCGTCGGCCGCTGCCTCGAGGTCGACAGCGCGCCGCCCGCGTGGGCCTGGACCGAGGCGCTGAGAGCCGTCGCCGCGACCACGGCCCCGGGCGAGTTCGCCGACGACCTCTCGCCGCTGCTCACCGACACCGGACCGGTGAACGCCGACGCCACCGCCGGACGGTTCCGCCTGCGCCAGGCCATATGGAAGTGGCTCGCGGAGGTCGCCGCGGAACGCCCGGTCGCCGTCGTGCTGGACGACCTGCACTGGGCCGACGCCGCGACGCTGGAGCTGCTCGGCGGCGGCCTCGGCCTGCGGGCCCCGATCCTGGTCGTCGCCGCGTACCGCGCGGACGAGAGCGGGCACCTCACCGAAATGCTGGCCTCGCTCGCGCGTGCCGCACCGCTCCGCCTGGCGCTGCCGGGTCTGAGCGACGAGGCCGTCGCGGAGCTCGTGCGGACCGAATGCGAAGCGGACGAGGAGACCATCGCCGGGATCGCCGAGCGCACCGGCGGCAACCCCTTCTACGTGCGCGAAAGCGCCCGGCTGCTGAACGGCGAAGGGGCGCTGGTCGCCCTCTCCGAGGTCCCCGAAGGCGTGCGGGACGTCCTCCGCCGCCGGCTCGCGCGCCTGCCCGAGGGAGCCGTGTCCATCCTCCGGCTCGCCGCGGTCGCCGGCCGGGAGAGCCCGGTGGACGTCCTCGTCAAGGCCGCCGACACCGACGAGGACGGCGTGCTGGACGCGCTCGACGCGGGCGTCATCTCCGGGCTCCTCGACGAGCCCCGCCCAGGCCTCGTCCGCTTCGTCCACGCCCTCGTCAGGGACACGCTCGTCGCCGACCTCAGCCGCCTCCGCGCAGCCCGGATGCACTCCCGGATCGCCGCCGCTCTCGAAGGCACCGACGACATCGCGGCGCTGGCCCACCACTACGCGCGCGCCGGCTCGCCCAAGGCCGTCGGCTACTGCGTCCAAGCCGCCGAACTCGCCGAGGCCCGCTACGCCCACGACGTGGCGGCCTGCCTCCTCAGCGACGCCGTCGCCAACTCGACCGGACCGGACGAACACGTCGAACTGCTCGGCAGGCTCCTGCGCGCGCAGATCAGGGCGGGAGCCATCGCGGCCGCCCGCGAGACACGCCGTGAAGCCGTGGAGTACGCGGAGTCCTTGGGCCGCGACGACCTGATGATCGCCGCATTCACCGCGTGGACGGAGCCGACCCCTTGGCAGGCCCGTACGTACGGAACGGTGGACCGGCCCATCGTCGACCGCCTGAGCCGCCTGCTCGAGCGCGAACTGGCCCCGTCGGTGCGGTCCCGCCTCCTGACGGCGTACGCGAACGAGCTGATCGGCGAGGACGACCCGACCGTTCTGGAGGCGGCGCAGGAGGCCCTCGACCTCGCCACCGGCCCCCACCTGCGGGCCGCGGCACTCGAGATCCTGGCCGAAGTCCAGGGCGACGCCGAGCTCTCCCAGGAGCTCGTGGAGATCGGCACGGAGCACGACCTGCCGGTGTACCGCGTCACCGGGCGGCTCAACCATGCCGCCGTCGCCGCCGCCGCCAACGACCCGGTGACCATGCGCCGGGTGACCGCCGAGGCCCTGGAGCTCGCACACACCTACCGGATGCCCGAGGCGATCGCCGTCGCCGAGATCACGCTGGCGGCCCTGGCGGTCATCGAAGGCCGGTTCGCCGACGCCGCACACCTCTACAACAAGGCCGGCGAGGGCATGCGGCGCACCGGATCGGTGCACGCCGCGGGCTTTCTCCAGCTCGCCCTGGCCGTCATCTGGCTGAACGACGGCACGCTCGGAGCGCATCTGGACGACGTGCGCGCCGTCCACGCCGTGCTCGACCCCATGACCACCGACCTGCTCGCCCTCGCCCTGCACGCCAACGGCCTGGACACCGAAGCCCGCGAGGTCCGCGCGTCATCCGGCCCGATCCGCCCCGACTTCTTCTTCACCTTCCTCACAACGCTGCGCGCGATGGCGATCGTCGCCCTGAACGACCGCGACGCGGCCGAGGAGGTCTACGCGACGCTGCTCCCACACCGCAACGGTCCCCCCGCGGGCGCCGAGAGCACGGCGGTGGCGCTGCGACCGGTCTCCCACACCCTCGGCGAGCTGGCCGTCCTCCTCGGCCGCGACCACGAGGCCGCCGACCACTTCGCCCAGGCCGCCGCCATCGCCGACCAATGGAACGCACCCCACTGGGCCGCCGAAGCACGCTCGCGAGCGACCGCCTGACTCTGCCCGCCGCCGCCGCACATCCACAGCGTCCGGCGCCCAGATCAGGGCTGAGGCCGGGCCGGCGGGGATTCGCGGGGCGGAGCGGCCCGCTGTTCGCTCACCAGTTGTTCGGAGTCTCGCCTGGACGCGGGATCATTGCTGTCACCAGGACGAGCGCGGCAGCACCCCCGCGCACGCAGACGAGCGGCCCTACGAAGCCCGCGCATGCCGAAAGACTCCGTCCACGCAGCTCAGGTCGGGTCGCTGGAGATGAAGCCATAAGGTCGTCGACGGTCAGTGTCGGCCCGTTGTCGGCTCAGCGGTTCCGAAAGGAACTGTCACGCGCTGGCGTAGGGCAGCAGGGCAAAGAGGCCCGCTTTCCCTAGGTAGGCGCTGACCGGGCTTGGCGGGCATTCGAGCAGCGAGATGCCATGCGCCGGACCATAGCTCGTCCAGGCCTCCAGGCTGCGGCCTGTCAGGAACGGAGCAACACCAGCGCAAGCCCGCCGCCAGGTGCCGGGGGACGCCTGTTTCATCGCGCCCTAACAGGCCACCTGGAAGCAGGTTAAATCCGCTGTAAACCGGAGTATTCACTCCCGCGTCCTGCTTTCTGTACGTTGATCATTTGGGCTTCTTTCCCCCGATGAGGTGATGGCGTGAAAAGTCGTGCCAGCATTACCGTCTCGGTCACGTTGACCCTGGTGGTGAACACGTTGGCGGCCGTTTCCGGAGCGAGTCCGGCCGTCGCGGGAACGACCTCCACAGACCGTACGCCGCGACCGTACGAAGTGACCTCCGAACGTTCGAAGGCCCCGTTCACGGTCGCTCCGCGTCGCATGTTCGTCCCGTTGACCTGGTCCGGAACCACGGTCGAGCCGGTCAGCCGGGCCATCACCTACCGCAACAACACACGCAGTACCCTAAGAATCCGATTGAGGGTCGCGCTGCGAGACCGTTCCGGACACGCGGCCCCTGCCGCGCTGGCGAAGTTGTCGGCGGGTTCCGTGACCGTGCGCGCCGGTCGAGAGGCCAGGACGAACCTGGAACTGCGGGGCCACGGGGTCAAACCCGGCGCGTATCACGGCACCGTCCAGGTCACCTCCGCCGCAGGTCAGCCGTTGGGCTCCACGGCGGTATCGGTCGACCTCCATGGCCCCGCCCCCGCCCCCGCCCCCGCTCCTCCGGTCGGGTCCGTCACCGCCTCCGCCGACTCCGTCAACGCCGACCTGGCCTCGCCCGGCATCCCCGACCTGACACGGCGCCACACCCTCACCTACCGCAACACCGGGACCACATCTGTCAGACTGCGGTTGTCCGCCACCCTGAACGGTCCCGACGGGGAAGCGACCAAGGCCCACGCCGGGCTCTTCGAGGTGCCTGACCATGTAACCGTTCCCGCCCAGGGAAGCGCGCAGGTGACACTGACCTTTCGGGGTGCCGGGATCCCCCAAGGCCGCTATCTCGGGGCGCTGGTGGCCACGGGAACCGACGGCGCAACAAAGGTGACCACCACGCTTGGGGCCGAGGTCGGCCAGGAGCAATACAACGTTGCGGTCAATCTGATCGACCGCAACGGCACCGCTCCAACGCGTCCGACCTGGGTTTACGCCTGGAGCATTTCGGACGGCGGCCGCTGGGAGCGCAAGGTCGAGAACGGCAGCGGCGTCTTCGAGCTGCCGCCCGGTACCTACGACGTCACCACTGCCATCGCCACCGGTGCGGGCCAGACCCTGATCAACCACCGGATCACGGTCGATGACCGAGACTTCGACCTGAGGATGGACGCCCGCGAGGGCGAGCCGGTCGAGCTCAGTCCGCAGGGCATCGGCGTTTCCGGCATGGTCGAGGCCTGGTACGACACCCCGTGGTACCGGTTCACCGCCGAGGGCCCCGAAGGCTCGGTCTTCGCCGTCTGGCACGGTCCCGACGAGGTCGAGGAGAACGTCGGCTTCCAGGTCACGGGGTGGGGCAAGCGTGACGCGACCGATGGGCCGGGCGCGGCCTACATCTTGAGCCGGTACTTCGCGGGCCGTATACCGCCGGCCACGGTGTGGCACCCGAGCCCGGGCGAGCTGAGTGTCACCCGCAATCACTTCCGCTCGGTGAATCTCTCCAGGTCCGGCGGCCTCAACGTGACGGGCGGTTACGTCGACGAGATGCGAATGAACGTGACCTTCCCGCAGACGGTCACCACCTACATCGAGCCTGGACTGAGTTACAGCCGAGAGTTGGGCTACGGAATCGGCTACGGGAACTGGGCGCAGATCGCCGACTACCGGACCGCCGCACAACAGGGGGAACGCGACGACGTCTGGAACGGCGCGGTCCTCACCACGGGTGACTTCGGCGTGGGAGCGGAACCGCGGCGCACCTCTGGCGGCCAGCTCTCGGTGATCGCCCCAGGAGGGTACGTCGATTCGTCCGGACGGACCGGTTCGATGGACCGCACGACCAACGAGCTCACCCTCGCCGCCGACGGCCAGACGATCGCCACCGGTACAGGGCAGCTGTATGCCGACCTTCCGCCCGAGTCCAAGCGTTATACCCTCACCTGGGACCGCACCGCCAACACCGAGATCGCCAAGTTCTCCACCGCGACCAAGACCGAGTGGTCGTTCGAATCGCACCACATCGACTGGGAGGAGCAGACCCTTCCGCTGCACCTGCTGCGGCTCGCGATCGCCGGTCTGAACGACGCGAATGCCGCCGCGCCGGGTTCCCAACTGCGGATCCCCGTGAAGGTGCAGCCGGTTCAAGACCTGCCGACGCCCGAGATCACTTCGATGTCGGTCGAGACGTCCGACGACGACGGCAACACCTGGCAGACGGCCTCGTCCGCCGAAGAGGACGGCACCTGGACCGCGACCGTGAGCAACCCGGACGCCCCCGGGTTCGTCTCCCTGCGGATCAAGGCGACCGATGCCGACGGCAACACCGTGACCCAGACGTTCATTCGCGCCTACGAGGTGAAGTCCTGATGCGGTTATTCGCAATCTTCACGGCGTTCGGCTCTGACCGGGGTCTCCACCCCACCGAATCGTCATCGGCGTCAGACGCAGAACTTGTCATATCGAGTGCCCGCTGAAGCTTTTCCTCGGTCGGCCCGCCCCATGCCATTGCCATGCTGACGTGGCGCGGCGAGTCGCACTGCGGGTGTCTCCGGCTTGTGATCAAGCCACCCCTCATCGACCGCTCTCAGCCCGGAGCTTGGCGCCGCCTCCGAGCGTCCTGGATACGGGGGACCAGATGTGCAGGGCTCGACTAGCGTGGGCGCGAGGCGGGGAGGCCGAATGGGAGCAGGAGAAGACCTGGAACGGCTGCGCAGCCGTGAGGCTGCGCAGCGTGTCTTCGGTGAGCCATATGACAGGCCCGATGGTGCCACGGTGATTCCGGTCGCCAACGTCAGAGGCGGCAGGCGCCCGCGGGCCACGCCCCTCGGCGTTTTCGTGGTCCGCGACGGCAAGGCGTCCTGGACGCCAGCGGTCGACGGAACTCGGACGGCGCTACTGGGCGGGTTGATCGGGCTCATCGCCGCGGGGCTGGCGACTGCGGCGGTACTACGTCGGCCGCCCTGGCCGGATATATCGATTCAAAAGACCACGAAGCGCTGAGCGTCCAGGGGGCGATGGGGTGCGAGGGCGTCGCCCGTTCGCATCCATGTGTTGTGATCGCGGCCTGGCTGATGCGGGCTGACAGGGCGATGCGGCGCCTGCGAGTTCAGGACGATCTGCGGCGGCTCGCGCTCGCGCGCCCCGGCCACCTCGGGCGGGGCTGTTTGCGGGGGGTGTCCCTATGGGATTCGTCAACTTCGCCGAGCTTCGGGTGGGCTGTCTCAGGTGACCATCGCAACGTGGTGGCGTCGGCTGAGCTCGACCAGCGCTGTGATGCTGGGGTCGTTCGAGGATTCCAGTGCTGGTAGCTGACCACCGCCGCGGTCGACCAGGACGATGGCGGTGGCGGTGAATCCCTCCATAAGGGACCGGAGGATGACGTGGTTCGAGCGCGCGTATCGGTCGATGAGGGTGTCGACGAACGTGCTGAAGACCTCAAGGTCGATCTCGCACTCGTCTGCCTGCATCGGGCCCAGTCCTGGTGGAAGGCCTGTGAGCGTGGCGAGCGACTCTGCTGCCCGCAGGAAGACTTGAGCGACGCCTGTGGCGGGATTCCAGAGGACTCGTTCGCCGATCTGGAAGTACTGGCTCATTGCCCTCCTTGAGCAGTGTCAGCTCCTTGGGTGGATCATGCCGCTTGGGCTGCAGGTTTGCGATCGGGTTGGTAGGGCTGCTTGTCGCGGAACATGGCGTAGACGACGTCGCTGCGGCGGCGGGCCAGGCAGATGAGGGCGGCGTTGTACTTCTTGCCTTCGTTGTGTTTCTTGGCGTAGTAGGTCCTGCTCACGGGGTCAGACAGGGAGGCGAACGCGGACAGGAACATGGCTCGATTGAGGGCCTTGTTGCCGCCCTTGGGCGGGTGTTCGCCCTTGATCGAGGAGCCGGAGCGTTTTGTGACCGGGGCCAGGCCGGCGTAGGCGGCCAGATGCCCGGGAGTAGCGAAGGCGGCGATGTCGCCGATCTCCAGCAGGATTCGTGCGGCGATCCTGACCACGATCCCCGGCATCGTGGTCAGGACCCGGGCGAGAGGGAGCGCATCAGGGATCCTCTCCACCTGCTCGGCGACCTGGGCGCGCTGCTCATGCACCGAGCGCAGCGAGCGGGCCAGGCGCGGCAGCACCGTGCCGGCCGCGGAGGTGCCGGGGACGACGACGGTCTGAGCCTCCAGTGCGGTCTTCACCGCCTGGACCAGCTGCGGCGCCATCCGAGGTGCCAGTGGCTTGGCGGTGGCCAGCAAATGGTCGGTGGTGGCGGCCCGCAGCCCGTCTGGGCCGCCGTACTGCATCAGCAACTCCAGGGCAGCGGGGTGGTGCAGCCGCGGCCCCAGTGCCTTCTCCAGGGCAGGGTGGATGGTGACCAGCAGGCCGCGGATCCGGTTGGCCAGCCGGTTGGCCTCGCCCGCCAGGTCGTCGTCGTACCCGACTAGAACCTCCAGCTCGGCCAGAGTCTCATCACCGGCATCCACCCGCCGCAGGGTGTGCGGGAGGGTCCGGGCTGCATCGGCGACACATATGCGTCGCGGGCGTCGGTCTTGGCGTTGCCTGGATGCACATCGGCCAGCCGCCGCATCGTCAACCCAGGCAGGTAGGCGACCTGGCAGCCCTCAGCGCGGGCGACCGCGACCGGCAGCGCACCGATCGAGGCGGGCTGATCGACCACCACCAGCACCCGGCCATGACGGCCGAGCCTGACGAACAGGTCCCGCAGCCGCTGCTCATCGTTCGGCAATGCCTTGTCGTGCAGCTTCTTGCCGGAGGGGTCCAGAGCGCAGGCGTGATGCTCGCCCTTGCCGACATCCAGCCCCAGAAACACCGCGTACTCGGGCGTCGTGCCCTACCTCGTTCGGGGTTCAAGCTGATTGGCCTGGCCACGGAAGGTCTGGCGACGGCTGCCGGCATCCACGTTACGGCGAGACGATCACTTCGTCACAGAAGGCTGCCTTGCCCCTATGAGCGGTCCACCGACGCCACCCGAACCCGGTGACAACACCCCCCGGATCATGCCTACGACAGGGGGCTTGAGTCATACCGGGCCGGGTGACCAGGCTCCCCACCCACGCGAGCGGGGACGATCAAAAAGGTAACGGGGCACGATTCCCCGCATTGGGGTGAGGAGGTCCCCCACGGACAGCCGGCGCGCGCACCGCCCATGGGGACGCACCATGCCGTAGTCCACCGTGCGCGCGGATAGGCACGAACCTGCGGCCCACCTGTTGCGCCGAGACTTCACCGCAACTGCGCCGAACCGCCGAGAGGTGGCCGACTTCACGCACGTGACCACCTGGGCCGCCGTCGTCTACATCGCGTTCGCGGTGGACATCTTCTCGCGTGCGATCATCGGCCACCACGAGTAACACCTGACCGAGGTGATGGTGCTCCACTCCTCACCCCCATCACCCTGTGAGACCTCACCACGCTGGCGCCACCCCTGGGCGAACATGCCCAGCAGCCTCGCTGCATGGCCGCCGCGAACCTTGGCACGCTCGAAAGCCGGGGCACAGCCGGCCGCGAAGAAACCAACGCCCCTCTCCGCTGACGGGCCCGCGCGTCCGCCACCGGTCACGTCCAGCGGATTGGTGTACCAACTCCCGCGTGATCCACGGCTGGGGGACGCAGCGGGGGGCGGATAGTGGGGGGCGGCACTGGTGCCAACCCGACCCGGTCAGCGTCGATCCGATCGCCTCGACCAGGGCGGCGTGCGCGTCAGAGTTGATCAGTTGGATGCCGGTCAGGCCGTCGGCGACCAGCCCGTGCAGGAACGCCACCCAGCCCGCACCCCACGCCCCCGCTCATCGGGGCGGACCACGGGTGCTGGTCGTGGACGACATCGCCCCTGCGCATGTCGAGAATGCGCCGACAGCGAGCCGTTGTTGATGATCCTGCCGCCGCGCGGCCGCTGCGTTTTCATGATGCGCACCGCCTCGCGCGCGCAGAGGAAGGAGCCGGTGACGTTGGCGGCGAGCACCTCGTGCCAGTCCGCGTCTCCGACCTCGTCGACGGCGCCTTGGGAGCCGAAGATCCCCGCGTTGTTGACCAGGACGTCGATGCGTCCGTGCAGCGCCAGCGACGCGAACAGCGCGTGGACCGGCGACGCGGACGGGACGTCGGTCCGCGACCGGGTGGGCGCGGGGACGGTTCGCGGCGGTCTCTTCTAGAGACGCCTTCGTCCGGCCCGCGAGGACGACGGCGTGGCCGTCGTCGAGCAGCGCGCGGGCGACGGCTCTGCCGAGTCCGCTGCCCGCGCCGGTCACCACGGCCACCAAGGCGCGCACGGGGTCAGTGGTTTTCACCGTGCATCGCCGTTCCGCGCCGGCCGACCAGGAAGTCGAAGTCGGCGCCCCGGTCCGCTTGCAGGACGTGCTCGACGTAGACACTCGCGTAGCCGGTCGGTGGCACGGCCGCGGCGAGCCGCCGCTGGATCTCTTCGGCGTCGACCGACAGATCCAGCGTGCCGGCCGCGACGTCGAGGGAGACCAGGTCGCCGTCGCGATGCGGCCAGGGCCGCCCGCTGCGGCCTCGGGCGTGACGTGCAGCACGACCGTGCCGAACGCCGTCCCGCTCACGCGGGCGTCGGCGATCCGGACCATGTCGGTGACGCCGCCTCCAGCAGCTTCCTCGGCAGGGGCAGGTTCCCGACCTCGGGCATTCCCGGGAATCCGCGCGGGCCGACGTTCCGCAGCACCAGGACAGTGCCGGCTTCCACCGGCAGGTCCGGGTCGTCGATGCGAGCCCGGAAGTCGTCCATGCCTTCGAAAACCAGCCCGGTTCCGGTGTGGCGCAGAAGGTGCGGCGACGCGGCCGCGGGTTTGATGACGGCTCCAGAGGGCGCCAGGTTCCGTGCAGCACAGTGATGCGGGCATCTTGCAGCAGCGGGCCATCGGCGGTGCGGATGACCTCGCGGTCCCAGGCGACGGCGCCGTCCACGTTCTCGCCGAGCGTCCGGCCGTTCACCGTCGGCGCGGCGGTGTGCAGGAGGTCGCCCAGTTCCTTGAGCACGACGGGCAGGCCACTCGCCGCGTGGAAGTCCTCCATCAGGACCGCCCGGCGGGCATCAGGTCGCCCAGCAGCGGGACGCCCTCCGCAATGCGGTCGAAGTCGTCCAGCTCCAGATCGATCTCCAGCCGCCCGGCCAGCGCCAGCAGGTGCACCACCGCGTTCGTCGACCGCCGACCGCGGCGTTGACCTTGATGGCGTTCTCGAAGGACGCACGGGTGACTATCCGCTAGGGATCAATCCCTACACGCTGCACAATTGGGTGAAGGCCGATCGGGGGCGGGGCAGGCGCTGGGCGAGTCCGAACGCGAGGAGCTGGCTCGGTTGCGCCGGCAGAAGGCCGAGTGGCCGAAGGAACGCGCTGAGCTTGAGATGGAGCGTGAGGGCTTCAAGCGATCAGTGGTCCCGCGGGTGAAGGAAGTGGCAACGGTCGCTGACCGGCCGGGACGGCGGCCGGCCGCGCCCGATCTGGTGCGCCGCGACTTCCGGCGGCTCCCCCGCGACTCGCGCTTCGGCGAGCCGACCGGGCCGCACCGCAACTCCACGCTCGTCCGCGGCCGGTGACCGCCCGTCAACGGCACCCCGCAGACCAGAGGGTGCGGGATGCTGCCGCGCCGGGGGCACGGCGGGCCGTCAGTGCGTGGCGGCGGCCAGCCCCTCCGCTATCAGGCGGAGGCCGAACTCGAACTGCTCCGAGGACGCGAGCGTGGGGAGCTCCGGGGCCAGCCTCACCGTGCTGGGGAAGCGGTCGGCGGGGAGGCCGGCATAGAAGTGGTGGCGCTGGCGGCGGCCCTCCGGGTCGTCGCCCCAGGTACGGGGCGTCTGGTAGCCGGAGAAGCCGAGCGCGTAGGTGATGAGGACACCGTAGGCGCGGGTGGCGTCCGCCCCCTTGAGCCCCGCCGACTCCAGCCGGTCGAGGACGGCTTCCATGGCGCCGTCCAGGGCGTCGATGCTGTCGGTGACGCGGGTGGAGAGCAGCCGGACGACGCAGGGGTGGGCGAGCATCATCGCGCGGAAGGCCCGCCCGCATCCCACAAGCAGGTCGATGGGGTCGTCCGTCCCGGCGGGAGGGACCTCCATCCCGCCGAGGACGTGATCGGCCATCGCGTCGAGAATCTCTTCCTTGTTGCGGAAGTAGCTGTACAGGGTCATCGCGCCGACACCGAGCTCGCCGGCCAGGCGTCGGACGGTCAGTGTGTCCAGGCTCTCGGAGTCGCCTATGCGCACAGCGGTCTCGACGATGCGTTCGCGGGTGAGCGTCCGCGCGTCCCTCTTGGCCATGCCGCTCCGTGTCTCGTCGGTCTCCTCGAGCGAGGGTAGTGCCTACCGCTTGTACGGCTGGACGTTCGGAGCGCTCTGCTCGACCTTGCGCCGCCACGCGGTGAGGGACAGGTCGGGCCGGTAGAGCTTTTCCGGCGGGGCGTCCATCACGTCGACCATCCAGGCGTCCTGCGCGGTGAACTGGCCGTGGAACAGCCAGCGGATGGCGGCGAGGTACTTGAGCTTGAAGAGGCCGGCGCGGGCACCGGTCTCGAAGCGCACCATGAGCTGGACGTAGCGCACGTTGTCGGCGTCCACCGGGACGTACCACTCGTAGTGAATGAACTGTGGGTAGGCGACACGGAGGATGCCGGGCATCCGGATCGAGACGAAGCCGGGCAGGTCGAGGCCCTTGATCACGGGGTTGGCCTTCTGGGCCTTGCCGGGGGCATCGGGCAGCGGCATGCGCTTCCACCAGCGCTTGTTGGTCCACAGGCCGAGGCCGGGCATGCGGGCCTCCCAGTGCACCTCGTCCTGGACGCGGACGAGCCATTCGCCGCGTTCGACGACGCGGGTCTTGTTCCAAGCAGGCATGACCTTGAACAAACGCCACAGCGCCGTGTTGTGCAGGTACTTGGCGTGGCCCTCGTCGAAGCCGTTCTCCGCGGCGAACCGCCAGTTGCCCTTGCGGACGTCGGTGCGGCCGCCGATGACGAGCGCGTTGTGGCGCAGTTCCTCGGGCAGGTCGTCGTCCAGCGGGTGGGGGTCACCGTCGCCGATGTAGACCCAGACCAGGCCGAAGCGCTGCCGGACGGGGTAGGTGCGGACCTTGACGCGGCCCTTGATGGGCGAGTCCGGGCCGTCGGTGAGGACGCCGCAGAGCTTGCCGTCCTTCAGGTCGTAGGTCCACCCGTGGTACGGGCAGGAGACCGTGCCGGGGAACTGGCGCCGTCCCAGGGAGAGGGGCACGCCGCGGTGGGGGCACCGGTCGTGCAGGGCGTGGATCTCCTCGCCTTCGCGGACGAGGGCGATGTTCTCGCCGAGCAGGGTGACGGCGACGGGCTTCTTGCCGACCTGCTCGGTCCACAGGACGGGGTACCAGTGGTCGCGGAACCCGAGGGCGGCGCTCTCGTAGGTCGGCCAGGACGACCAGTCCTGGCCGGGCTGGCGCCGCTCCGGCCGGGAGCGGCCGGGGGACGTGGCGTTGGTGGTCAACGGTACCTCCTTTAACAATGTTACGTACTTTGTACGGCGAGTTCTGCCATGTCAACCCCCGCCCCCTTGACGGGTATGCAAAGTACCGTACATAGTACGGACCCATGGTGGAGAACGAACGCGAACTGGTCGTCCGCTCGATGACCTGGGAGGCGGACGGGGTCCTGTCGGTCACGCTGACCGCTCCCGGCGGCGGGCCGCTGCCTGCGTGGCAGCCGGGGGCCCATCTTGAGATCGACCTCGGCAAATGGGTTCGCCAGTACTCGCTGTGCGGAGCGCCCGGCGGGACCGGCGCCTACCGGATCGCCGTCCTGTACGAACCCGACGGCCGGGGCGGTTCGGCCTACGTGCACGAGGAGTTGCGGCCCGGCCGCACGGTGCGGGTGCGCGGTCCGCGCAACCGGTTCCCCCTGGAGGACGCGCCGCGCTACCTGTTCCTGGCGGGCGGCATCGGGATCACTCCGCTGCTCCCGATGATCGCGCAGGCGGCGGACGGCGGCATCCCCTGGCGCCTGGTCTACGGAGGGCGGAGCCGGGACTCGATGGCGTTCCTGCCCGAACTCGCACGGTACGGAGACGCTGTGACGATCGTCCCCGAGGACAGCGACGGCCGTCCGGACCTCGACGCGCTGCTCGGCGCGCCCGAGCCGGGCACGGCGGTCTACTGCTGCGGGCCCGAGGGCCTGATCGCGGCGGTGGAGCGGCGGTGCGAGGCGTGGCCGGACGGGAGCCTGCACGTCGAGCGGTTCGCCGCCGCGCGCGATCAGGTGCTGGACGGCGAGGACACCGCCTTCGAGGTGGACTGCGCGCGGTCCGGGGTGACCGTCGAGGTCGGCGCCTTCGAGACCGTGATGGACGCGCTGGAGCAGGCCGGCGTCCAGATTCCGAACGCGTGCCGCGAGGGCATCTGCGGAAGCTGCGAGACGCCCGTCCTGGCGGGGGTCGCGGACCATCGCGACGGCCTGCTGACCGATGCGGAGCGGGAGGCCGGGGCGACGATGATGCCGTGCGTCTCGCGCTGCCTCTCGGACCGGCTCGTGCTGGATCTCTGAGACGCGGTCCGTGTCCGGGCATTGACTCCGGGCCTAAGTAGTGTACATAGTACGCATCACCGTGATTCACGGCATAAGCTCGGCTTTCTCGGAGCGCTCCCCCGCTCGTCAAGCCGCCGGGAGCCTCCGCCAGGAGGCCGGGAGAACCGGAGAACACTCCATGACCGCATCGATCGCCGGCACCTGGCACACCGTGCTCGGGACCGCGCTGCGGGTCCGCACGACCGGCGAGGGCGCGCCCACCGTCCTGCTGCACGGCGGCGGCCCCGGCTGCTCCGCCTGGACCGACTTCGCCGCCCTCGTGCCGGAACTGCCCGGCCGCCGGCTCGTCCTGGTGGACCTGCCGCAGTACGGCGACTCGGACGCGCCCCGGGCCGACCTGCCGCTGTACTCCTTCCACGCGCGGTACGTCACGGCCCTCCTCGACGACCTCGGGATCGAGCGCGCGGACTTCGTCTGCCAGTCGCTCGGCGGGGCGGTCGCGCTGCTGATCGCGGCACGCCACCCGCACCGCGTCGGCCGCATCGTCCTCACCGGCAGCCGCCCCGCCGAACTCGGCGGTACGCCCGGGGTGAGCGGGGCGGAGATCCGCGCGGCGTACTACGGCGGTGAGGGCCCGACCCCGGAAAAGATGCGCGATCTCATCAGTCTTCATGAGTGGAACGATCCCGCGATCGTTCCGAAGGCAACTGTCGCTGAACGCTTCCGAAATAGTGTCTCTACGACCGCTCTTGCTTTTGGAACGGACATCGAAGCGCGCGGCTGGCCCGAGGATCTCGCTCCTCTGCTGCCGGAGGTGGCGGCTCCCGTCCTGCTGCTGTGGGGCTCCGCCGACCCGTTCGCCGACATCGGCTACGCGACCCGCCTGGCCGCGGCGCTGCCCGCCGCCGCCCTGGAGGTGCTGCCGGACACGGCGCACCACCCCCAGGAGGAGCGGCCCCGCGACTACGCCCGGCTCGCCGAGGCGTTCCTGCGCGACTCCCCTCCCACCGACACCCGTCCCACCGACCCCCGGCTCGCACCTGTGGAGGCCACCCGATGCGCATCCTGATCATCCTCGCCGTCCTGCTGGCCGCCGTCTTCGGCGTCCCGCCGGTGCGGCGCCGCGTCCTGGCCGCGTTCGTCCGCGGCACCGGGACGGCGGTGCGGACGGAGCCCGCGTCATGACGGCGCCCGCCGTCGCCGCGCACGGCGTCACCAAGCGGTTCGGCCCCTTCACCGCGCTGGACGGGGTGGACCTCGACCTCATAGCGGGCGAGGTCCACGGACTGATCGGATCCAACGGCGCCGGCAAGTCGACCCTCATCAAAGTGCTGTGCGGCGCGTACGCGCCGGACGGCGGACGCCTTGAGGTCGAAGGCCGCAGGATCGGCAACGCGACGCCCGCGCAGGCCGAACGCGCCGGCATCACCGTCGTCCACCAGGAGACGCAGCTGTTCCCCGAGCTGACGGTCGCCGACAACATCGTCGTCGCCGCCCCGAACCGGCGCGGCCGGCTGATGCGGGACCGCCGCGCCGACCACGCCGAGGCGGCGGAGCTGCTCGGCACGCTCGGCACCGGCCTCGAACCAGGACGCCGCGCGGGCACCCTCGACCTCGCCGAGAAGAAGCTGCTGCAGGTGGCGCGGGCGCTGCGCGCCCGGCCGAAGCTGCTGATCCTGGACGAGCCCACGGCGGCGCTCGAACCGCGGCAGTCCAAGCTGATCACCGACCTGGTGCGGCGGCTCGCCGGCGACGGCCTCGCCGTCCTGTTCGTCAGCCACGACCTCGACGAGGTCCGCCTGCTCTGCGACCGGATCACGGCGCTGCGCGACGGCCGGATCGTCGCCCGCCTCGGCCGCGGCGAGGCCACCCCGCACGGGCTGGTCGAGCTGGTCGCGGGCCGGACCCTCGCCAACGCCCCGGACCGCGAGCCGCACGAGCCCGGCGACGTGCTCGTGCACGCGGATCTGCCCGGCGCGCCCGAGCTGGACCTGCGGCATCGCGAGGTCGTCACGATGACCGGCCTCCTCGGCTCGGGCGCCGGCCGCTACGCGCGCACTCTCGCCGGGGCGGCCCGGCCGCCCGGGCGCGAGCGCGCCGAGGTCACGGTCGGCGGACGGCGGGTCAGGCCACTCAACCGCGTCGCTGCCGTCGCCGCCGCGATCGGGTTCGTGCCCGAGGAGCGCAAGCGCGACGGCGTGCAGCCGCTGCTCAGCATCGAGCGGAACATCGCGCTCGGCGACGTGCGGGCGTTCAGCCGGTTCGGCGCCCTGGACCGGCGCAAGATGCGCGCCACGGCGCTCCGACTGATCGCGGACCTGGACGTCCGCCCGGCCGACCCGGCGTTCCCCGCCGGGCTGCTGTCCGGCGGCAACCAGCAGAAGGTCCTCATCGCACGGTGGCTCGCGGCGGGCGCCCGGGTCCTGGTCGTGGAGGAGCCCACGCACGGCATCGACATCGGGGCGAAGGAGCACGTGCTGCGCCAGCTCCGCGCGTTCGCGGACGAGCGCGGCTGCGTCGTGGTCGTGGCGCTGGAGAGCGAGGAGTTCCGCTCCATCACCGACCGCTACCTGGCGTTCCGGCGGGGACGCCTGGTCGCCGAACTCACGGCCGACGTCACGCACGCCGAACTGATGACGGCGTGCCTCGGCGAACATTCGGAAGGTCTTGCCTCATGAAGAGAACCGCCCCCGCGCTGGAGGACGCGTTCGTCCCGCTGCTGCTGGTCGTCCTCGCCGTCGTCCTGACGTTCTCGACGGACTCGTTCCTCAGCAGCGGCAACATCCTCAACGTCCTCAGCTCGATGGCGATCCTCGCGATCGTCGCGTTCGGGCAGACCTTCGTCATCGCCGGCGGCGGGTTCGACCTGTCGGTGGGCGCGCAGGTCGCGCTGCACGGCGCGGTCGGCGCGATCGTCATGCGGGAGACGCAGAGCATCACGCTCGGCCTCGCCGCGGCGGTGCTTTCGGGGATCGTGTTCGGGCTGCTCAACGGGCTGCTCGTGATCGCGCTCAAGGTCCACCCGTTCATGATCACGCTGGGCACGTCGGTGATCGGGGTGGGCGTCACGCTCATCCTCACCCACGCCGAGTCGGTCGGCGGGCTGCCCGCGAGCATCGCCGGGTTCGGCGTCGGCCGTCCGCTGGGCGTCCCGTGGATCGTCTGGTTGATGATCGTCTGCTTCGCCGTCTCGGCGTTCCTGCTGAGCGTGAGCCCGTTCGGGCTGCGTGTGCTGTCCAGCGGCGGCAACCGGGAGGCGGCACGGCTCGCGGGCCTGCGCGTCGAGCGGACGATCGTCGCCACCTTCGTGCTCGCCGGGGCGTTCGCGGCCGTGGCGGGCATGGCGACGACCGCGCGGCTGCAGTCGGCGCAGCCGACCGTCGGCGAGGGACTGGAGCTGTTCTCGGTCGCCGCCGTCGTGCTCGGCGGCAGCGCCCTGCACGGCGGGCGGGCCGCGATGTGGCGGACCCTGCTCGGCGTCCTGGTCATCTCCGTGATCCAGAACGGCCTCAACCTCAACGGCGTCGGCGACGCCTGGCAGGAGGTCGCGGTCGGGATCGTGTTCATCCTCGCGATGTCGGCCGAGCTGCTGCGCCGGTTCTCCCGCCTGCGCACCGGGAGAAAGGAGGCACCGCCGCGCACGACCGTCGCGGACGCCCCTGCCAAGGCCACCGTCACCTGACCGCGCTCAGCCCCCCGCCTTCACCGAAACCCGCAAGAGGAGACCCATCATGCGCATGACCCGACTTCGCGGGATCGCCGCGGCGGCGCTGTGTATCGGCTTGGCAGCCACCGGCTGCACAGGCTCGGACGCGTCCGAAAAGGGCGGGAAGACCATCGGCGTGAGCTTCGCCGCCCCCAGGATCGCCCTGTACGCCGGGATCCAGAAGGGTATCCAGGCGGAGGCGAAGAAGCTCGGCGTCAAGGTGGTCTTCACCGACGCCGGCGGCGACCCGCTGAAGCAGGCCAACGACATCAACGACCTCATCGCGAAGGGCGTGGACGGCATCCTCGTCTCCGCGATCGACGCCAAGGCCGTCGTCGCGCCGCTCAACGCGGCGAAGGCCGCGCACATCCCGGTCATGACCGTAGCCCGCGACGTCGAGGACAAGTCCAGCCGCGCGTCCTACATCGGCAACGACTGGGGCAAGTCCGGTACGCAGATCGCCCAGTGGACCTGCAAGAACGTCGGCAAGGGCAAGATCATCATGATCAAGGGACCGTCCGCGGCGCCCTACGTCCAGGAAATGACGAAGGCCTACAAGGCGGTCGTCGGCTCGGCGGAGTGCCCGGGCATGTCGGTCGCCCACGAGGTCAACGTCTCCGCCCTCACCTCCGAGGAGGGGCTGAAGGCCGCCAAGGCGTCGCTGTCGGCGGTCCCGGACGCCAAGGTCGTCTACGCCAACCTCGACGACTTCCTCACCGGAGTCGTGCAGGCGATCAACGAAGCCGGCAAGACCGGCCAGATCACCGTGACGGGCTTCGACGGCATCCCCTCCACGCTCGCGATGGTGCGGGACGGGCGGGTCGGCTACGAGATCGCGCTCCAGCCGAAGAAGTGGGGCGCCACGGCGCTCCAGACGATGGTCGGCAAGCTCGGCGGGAAGGACACCCCCAGCGTGGTCAACATCGAGACCCGGCCGTTCGACAAGAACGACTCCGGCGACCTCACCGAGGCCGACCTGGAGTAGCACGCCGTCCCGTCCGCACCTCCTCCGTCTGGGGTCCTTCATGAACATCACCGTCAACGGGCGGACCGGCGACGCCGCCGCGCCTCCCGGGACCGTCCTCGCCACGCTCCTGCGCGAGCGGTTCGGGGCGACGTCCGTCAAACTCGCGTGCGAGCGCGGCGAGTGCGGCGCCTGCACCGTGCTCGTCGCCGGGCGCCCCAGGCTGTCCTGCGTGACACCCGTCGAACTGGTCGACGGCGAGGTCACGACGGCGGAGGGCCTCGCGGAGGAGTCCGAGGACCTGCGTGCGGCGTTCGCCGACCTGGGCGCGTTCCAATGCGGATTCTGCACGCCCGGCCAGGTCGTCCACGCCACCGCCCTGCTCCGCGCCGGCCTCCCCGCCGACGCGGAGCGGGCGCGGGCCCGGGCGCGGGCGGAACTGTCCGGCAACATCTGCCGGTGCACCGGCTACGCGGCGATCGTCGAGGCGGTGTGCGCGACGGCCCGCGCGCGGGCAGGGGCGCGGGGGGATTCGCTATGACCGAACGAATCGGGCGCAGCATCAGGCCGCTGGACTGGCAGCACCGGTCCCTCGGACGCGTTGACTACGTCAACGACCTCACCGAGCCGCCGCACCTGCACGCCGCGGTGCTGCGCTCCCCCGTCCCCTACGGGCGGATCACCCGTCTGGACGCCGCCCCCGCGCTGCGGATGCCGGGGGTGCGCGGCGTCATCACCGCCGACGACTTCCCGTCCGGCATCACCTACCTCCATCGCGGCGGGCACATGTCCGACCGGCCGCCCCTGGCGGCGGGCGTGGTGCGCTACGTCGGGCAGGAGATCGCGGCCGTCGCGGCCGACACCGTGGAGCAGGCCAGGGCGGCGGTCGCGGCGATCCGGCTGCGCATCCGGCCGCTCCGGGCACCGCTCACCATCGCCGAGGCCCTCGCGCCGCGTTCCCGCGCGCTCCACGAACGCCCGTCCGAACACAACGTCGCGATCCGGTGGAACAGCGTGTGGGGCGACCCGGACGCCGGGATCGCGGCGTCGGACGTGATGGTCGAGGGCGACTTCGTCTACCCGAGCGTCGCGCACGCATGCATGGAGCCCAACGTCACGCTCGCCCGGTGGGACGCCGACCGCGAGGTGATGGAGCTGTGGACCTCCACGCACGCGCCCTACTTCATCGCCAAGGAGGTCTCGCACCTGCTGGGGCTGGAGCACAACCAGGTGGTGTGCCGCGAGGTCGCCACCGGCGGGAGCTTCGGCTCCAAGTCGAAGGCGTCCGAACACGAGATCCTCGCCGCGGCGCTGGCCCGCAAGACCGCGACACCCGTACTCATCTCGCTCACGCGGGAGGAGGAGTTCGCCTCCAACAAGCCCCGGCACCGCTTCGAGACGCGGCTGCGCACCTACGCCGACGCGGACGGGAACCTGCGCGCGTTCGAGACCGAGCTGAACGTCGAGAACGGCGCCTACTCCCACATGGGCTCGTCGGTGATGCGCGTCGGCGTCATCGCCCTCGGGTCGGTGTACCGGGCGGACGGCGTCCGCTACGACGCGCGGCTCGTCGACACCGCCACGCAGCCCGGCGGGCAGTACCGCGGGTACGGAACGCCGCAGGTCGCGCTCGCCATGGAGTCCCAGCTCGACGAGATCGCCGAGCGGCTCGGGATGGACCCCATCGACCTGCGCGTCCGCAACGCCGTCGAGCCGGACACCGAGACGCTGTGCGGGTACCGCCTCACGACGGCGCGGCTCGTCGACTGCCTGGAGACCGTCCGGCGGGAGCTGGACTGGGACGCCAAGCGGGCCGCGAGGACCTACGGCCGCGGCGTCGGCGTGTCCAGCGCGGCGCACGGGTCGGGCGCCTACGCCTACCCGCTGTCGAACGTCAGCGAGGCGGGCGTGGACGTCGACGCCGACGGCCGCGTGCGCGTCCGGTTCGGCGGGTCGGACGCGGGCACCGGCCAGAAGACGATCCTCGCGCAGATCGCCGCGGAGGAGCTCGGCGTCGCCCCCGAGGACGTCGACGTGCTGTCGATGGACGGCGAGCTGACGCCGCTGGACCTCGGCGCCTGGTCGTCGCGCGCCACGCACATGTCGGGGACGGCTACCGGCCAGGCCGCCCGGGAGATGGCCCACCGGCTGCGCGAGCTGGCTGCCGACAAGCTCGGCTGCGCCCCCGGGGACGTCGAGCTGCGCGACGGCGCGGCCCGCCACGGCGACGCCGCGATGGGCTTCGGCGACCTGGCAGGCGCGCACGGCGGTCTCAGCCTGGAGTCCCGCTACGAACTGGAGGGGACGGAGACGATCACGCCCGGCGAGGACAAGGCCAATCTGTCGCCCACCTACTCCTTCGCCGCGCACGGGGCGGAGGTCGAGGTCGACGTCCGGACCGGCAAGGTCACCGTGCTCGACTACGTCGCCGCGCACGACGTCGGGCGGGCCATCAACCCCGTCATGGTCGAAGGCCAGATCATCGGCGGGGCCGTGCACGGGATCGGCGCCGCGCTCGGCGAGGAGCTGATCCGCACCGAGGGGCGCGTCGTCAACCCCGCCTACATCAACTACGCACTGCCGCGCGCCGCCGACGTCCCGCGCGTCCGGCCGTTCATCGTCGAGGGCCACGACGACGCGGGGCCGTACGGCGCCAAGAGCGTCGGCGAGATCCCGATCGTCCCGCCGGGCGCGGCGATCGCCAACGCCGTCCACGACGCGGTCGGCGTCCGCATCCGCGACCTGCCGATCACTCCGGACAAGGTGCTGCGGGCGCTGGCGGAGAAGGAGGGCAGGGTCCGCGACCACCGGCTGCGGCGACGCCCCACGCGCTGGTGGATCGCGCTGATGCGGGCCGCCTACCCGCGCGGCGTCCACGCACTGCTGCACCGGTGGGGGACGCACCTCGGCCGGCAGGGCCGGTACCCGGGCCTGGCGCCGGCCGTCCCGGACATCGCCGAGATCGTCCGTCCGGAGAGCCTGGCGGAGGCGGGCGCCGCGCTGCGGGGCGGGGCCGCCCTGGGCGGGGGCACCGACGTGCTGCTCCAGCGCCGGCAGCGGCTGGCCGCGCCGGAACGCCTCGTCTCCACCGCGCTGCTTCCGGGCCTGCGCGACATCACCGAGGAGCCGGACGGGACCGCGGTCATCGGCGCGGCCGTCACGCTGGCCGAACTGTCCGCCTGGTTCGCCGAGTCGATCCCGGCGCTGGCGGAGGCCGCCGACTCCATCGCGTCGCCGCAGGTCAGGAACGCGGCGACGGTCGCGGGGAATCTGCTGCAGGCCAAGCGCTGCTGGTTCTTCCGCAACGAGTTCCCCTGCTACAAGCGCAACGGCGCCTCCAGCCCCTGCTACGCGATCCTCGGCGACCACCGCTTCTACCACGCGGCCGTCGACGGGCACCGCTGCCAGGCTGTCACGCCGTCGGACCTGGCCACGGTGCTGGCGGCGCTGGACGCCGTCGTCGAACTGTCGGACGGGCGCCGCATCCCCGTCGGCGACCTCTACACGGGCCCTGGTGAGACGGCCCTGAAGCACACGGACCTGGTCGTCGCCGTCCGGATCCCCGAGCCGGGCCGGCCCTGCGTGTTCGAGAAGCTCGCGCTCTGGCAGGGCGACTTCGCCGTGGTGTCCGTCGCCGCGTCCAGCCGGTCGGCGGAGCGGTGGGACGACTGCCGGATCGTCTTCGGCGCGCTGGCCCCGACGCCGTGGCGGCCAGCCGACGCCGAACGCGCCCTCAACGGAAGGCCGTTCAACCCCGCCGCGCTCCGCGACGCCGTGGACGCCGAACTCACCCGGCACGGGCACCCCCTGCCCGGCAACGCCTGGAAGCTCGACGCCGCCGCCGGACTCGCCGAACGCGCCGCCGAACGACTCACCCATGACAGGGAGGAATCCGTATGACGGCGCTGGACCACGCGCGTCTGGCACTGCTGCGGGACGCCGAGAGGCTCATCGACCCCGAGCGCCTCGCCGAACTCGTCACCGGCATGACCGGCATCCCAAGCCCCACCGGCGAGGAGGGCGAACTGGCCCGCTGGGCGGTCTCCACCCTCGCCGCCTCCGGGATCGACGCCGTCTACCAGCCGATCGACGATGCCCAGGGCAACGCCGTCGCCCGCCTCCACGGCGACGGAACGGGCCCCGACCTACTCCTCTACGCCCCGATCGACACGCTGACGACGGGGAATCCCGAAGAGGACCTGCCCCGGGTCGGCACGACGCTGCGCTACGACATGGTCCCGGAACCGGTCCGGGACGGCGACTACGTCATCGGCCTCGGCGCGAGCAACCCGAAGGGCCACGCGGCGTGCCTCGTCGCCGCGCTGGAGATCCTGCACCGGGCCGGGACGCCGCTGCGCGGCGACGTCGTCCTCGGGCTGGGCGCGGGCGGGATGCCGACGAACAAGCGCACCGCCCCCCACGTCCGCCGGTACAACGCGGGCCAGGGCAACGGCGCCTCGTTCATGCTGGAACAGGGCGTCTGGGCCGACTTCGCGCTGATCGCCAAGCCCGGATGGGCCGTCTCGTGGGACGAGGTCGGCCTGTGCTGGTTCGAGGTCACCGTCGGCGGCAGCTACTCCTACGCGGGCAGCCGTCACCGCATCGACTACCGCAACGCGATCCTCGGCGCCGGCACCGTCGCCGCGGCCCTGGAGGAGTGGTTCGCCGAGTACACCGCCCGGCACACGTCCGGAACGGTCGCCCCGCAGGGCAACATCGGCGCGATCGAGGGCGGCTTCATGCGGATGCCGGCCGTCTCCCCCGCCTCGTGCCGGTTCGTCCTGGACCTCCGCACGTCACCGGCGTCCACGCCGATGAGCGTCAAGCGCGAGTTCGCCGCCGCCGTCGCGCGGATCGCCGCCGCGCACCCGCGGCTGGAGATCGGCTGGGACATGACCCTCGCGATCCCCGGGACGGCGACCGATCCCGACGCGTGGATCGTCCGCGCGGCGATCGAGGCGTGGGAGGCGGAGGAGGGTCGGGCGCACGAGCCGATCCTCGGCAACAGCGGCGCCACCGACGCCAACATCCTGCGCAACCGCGGTCTGCCCACGGCTCGGATCGGCATGGCCAGGGCGGGGGCGGAGGCGCCGCTGCCCGTCGACTTCCCCATGGGGATGAACGTGGTCGACCTCAGGGAGATGGTCCGTCTCACCCGGCACGTGATGCGCACCACGATCAACACCTGCACCCGGGCAACGGCGGACGTGGGCCTGTGATCCGGGAGAAGATCGAGTGGAGGAGAGTTCAGGACCTTGGGCGAGACGGAGCGAAGAGTGACGACACGGCGGCCCCCGCCCCGAGGACGCCGTCCGGACAAGGCGGCGCTCACGGCGCGGGACATCGTGGACGCCGCCATCGCGATCGGCGACCGGGAGAGCCTCGACGGGCTGACCATGCGGCGGCTCGCGGGCGAGCTCGGCTTCAGCACGATGGCCCTGTACCGGCACTTCAAGAACAAGGACGACATCCTCGACGGGATGGCGGACCAGGTGCTCGGCAACCTGCGGCTTCCCGAGGAGATCGGACCCGACCCCGTCACCGAGGCGCGCCGCATCGCCGAGGCGCTCCTGGCCATGATGCGGGAGCACCCGAGCGTGGTCCGGCTGCTGTCCACCCGGACCACGGCGAGCCGCACCTCGCTGGGCGGCGCGTTCGAACGCGTCCTGGCACGGCTCCGGCAGAGCGGGCTGCCCCCGGCGGACGCCGTCTGCGTCTACGGCCTCCTGCTGACGTACACGCTCGGCTTCGCCGCCTACCAGATGCCGCGCCCGTGGGGCGGGGACGACGAGGAGGCCGCCGAGTTGCGCAGGCAGCGGGCCCACTTCTACTCGGCGCTGCCCGCCGACGAGTTCCCGAACATGATCGAGCTGTCTCCGGAGCTGGCCTGGCTCCCCACGGACCGGCAGTTTCACGCGGGACTCGACGTCCTGCTGAGAGGGCTCGCGGCCGAGCGGCCCTGACCCCGGTTCCGGCCGCCCTCCGCGGGCGGACGGCGACGACCACCCCGAGGACGGGGCGGGCCGTCGCCTCGTCCGCCCTGCGTTGGAGGAACTGATGAGCGACATCGTGCTCGGCGTGGGTGCCTCCCACAGCACGCTGATGAACACCGACTGGGCCAAGGTCGACCACCTGGAGGACGCCCACCGCTTCCGCGACGGGCTGGAAGGCGCCGCCGAGCGGCTGCGCGCCGCCGCCCCCGACACGATCGTGATCATCGGGTCGAACCACTTCCGCGGATTCTTCCTCGACATGATGCCCGCGTTCACGATCGGCGTCGGCGAGGTGCTCGGAGCCGGCGAGGCCCTGACGCCCAGGGGGCCGCTGCCCGCCGACACGGACCTGGCGCGCCATCTGACCACGTCCCTCGTCGACGACGGGTTCGACCCGGCCTTCTCCCTGCGGCTCACCGTCGACCACGGCATCACCCACGGGCTCCAGCACCTGGTGCCGGACCTCGACGTCCCGATCGTCCCGATCGTGATCAACATGTTCGCGCCGCCGCTGCCGTCCCTGCGGCGCTGCCACGATCTCGGCGCGGCACTCGGCCGCGCCATCGCCGCCGACGGCGCCGGGAAGCGCGTCGCCGTCATCGCGTCCGGCGGGCTGTCGCACCGCCTGCCGTGGCCGAAGTGGTTCGAGACCCTCTCCGACGACGACCGCTTCCTCGTCGAGGCGTGGCTGAACGGGCGCGGATCGTGGGGCGACTACGAGGTCCGGCGACGGCAGATCATCCGCGCCGCCGAGGCCGACCTCAACCCCGCGTTCGACGCGGCCTTCCTGGATCTCGTCGAGAACGGCGACCTCGGCCCCCTCCTCGACCGGACCACCACCGACATCGACGAGGAGGCCGGCAACGGCGCACAGGAGATCCGCTCCTGGATCGCCATGCTCGCCGCCCTCGGACCCGGCGCGCGCGGCGAGACCCTCGCCTACGCCGCCGTCCCCCAATGGCTCACCGGAATGGGCGTCGCCGTCGTCGAGCCCGCAACAACGAAGGAGAAAGCATGAGCATCTGGACCGACCTCACGGGCGTCGACCACGCCATCCGCTTCGTCGACGCGGGCGGCGTCCGCACCCGGGCCCTCCAGGCCGGGACGGGAGAGGCCGTGGTGTTCCTGCACGGCACCAGCGGCCACCTGGAGGCGTTCGTCCGCAACATCCCTGCGCACGCCGAACGGTACGCCTGCCACGCCGTCGACATGCTCGGGCACGGCTACACCGACGGCGTGGACGAGCCGTACCGCATCCCCCGCTACGTCGACCACGTCCTCGCCTACCTGGACGCCTGCGGCATCGACCGCGCCCACTTCGTCGGCGAGTCGCTGGGCGGCTGGGTCGCGGGCCGCCTCGCCGCCGACCACCCCGACCGCGTCGGCCGGCTCACGCTCGTGGCCCCCGGCGGAACCGTCGCCAACCCCCAGGTCATGGAACGCATCAAGACCAGCACCCGCAAGGCCGTCGCCGAGGACGACATCGGCCTCACCCGCAAGCGCCTCCAGCTCCTCATGCACGACCCGGCGAAGGACGTGTCCGAGGAACTGGTCGAAGTCCGGCATGCGATCTACCACCGGCCCGAGTTCGTCAAGCGGGTCGACAACCTGCTCTGCCTCCAGGAGATGGAGAACCGCGAGCCCGACCTTCTCAGTGCCGCGCAGATGGGAAGGATCGCCGCGCCCACGCTGATCGTGTGGGGAGCGCAGAACCCGTTCGGCGACATCCCGGAGGCGCACCGGATGAACGACAGCATCCCCGGCTCCCGGCTGGAGATCTTCGGCGAGTGCGGGCACTGGCCCCAGCACGAGCACGCCGCCCGCTTCAACCGCCTCAACCTGGACTTCCTCGGGGAGGCGCGGTGAGGGTCGGCATCCGCGTCCCGGCCTGCGACCGTCCGGACCGGCTCGCATCCGTCGCTGCCAGGGCCGAGACGCTGGGGTTCGACGAGGTCTGGTTCCCCGACTCGCAGCTGCTGTGGCGGGACGTCTTCTCCGTCCTGTCGGTGACCGCGCTGCGCACCGAGCGGATCGGGCTCGGAACGGCCGTCACCAACGTCGCGACCCGGCACCCGTCCGTGGTGGCTTCCGCGGCACGGACCGTCGCCGAGCTGGCGCCCGGACGGTTCACCCTCGGCCTCGGCGTCGGGAACAGCTCCGTCGTGCCGATAGGGCTGCGCGCCAGCACCCGCGCGGAACTTCGGGAGGGGCTCGCCCAGCTGCGGGTGCTGCTCGCCGGAGAGGAATGGGACTACGGCCCGGTGCGGTCGCGGCTGCGTGACCCGGCGCCGTCCGTGCCCGTCCACCTCGCCGCGAGCGGGCCGCGCAACCTGCGGCTGGCGGGGGCCGTCGCAGACGGCGTCGTCCTGCTCAGCGGCGTCTCGCCCGAGACCCTCGCCGCTGCGGCGGCGCAGGTCCGCGAGGGCGCCCGGGAGGCGGGGCGGTCCGGCGACGTGCCGCTGACGGTGTCGGCGTTCTGCGAGGTGACCGACGACGTCCTCGCCTCTGCCCGGAAGCTGAAGCCCATCTGCGCGTCGATCGCGCAGAACGGCGGCGCCCCCTTCCTCGCTCTCGCGGGGATCCATCTCCGGGTCCCCGACCGGATCGACGAGGTGTACCCGGACATCGGGCACGCCGAGGACTGGGACCGCGCCGTCAAGGTCGCGGACCGCTGGGTGACCGACGACGACGCGCTCGCCTTCGCCCGCGCCTTCTGCCTGGTCGGCACCGCCGAGGAGGTCGCGACCCGGCTCCGGGAGACGTTCGAGGCGGGAGCGTCCGGCGTGTTCCTCCAGCACGTCGGCTCCTACGACCCGCCGCACGACCTCATCGAGGCGGTCGGCGGCGACGTCCTCCCCCGCCTGTGAGCACGCTCGACGACCTCGCCGCCCGGGCCGCGCGGGCCCCCCGGGCGGCGACGCCCGACGCCCGCGGGCTCGCGGCCCTGCACGTCCTGGACACGCTGGGCTGCGTGGTCTCCGGCGCCACGCACCCGATCGCCGGGCCGCCGGCCCGGTACTTCGGCGACTCGTTGCGAGACCGCGTGCTGCGTTGGTCGACCCAGGCGCACCTGGACGAGTTCGACGCACTGCACGCCGGAGCCGCCGTCGTCCCCGCGGCGGTCGTCGTCCCCGCGGCCCTGCTGGTCGCTCAGAATGAGGGGCGGCCGGGCGCGGCGGTCGTCGACGCGGTGCTCGCAGGCTACGAGGCGGTGGTGGAGGCCGGCCTGCGATTCGGCGGTGCCGCGCTGTACGCGTCCGGCTGGTGGCCGACGGCCCTGTTCGGTCCGATCGGCGCCGCCGCCGCGACCGCCGTCCTGCTGGAGCTGGACGAGGAGCGGACGGCCTCGGCGCTCGCGGTGGCGGCGGCCGGTCTCGGCGGGCTGCTCTCGTCCGGCCGCTTCGGCGAGGCGCACTACCTGCTCCCCGGCCGGGCCGCCGCCGACGGCGTCGAGGCGGCGTACCTGGCCCGCGCCGGAGCGACGGGCAGCCCCGCCCTGCTGGACCGCCCGGCCGCGCTCGCGCTCGCCCGGCCGCCCGCACCGGCCCCTCCCGCCGCGGGCGTCCACCTGGAGCAATGCGGCTTCAAACCGTACCCGTGCGCCCGTCCACTGCACGCCGTGATCGACGCGCTGCGCGCACTGGACGCCCGGAACGCCACCCACGTCGAGGTGGCGCTCCCGTCCGGTCTGATGTCGTTCGTCAACGCGGACCGGGAGGTGCCGGGCCCGGCCGAGGCTTCCGCCGGAGCGGCCTTCGCGGTCGCCGCCGCCCTCTCCGGTACCCCTGAGGACGTGTCGACGTTCCGCCGGGCCCGCATCGCCGACGATGTCCCGGCCGTGACGTTGGTTCCGGACCCGGCTCTGGACACCCTCCTCCCCGACCACTGGGCCGCCCGCGTGACGGTCGAAACGCCCTCCGGACGGGCCTCCCGGCGCGTGGTGGACGCCTTGGGCTCCCCGGCACGCCCCCTTTCGCGGGAGGCGGTGCTCAGCAAGTTCGACACTCTGACCGCATGTGCGCTCACCGATTGGCGCGACCGGTGCCTCGCCCTGGACGACCTCGCCGACGCAGCAGCGCTGACCCAGGACATCGCACGAGCCACAGAACCCCGGGGCCGCCAGTCGACCTGAGCCTCCCCTGTGGCATATCCGCCGAGTCGGGCGAGGATGCCGGCCGTGCCGGCCGGGGAATTAATAGAGGCTGGAGAGCCCAGCCGGGCTCGGCGGCTGACCGAGCAGGCCAAAGACATCCAGGTGGAAGGAGGCGTCGGAGCACTCCCAGGCAGTGAGGTCGTTGAAGAACGAGGGTGCGCCCGCGCTCCTCCCACCGAGGACACCCAGGTCAGTACCTTCCCGCGCCGGACGATGCCCTGCGCCGCGCGTTCTCGAAGACCTGGCGATAGGCCGCCGGGAGGCTTCGATCGCGGCCAGCCCGTGCATGTGCCCGGCGGGGCTGTCGGCCGGTCGTGGCGCGAGCGGGGGCCTACCCTTCTGGCTCTCCCGGTGGAACCGGGTCCAAGGCCCACGGGACGTCGGGGGTGATCGGCTGGAAGTCGTCGGGGTGACCGGAGTGCGGCTCGTCCTGGCCGCTCATGGTCGGTTGCGGATCGGTGTCAGTGATCACCACGCTGGGGCCGGGTGCGGGCAGGGGCATGGTGGAGACGGTTTGCCGACGCTGCTCCGCTCCAGGTGCGTGTTGAGTACGGGGGCGCGTAGCAGGGGCGGCAGTAGTTCTAGTCCGCACTCCAGGGTCGAGACCACGTCATCGGGGGTTCAGGTCGCTGCCGATCTCCGCGCATGTAGTGGGGCAGCATCACAAACGATCCGCTGAGATGCTGCAGCGGCGGGCGCTGGTCGGGCCGCTCGGCGGCCTGGCTCGACATACTGATCACGTCGGCGACCAGGGCCGGCCAGACCCCCGGCACGAACCGGTCGGGCCGCGGCTGGTCCTCCTCGCCGTACTCGGCCGCGCTCTCGGCGTCGGTCTCGGCCAGTTCGGCGCGGACCCGGTTGCGCAGCGCCGGTTAGGCGCGGTCCAGGGCCTGGACGATCTGCGGGTACAGGAACAGGGAGCAAGAAGCGGCCTCTCTTGAGAGGCCGCTTCATGTCGGAGGTCTTCGCCGGTTCGGCGAAGACCTTTGTTCAGCGTTGGCCTGGGTGGTCTCGTGAACCGCTCAGGAGGCCGACGATCAGACCGATGAGGGCGCCGACCAAGGTGCCCGTCATCCCGTAGGCGACGATGGCGGTCTCGGGGCCTTGGGGGTGCGTGATGAAGCCGCCGACAACACCAACGATGCCGATCACGACGCCGAGGACGCCGCAGACGAATCCACCGATCCAGATGCCGAAGATGGCATAGATCAAGGCTTCGTCGGGGTTGTTCGGTGAGTCGTTCTTAGCGGGCTCGGGCATCTTGCTCACACCTTCGTTCTGGTTTTGTCTTTTTCGCGCGATGCGAGGGCGCGCCCCACCTGGTGGGGGCACTTGGTAGCAATCGTGTCAAAAGTTTCGGTCGCTGACTACATCAGGACGCCCAGCCAAGAGGTGCCTGGAAGACATGAAACTTCTTCTCCGGCCGGTCACAGCCTCGTCGGCGTCGACGGCCATTTCATTCGACCTAGCAGTTCCCTGACCAATACGATGTCTCAGTGGTGACGTGCGCGGATCAGCAATGCGAGCGTTCCGCCGCCGAATCGCTTCCCAGTTCGGCCGCCCGTACTTCGCGACGCCGCATGCACCTTTGACGGGTTCTGCGGCCCGCGGACCGTCCGGCCTCGGGTCGGGAGGGAAAGGGGGCTTCGGCCGCAGGCCGGAGCTCATCGTTTTGCGGCCCGACATCCGCGCTGTTGGCCGTCTGCGTCCCAGCCGGGCCACGCTGGCAATCGCAGGGCCCTGCCCAGCGAGCCGGGGTGCAGACCCTGCCCGCCACGCTCGCGATGGTCGTCATCAGCCCGTTCGCGGGCCGGTTCGCCGCCCGGTACGGCTTCCGGATCATGGTCACCATCGGCCTGACGCTGGCCGGGCTGGGACGCTGGCCCTGGGCTTCGTGCACGCCGACACCGGCTACGCGAACGTCTGGTGGCGGCTGGCCGTCGTCGGTATCGGTTTCGCGCTGACCATGTCCCCGCTGACCGGCGCCGCCATCCAGTCGGTCAGCCCACAGGAGGGCGGCCTGGCGTCGGGCGTCAGCAGCACCACCCGGCAGATCGGCGCGGTCCTCGGCGTAGCGGTGCTCGGAGCCGTCGTCCGCACCCGGGAGTCCGGTGGTGCCTCCTTCGAGGAGGGGCTCAACAGCGCCTTCGTCGCGGCCGGCGAACCCGGCCCCGCGCGTTAACGAGAACGCGGCGAGTCATCGACGCGGCCAGGGGCCCGGTAGCAATACATGCGGGACCTGCTTGGCCGCATGGTTCTGGTTTCCTCGTCGCATGGCTCGTCCGGCTGCGAAGACGACCGAAGGCCGGGGCTTGTGACGGCTGCGGTCCGAAGCGGGCAGCCTCCGGGGAATCTTCGCCGGAGCTGTCACAGCCCGGACGGGTGCCCTGTCTTAGCTGGCGACCGGGCGGTGACCGACGGCCCGGCGGACAGGGAGGGGACTCATGAAGATCGTGGTCATCGGCGGCACCGGCCTGATCGGTTCGAAGGCCGTGGAGATGCTCCGGCAGCACGGGCACGAGGCGGTGCCGGCCGCGCCGAACACGGGCGTGAACACGCTCACGGGCGAGGGGCTGGCCGAGGCGCTGGAGGGCGCGTCCGTGGTGATCGACGTGTCCAACTCGCCGTCCTTCGAGGACGCGGCGGTGCTGAACTTCTTCACGACCTCGACCGGCAACCTCCTGGAGGCGGAGAAGAAGGCGGGCGTGGGCCACCACGTCGCGCTGACGATCGTGAACACCGACCGGCGGCCCGACATCGGCTACTTCCGGGCGAAGGTCGCGCAGGAGAAGCTGATCTCGGAGTCGCCGATCCCGTTCTCGCTGATCCACGCGACGCAGTTCTTCGAGTTCGGCCGCAGGATCGCCGACGAGGCCGCCGCCGGCGGCGACACGGTCCCGATGCCGCCGGTGCTGTTCCAGCCCATCGCGGGCGAGGAGGTGTCCCGGACGGTCGCCCAGACCGCGGCGGGCGCGCCGCTGAACGGCCGCATCCAGATCGCCGGCCCCGAGGTGTCCCGGATGGACGAGTTCTTCCGCAAGGCGCTGGCCGCGTGGGGCGACCCGCGCGAGGTGGTCACCGACCCCCACGCGCACTACTTCGGCGCCGAGATGCACGAGCGCGACCTCGTCCCGGACGAGGGCGCCGCGACCCTCGGCGAGATCACGTACGCCGACTGGCTGGCCGCGAACCCCGTCAAGTGACCGCCGTCCGCACCGACGAGCCGAGGAGGCGCCGCCATGTCCGGCCCTGACTCCACCGCCGCCGAGCCGAAGCCCAGATCGACCGCGTGGCGGACCGCGCTCACCACCGTCCAGGAGGTCGAGCCGCCCTTCATCCCGGCCGGCGCACACGCCATGACCGTGGTCATCGAGTACCCGCCCGGCGACCCCGGCGCGCCGCCGCACCGGCACCCCGGGCCGGCGTTCGGTTACGTGCTGGAGGGCGAGATGCTGATGGAGCTCGAAGGGCAGGCGCCCCGGCCCGTCCCGGCGGGCGAGGCGTTCTGGGAGCCCGGCGGCGACGTCATCCACTACCAGGACGGCAACAACCGCGACGACATGCCGGTCCGGTTCGTCGTCACCATGCTCTGCGAGCCCGGCAAGCCGATGCTGACGCTCGTGGACGACATCGAGCTCGCCGAACGCGCGCACCTGCGGGTCCCCCGGGATTCCTGACCATTGGCGAGATGCCCGATCACCGGCGCCACGTGGGCGCCGGCGTCGGCGGCGGAGCGGTTCGGGGTCCGGCCCCTCCTGCTGGAGCCGATGCCGGCCGCGCCCACGCCCTGGCGGCCCGCCAGAGCGAGAGCTTCACCCGCCTGTTCGCCTCCGGGCAGATCTCCGTGCAGCTGGTCCACGCGACCAGGCGTCCGGCCGGGCGGCCATCCGAACGATCCGTGTGTGGAGGACTGATGAGCACCCCGACCGGCGACGAGTTCAAGGCGGAGGTCGAGGCCGAATTGGAGCTGGCCGAGGCGAGTGACCCGGCGCGGGCCGCGGCTCAGCCGGTCTCCGGGTGGCTGTTCGACCCGGCCGAAGCCGAGGCCGAGGAGGTCGAGCTCCGCAACCTGCTCGGCGCGGCAGAGGCGCTGGAGTCCGGTCCCCGGTCCGGGGGGCGGAACCTGGGCGAAGGCGCCTGACCCCCGCCCACCTCACGACATCCGAAGCGAGGCACCCATGAATCACCCGGCCGGGCGGCAGCATGCCCCCGTTCCCGTCCCCTCGACAGGAATCGCCACGCTCGACGATCTCCGCGAGCACCTGCAGTGGGCGATCGAGCTGGAGCACGCGACCCTGCCGCCGTACCTGTGCGCGCTCTACTCGATCGACCCGGAACGCAACCCCGAGGCCGCGGACGCGGTGGCGGGCGTCTTCATCGAGGAGATGCTGCACCTGGTGCTGGCGGCGAACCTGCTCAACGCCGTCGGCGGGAGCCCGCGGCTGGACGCGCCGGAGCTGCTGCCGCCGCACCCCCGGCGGCTGCCGCACGGTGATCCCGCGCTGGAGCTGTCGCTGCTCCCGTTCGGCGGCGCGGCGCTCGAGATGTTCCTCCGCCTGGAGGAGCCGGCACCGCCCGGCGCCCCCGCCGAAGGCGACCGCTACGAGACGATCGGGCAGTTCTACGACGCGATCGAGACCGGGCTGCGCGGCCTGTGCGACCGGCTCGGCGAGGCGGAGGTCTTCTCGGGCGATCCGTCCCGCCAGATCCACGCCGGGAACTTCCAGCACACCGCTGGACGGATGATCGCGGTCACCGATCCGGCCTCGGCACTGGCCGCGCTGGAGGAGATCGTCGAGGAGGGCGAGGGCACGTCCCGCGGCGCGGTCTGGGACGGCGACCCCGACGTCCACCACCCCGACCGGGACGAGGTCGCCCACTACTACCGCTTCCAGGAGCTCAAGGCCGGCCGCCGCTACCGCCGCGGCGACACCCCGCGATCCGGGCCCACTGGCGAGCCGGTCGGCGTGGACTTCACCGGCATCCTGCCGATGCGGCCCAACCCCAAGATCGCCGACCATGCCCCGGGCAGCGCGATCCGCGCGGCCCAGGAGGAGTTCAACCGGACGTACTGCACTCTCCTGCACCTGCTGGAACGCGCCTTCAACGGCAGCCCGCGGCTGCTCGGAGTCGCCGTCACCACCATGTACAAGCTCAAGGCACAGGCCCGGGCGCTGATGCGCACGCCCGACGGCGACGGCACCACGGCCGGCCCCACGTTCGAGTACGTCTCGCCGGATGAGCGCGGTGGGACCGCCGGCGACGAGCCGTAGCGCACCAACGTGCTCCCTCACGGCCCGTACCCGCGCACGGCGGGATCCTCCCCCAACGGGCGGCGCTGGAGACCGCAGGAGGGTGACGCTGTTGCGACGGCGCCCACCGGAAGACCGACTTAGGTGAGGAAGCGCGCAGGGTGAGACCACCTGAGCGAACGCCGGACGCGGTGTCGTCGCGCGGGCGCGCCCTCGCAGGCGCTCCACCATCTCGAACCGGTGGCGGTTACTGTCACAGAAGAGCGGCCTGCCTTGTCTGAGCTGTCCGAGGGCAGGTGAGACCGGACCGGCCCGCGATCCGAACGGGGGCGATCATGGTGGCGGACGGCGGACCGGGCGAGGACCCGGCGGCGGGCGACCTCGACCACGCCGCGGCGGTCTTCGCCGAGGTGCGGCGACGGCTGTTCGGGATCGCCTACCGGATGCTGGGCAGCGTCACCGAGGCCGAGGATCTGGTGCAGGACGTCTGGCTGCGGTGGCAGACCTACGACCGCGCCGCCGTGGCCGACCCCGCCGCGTTCCTGGCGACGACCACCACGCGGCTGGCGATCAACGTCCTGCAGTCCGCGCGGGTCCGCCGGGAAAGCTACATCGGTCCCTGGCTGCCCGAGCCCGTCGACACCGGCGCCGATCCGTACCTGGGCGCTGAACGCGGCGAAGCGCTCAGCTTCGCGGTCCTGATGCTCCTGGAACGGCTGTCGCCCACCGAACGCGCCGCCTATGTCCTGCGAGAGGCGTTCGACTATCCCTATCCGCAGATCGCCGAGATCCTCCAGGCCGGGGAGCCGGCGGTCCGGCAGCTGGTCAGCAGGGCCCGCAAGCACCTGCGGTCCGAGCGGCGGGCACCGGTGACCGGCGCCGAGCAGCGCAGGCTGCTGACCGCTTTCGTCGCCGCTGCCCGCGCCGGCGACATGGCCGCTCTGGAGGAGCTCCTCGCCGCGGACGCGGTCAGCTACTCCGACGGCGGCGGCGCCGTCCGGGCGTCCCGGTTCCCCGTGGTGGGCGCCGTCCGTGTCGCCAAGTACGTCCGGGCGTTCGCGAACCGGTTCTGGGACGGGGTAGACGTGGAGTGGGCCACTGTGAACGGCCAGTGGGCCGCCCTGCTCCAGCGCGACGGCCGGACCTTCACCGTCCTCACCGTCGACGGCACCGACCAGGGCATCGGCCAGGTGCTGTGGATGATGAACCCCGCCAAGATCACCGCCGCGACGGTCGTCACCTGACCGCCCGCGCGACCCGCCACCCCGTTGGGTGGCCGCACCAAGGCCGAGCCGGGGCCCGGCGCCCACAACCTGCCCCTGCCGGTCATGGGCGCCTGGTACTTCGTGCTGCCGTCCCTCAGGCGGGTTTGCCCATGTCGATCCACCGCTGGAGTTTCTCCAGGTCCGCCTCGGGCCATGCGCCGTCGCATGGCATTCGCCCGCTCAACAGGGAACCGATGATGGCGTCGGCGTGCTCGGAGACGTCAGCATGATCGAACAGGTCGAAACGGGTCAGCATCGCGGCGCGGTCCTTCGTGCGGAACAGAGGCTTGATGTCCTGCTCGAAGCTGAGCTCGTCGCCCTCAGTTGAGGATGGCACGTCTTGCTCTCCTTTCATGGAATGGCGGCATCCGGTCCCCTGGATAGACCGGATAGCCCGCTGATCCGTGACAGGCTCCGCGCCGACGAGGGCGAGCACGCACTTTTCGATGGGGCCGTCACAGCCCGGACAGGTCGCCTGTCTTAGCTCGCGACCGGGTGACACCCCGGGGCGCGGCGGATCCGTGTTCCGGCGGCCGCCGCGTACCTACGGGAAGGCTGAAAATGCACGACATGTTCAACGGCAGGGTCGTCCTCGTCACCGGAGCGTCCTCGGGCATCGGCGAGGCCACGGCGCTGGCCTTCTCAGCGGAGGGCGCCCGCGTCGCCGCCGGAGCCCGGCGCGCGGATCGGCTGGAGTCTCTTGCGCGCAAGGCGCCGGGCGAGGTCCTGACCCTCGATCTGGATGTGACCGACCAGGAGTCGGTGCGAGCGGCGGTCGCCGCGACCGTCGAGCGCTTCGGCGCCCTGGACGTCCTGGTGAACAACGCCGGCGTCATGCTCAACGGCCCGATCGCGGGTGCGGACACCGCCGAATGGACGCGCATGGTCGAGACCAACCTGCTCGGGTCGATGTACATGGTCCACGCGGCATTGCCGCACCTGCTGAAGGCCAAGGGCACCATCGTGCAGATCTCCTCGACCTCGGGCCGGGTCGCGTCGGCCTACAGCGGTGTCTACGGCGCCACGAAGTTCGGCATCACCGCCTTCTCTGAGGCGCTGCGGCAGGAGGTCACGGCCCAGGGCGTTCGCGTGGTGGTCGTCGAGCCCGGCTTCGTCGCGACCGAACTGATCAGCCACAACACAGATCCCACGATGCGGGCCCTCGCACGGGACATGGCCGCCGCCATGCGCACCCTTCAGCCCGAGGACATCGCCAACGCCGTCGTGTACGCGGTCACCCAGCCCGAGCACGTCGCTGTCAACGAGATCCTCGTCCGCCCGACCGACCAGACCAGGTAGGAGAGCGATCTCAAAACGGCCGGGTCCCTGGGGCGGTGCTCCCGTACCTGCCGGCCAAGGCCACGGCCCGGTCCTGGGACGCCTACACCACCCGCCGGAGGCGGTGTTCGCCTCCATCCTCGACGCCGCCGGTCCTACAGGAAGGCCCGTCTGAATCGTGCCGGCGCCGCGGCGGCGAAGGGGTCACAACTCGGCGAGCTCTCCGGTCTTAGCTGGCAGCGGTGAAGAGGTGAGGACGACATGCCCACGATCCGGACGGCCGGCGGCCGCGGCCACGGCGTTGATGACGGTCGCCCATGACCGGCCCGGACGCCGGCGCCCTCGCCTCGCTCGCGGAGATGCTCGATGAACGGCGGCACCTGGTGGACATCGCCACCTGGATGTTCGGCTCCACCGCCGCGGCCGAGGAGATCGTCCAGGAGACCTACCGTCGCTGGTACGTCCTCGACGACCGCGAACGCGCCGCCATCGCGTTGCCCCGGGCCTGGCTGACGCGGGTGGCGGGGGGCATCTGCCTGGAACTGATCGCCTCCACCGCCACGGCCATTCCCGGCGATCCGGCCCTCCCCACTGCCTCGGCCCCCTTTGGTTCATGGACAGCGCTGCGTTCTCCGGCCGACGACCGGGGTCCCGCCGTCGATGGGAGTCCGGTTCGCCGTCCGGCCCCGTCCAGTACGCCCGGGCCCGCCGAGAGCCGGGCGCGGCCCGGACGGGACGTCCCCGGCCGGGCGATGCTGCGAAGGCATGATCGGATCGCGCGGCGCTTCGCGGCGGCCTGCGGCGCGGGGGACACGGCCGCGCTGATGGCCGTCCTCGCCGCCGACGCGATCGTGGTCAGCGACGGCGGCGGCAAGCTGCGCGCCGCCGTCCATCCGACCCAGGGCGCGGACGCCGTGGCCCGGTTCATCACGGCCCTGCTGTCGGGCCGCCCCCGTACCGCCGTGACCGTCGGCTCGGTCAATGGCCGCACCGGCCTCGTCCTGCTCCGCGAAGGACGGACGGTGGCGGTGGTCAGCGTGAGCACGGCGGGCGACGAGGTCACCGCCGTCTGGATCGTGCTGAACCCCGCCAAACTGGGAGGCCGGCATCGTCCCTGACCTGCGGGGCTCGGCCAGGCGTGAGGGGGCTCGCGGGGCAGATCGACACAAGGCGGTGGCGGCGTCCAGGCTCCCGCCTGCGCGGGGAAGACGGGGGTGCCTCTATGTTCTTGGTCAAGCCGGTTTGTCGTCCGGGATGAGGTCGGCGTCGTGTTCGGCGTTGTAGATGACCGCCTCGCAGGCTTGTTGTGGTGAGGGCCGTGCACCGGCGTTGTGAGCACTCCAGGTCTCTAGGAGGTCGTGAATCAAGAAGACCTCCAGGAGATTGGTCCGGCCCTGTGGGGCAGGCCGGACGGTGCCGTCGGGGTTGGGGACGGCTCTAGCGTCGCTGTCGGTGGTCCAAGGCTCGCTGGCGAAGACGGTCAGGTCGTCGTCTGCTTCGGCCAGGTCCGCGCCGGTCAGCTGGCCGATCAGATCCTGGAGATTCATGCGTTCTCCGTAGTCGCTCATGCGTGTGGGCTGCAGAGTCCCACGGACTTCGGGAGCTCGCCTGCTCACACCGCCGCCGTCGGTGTGAGCAGGCGGCACGCCGCCCGTACATGGCCCCATCCGATGAGGTTGGCGCAGCCGCCGGCTCGCTTCGCCGGGCCGCGTCCAGAACGGCCACCAAGGCGGGTCATAGCCCGCCGTCCGAGCCGCGGTCGCGAACCGCGCCGCAGCGAGTGCCTCCGGACCACCGCGGCGCGATCGGGTAGAAGCGCGCGGGCCGTCCGTTCAGAATCGTGTGCATGCGAAGGTCTGATCGGATCGCGTGGTGGGCGTTCGGCATCGGCATCATCGTGATCTTTGGTGGTGTGGGGGTGGTCGGCATGCTGGCCGATCCCCCTCCGCCGGAGCCGCCCTCCCCGGCCTCCGTGGACAAGTTCTGCCCGCCCGAGCCGGGCGGTAAGGCGCGGAGCGACACGTATTTCAAGGAGAGCGCGGAACCGTACCGGGGGAAGGGCCCGCATACGGTGAGGCTGCTGTTCGTGGACGCCAACACCGGTGAAGACGCCGACGATCTCCCCTCCCGCTGGACGGCGAGCCATGAGGTGACCGATACCGGCGGCAAGCCCCAAGCCCAGCTCGTCGCCTGTGGTTACCAGGACAAGGCCGGGGAGCGGGAGATCCGGGTCTGCGAATACGTTTCCGAATCCGTTGCGAGGTTGTATCGGCAACTCTCGGGAGGCACACGACCTAAGAACACGACCAAGATCTCGCTCCTGAAGGCCTCCTACGCCTTCGACATCTACGAAGCGAAGACCGCCAGGCCACTGGGCCGCTTCAAGGTGCCCGGCGACCAGGCATGCCCAGGGAGCGTCAAGCTCGACGGCCGGACCGTCATCGAGCAGGCGCCGGACGCGGCCAAGCTGCGCAAGGCTTTGCGCCCTTACGCCGAGGCCACGGTCAGCTGAAGGCTCGGTGCCCCCTGCGCGGTCCGCGGTGCAGAGCCGCCACGGCCCTGGTCGGCCAGGTCCGGGCGTTTGACGACCGCCGTCCCGGGCGCGGCGCATCTGCCAGGAAGCCGTCGGGGCTGGCCAGTCCCTCGGCCCCGGGCGCGCCGGACCCGCTCGTCGAGCAGGTCTTCGCCGAGATCGAGGCGACGTTCCGCGAGCCGGTCTCCGACGCGGACGTCGCCCGCACGCTCGGCTACACGCCCGGACACCTCACGACCGTGCTCCGCCGGCGCACCGGCCGTCCCCTCCTCGAATGGATCACCGAACGGCGCATGATCGAAGTCCGGCGGATGCTGCGCGAGACCGACCTGCCCCTCGACGCCGTGGCCGCCCGAACCGGCCTGCGCGACGCCACCTATCTCGTCCGCCGCTTCCGCAACCGCTACGGCACCACCCCGCAGCGGTGGCCGCGCGCCGACGAACATGGCCATGACAACGGTCGGCGGAATCGCGCGGCTCGTTGGCCGGCACGTCATGCATGAGGGAGGTCGTGCGCCGTGCGCGGACGATGAGTTCCCGCCGTGCCGCGAGTCTCATGTCGCGGACCCTGTAACCGAGCGACGGAGAAGCCGTGAAGGACGATGTCTGGCGATCCATGCGGAGCGCTCGGCGCTGATCGATGACCTTGAGCACCTCGCCGACGATCAGCGGGAAAGGCGATCACTGTGTGACGGGTGGACGTGCACGACGTGGTCGCCCACCTGGCCGACACGGCCCGGACGACGCGTCTCGGCTTCGCGGTCGCCCTCGTCCGGGCGCGGTTCGACTTCCACCGTCAGAACGACCGTGGTGTGGAACGCGAGCGGGGCGCCTCTCCGCGGGAAACGCTGGAACGGCTTCGCCGCGTGGCGTCGCGGAGGAGGCCGTTGTCAGAGCGCTCCGCCTGCAGGTCCGTACGCCGGCGGCTTTGGCGAGCCAAAGAACTGACGGCCGGTATCAAGCCGTGATGAGCGCCTGCTCGGCCTGGGTGACCGACTCCGGGTCGCTAAGCACGTAGGTCTGCTTGACGTGCCGGCCGCTGGTCAGGCAGCCCGGACGCGGCGACGGCGCGCTCGACCACTGCCCAGAACGAATGCGGATCGACCTCGGCGGAGCCGGCCGACACGTAGACGACCTGGCGCATGGCGTCCGGCGCCCCCACGCCGCCGCGCCGCAAGCAGAGTGGACAGAAACGATCCCCGTGACCGAGTTCAGCGAGTAGCCCCCGGGGCCGCTCGGCTGCTACCGCGTCTACTCAACGGCGGTATTCCGCTGGGGCTTGGGCGTCCTCTCCCGGGATCTCACCCAGGCGGTGAAGCCCTCGATCGCATCGACGACCGCCTCGAAGCGGAAGGAGTGGTACAGGTCGAAGGCGTGGTTCCCACCGCGCAGTTCGGCGTAGACGACGGGGGCATTCGAGGTCTGGCGTAGCTGGTCGGCGAAGTGCCGGGCATCGGTCACGGGCACCATCGGGTCCAGGTCGCCATGGGCCACGAGAAACGGCGGTGCGTCCGCGGTGATGTGGGCCAGCGGCGAGGACTCGGGGCCCTGGCCGAAATACGGGCCGTACCAGCCGTTCAGGTAGATGGCGCCGGTCACGGAGGTGTCAGCGCTCTCGAAGCCCGGCTGGAAGGCGGGGTCGTTCTGGGTGAGCGCGGCCAGTCCCGCCATGTGCCCGCCCGCCGAACTGCCCGCGACGAACAGCGTCGTCGGATCGGCGCCGTACTCGTGGGCGTGCTCCCGCACCCAGGCGATGATCTTCTTGAGGTCGATCAGGTGGTCCGGATGCTGAAAGTCGGGCCGTAGCCGGTAGTTGGCGCTGATGCAAACCCAGCCTTGACCGGCGAGCCGGTAGAGCAGCGGCAGCGACTGGCTGTTCTTGTGCCCCCCGTCGTAGTGGCCCCCGTGCAGGTGGATCATCACGGGCGCGCCTTGCGGGCGCGAGCGATGGTGGTAGAGGTCGAGCATGTTGCGGCGGCCCGCGTCGCCGTAGGCGAGGTTGGCCACGCGCCGGACGTCCGGGCGTCGCTTGAGGATGGGCAGGAACAGGATGCGGGCCAGCGGGGGCCGGCGCCGCAGCCCGCCGGCCAGGTCGGGGGCGAGGGTGGCGCGCCATCCGGCGCCCAGCCCTTCGTCCATGGCGTGCCCGATCCTCGCCCGGTCCCCGAGTCCGCGATGGGCGATGACGGCGAGCCCGGGGAGGGTCGCGGCGGCCAGGGCGACGATCGCCCACCCGCCCGCCGAGGCGATGTCGCCTTCGGCGAACGCCAGCGCCGTCGGGAGCAGCAGCATCCAGAAGAAGGCCGCGAACGGCAGTTCGTTGGCGGCCAGGCCGAAGTAGTAGCTCGGGCGGCCGAGCGGACGCGACCACGGCACCGGCCGCAGCGCGAACAGCGTGCCGACCGCGACGAGCGCCACGGGGATCAGATAACCGACGGGCACGAAACCTCCAAGGGCGAATACCGGCTGGTCGGAGGGCCGCGATCACGTGCGCGCCGACGACGGCATCCGGCGCACGCCATCGGCACTGGACGAGGGCAACGTCCGTCCTGCGGTGGCCATGACGTCCCCCAGCCTCCGCCTCGACCATAGCCCTAAACGATACGTATCGTGTCGTTGTGACGATGACGGACCTGCCCGCACCGTGGCAACACGATACGTTCCGTTTCTGCTTAGGGTGGGGGCATGTCCAGAGAACCGAACCCAGCTCGCCGCAGAGAGAGCAGCCGGCGGGCGATCCTCACCGCCACCGGGGACCTGTGCGGCGAGATCGGGTACGGGCGGCTGACCATCGAGGCCATCGCCGCCCGTGCCGGGGCGAGCAAGAAGACGATCTACCGGTGGTGGCCGTCCAAGGGCGCGGTCGTCCTGGAGCTCCTCGACGAGATCGCGACCGTCGCCGCCGCCCCGCCCGACACAGGCGACCTGGCCGCCGACCTGCACAGCATGCTCACCGAGGTCATCGGCCTCCTCACCCCGCCGCACAACTCGCCCGGCACAGGAGTGATCGCCGAGGCACTGCAAGACCCCAACCTCGCCCGTGACCTGCGCGAACGCATCATCCGGCCGCGCATCGCCACGTTCAAGGAACGGCTCCGCCGAGCCCAGGAAGCAGGCCAACTGCACCCCGACGCCGACCTGGACGTCGCACTCGACCTGTTGTACGGCCCGCTCTACCACCGCATGGCCCTCCACCTCGGCATGCCCGACCCGGCCTACCTCCACTCCCTCATCACTCACGTCCTGCGCGCCCTCACCCCGCCCACCTCCAGCGCCCCGCACTGACGCACCCGGGAGGCCAAGAGAACTCACGGACGGGCGCCTGATGGGCAGGGCCGCAGGGGTAGGTTTCACGCCCGGAGATACCCCCGCGATCTGGTGCTCTCGGAACGGCCCTTAGATGAGCAGCAGGGTCTTCCCTACGGCGGTGCGATCCTCGATCGCGGCGTGCGCGTCGGCAGCGCGTTCCAACGGGAAGGTCTGCCCGATGATCGGCCGGACGAGCCCGGTGGCGGCCTGGGACATCATCTGCTCCGCCCACCGCACCACGTTCGGCCTGAAATCGAAGAGCTGCTCGATGCCGATCACGTCCACCCCCCTGGACCGGGCGTCGGCAGAGTCGATGAGCGTGACCTCGCCGCTGGAGGCTCCGTGCACCGAGAACCGGCCGCCGCGAGCCGTCACCTCGAACGCGGCCCGCCCGATCCGTCCGCCGACGCCGTCGAACACCACGTCCGGTCCCGCACCATCGGTCGCTTCGAGCACCCGCTTGGTCCAGGCCGGCTCGGAATAGTCGACCGCGGCGTCGGCGCCCAGTTCGCGGATCAGGTCGAGCTTGTGCGCTCCGCGGGCAGCCCCGAGGACCCGAGCTCCCGCCGCACGGGCAAGCTGCACCAGCAGGCTGCCGACGCCGCCGGCCGCCGCTTCGACCAGCACCCATTCACCGGGGCCGATTCCGGCTGTCTCGGTCAGGCCCTGCGCGGTGCTGCCGTCGCTGTGCAGGGCGATGGCCTCCGGCAGGCCCAGTCCGTCCGGCACCGGAAACAGTTCCTCGACCTCGGCTACGGCACGCTCGGCGAACCCGCCGGTCTCTCCGGTACCGGCGATGACCCGGCGCCCGAGCCAAGCCGGATCCACCCGCGCCCCGACCGAGCTCACATGACCGGCCACCAGACCGCCCGGCACGTACGGCAACGACGGCCTGGCATGCCATTTGTCGACACCACGCCGGATCTGCGTCTCGACGAACGTCATACCCGCAACCGCCACATCGACCACGACCTTGCCCGCCCCGGCCGCCGGATCCGGCGCCTCACCGGGCACCAGCACCTCCGGACCCCCGAACCGCAGCGCCTGGACCACCCGCACACCGACCACCCCTGACCGTTCACCGACGAGGACTCAAGCATGCAACCTCGACCACACTTGAGATCAAGGCGCGGGCCCGAAGAAGGGGAGGTCGGCTCCGGCGATGCCACCGTCGACGATGCTGGGAAGGTCGTCAGTAGGAAATCTTTCGTGTCCACTCATCTTGCGAGCCGCCTTCGCACCACGGCCTCGCTGACCGCCGAGTTCCCGGTGCGCAGATCATCGACGCGACGTCCAGGGCGATGGAGCCGTGGGTGTCCCACACGCCAAAGCCGACGAGGAGGGCGAAGACCCTCTCCTGCCGCGATGCGAGCACCGTGAGAGCGAGTGCACGACTTGGTCAGACAGGGCCGCCACGAACGTAGGTCCCCGCGCCGGTAGTCGCACCTGGGCGTCGATGAGCCCTGCACCGCCTCGCGGCTCTCCTCTGTGACCAGCTCTGTGACCAGCGTGATCGCTTGCAATGCCTCGCCGGCCCCGATGCTGCGGCGGTCGTAGCGGAGCGTCAGACCGGGAACCTGCTCGGCGAAGGTCTGCCCCGCGCAGGTGTCGTTGCCGCACCGGAACCGGTGAACCCGCAAATGAATCAGCACCTCCTGCCGACCGACCGCCCTGTCGGATAGGCGCCGCTCATAGTGGCCGTGCCTGCGCCGCGACCACGTTCCGCAAGCCGGGCATCAGGACCTTCTCGCCCACAGCGTCCGTCTCCGAAGGCCATGGCGGTTGGCGTGCCGCCTCCCAAACTCCGTCGACACGCACGGACGAACACCCGTGTTCCATCAGGGACGAGCGGGGCCTCGGACTGTGTTCTTGCTTCATGGTAGAAGCCCCTTAGGCGGGGGCCCTGGGGAGCCAATCGGGGAGCCACCATGGTCGGACTCTTTCGGTCCCGGGACGACTCCCCCGGACGTTTTCGCAGGTGAGAGGATCCCCGATCGACTCCCATCGACCCTGATCGACTGGTCTTCTGTGCCTGGGGAAGGGTCGTGGGTTCAAATCCCGCCGTCCCGACAGAGTTTATGCAGGTCAGAGAGCTGAGCTGGAGTCGCTCCGTAGCTTCCCCCACGGCGGTGGGGAGCCACAGGGGAAGCCAACACCCGCAGACTCGGGCCCAGAAAGCGGCTTTCGTCTCAGTGGATAGATCACGTTAGCCGGAAATGCGTGTCAAGCACATGACACCGGTCAAGAAGTCCTCGCTGGGCGCTCCGGTGAATATCCACAGACCCTTCGCTGAGCTGGCCGAGCTTTTCAGTCGCCGGCAGGTGTCCGGGACGAGGTATGTGAGACGCCCCGGGTCGGGTGAAGGCTCTTTTCCCCGAGTGGATCGAGTCATGGCACGTCCGCCCCCTATTCCCCTGAGGCTGCGCAGGCGCGCGGTCCGCATGGTGGCCGAGATCCGCCCGGACTACCCCAGTCAGTGTTCGGCATTGAAGGCCGTCGCAGCCAAACTGGGAGTCACCTCACCGGGGCGGTGCGCAGGTGGGTGCGTCGGACCGAGGTCGACGCCGGCGCTCGGCCGGGGACCACGGCCGAGGAACCAGCGGAGCTCAAGCGGCTCAAGCGGGAGAACGCCGAGTTGCGGCGGACGAACGAGATCCTGAAAGCCGCTGCGTGAGGTGCCACGGATCTTCCGGACAGGCCCCCAACTAGAGTTGGGGGGAACCGGCGTTCAGTCGCTCGCGGGAGCTACACCCAAGGCCTCGCTGATGGCGTCGTCGAGCGTCAGATAGCTGTCCAAAGCGAAGAAACCGCAGGGCTCGATGCGCTCAGCGAGTACATCGCCCCGGTCGTTGACATAAACTTTTTTTACCGGATTGTAAAAGCAATGCCAGGCGAGCACGTCACTGTCTTCAAGCGCTGCGTGCACGACGTTCTCAAAGAAGCCCTTGAGCCAAGGCTGCCGGTTGATGAACTTCGGTGGGACCAGCAGGTCGTCCACCGTCAGCGCTCCCAACTCGGGGACCTTCTCCTTCGAACGATGGCCGTAGAGGTAGATGAGGTTGTCCCCCGGCATGGGAGAATCTCCCATCGGCATGTCGACCCTGATCACCCGGCCGAACATGAAATGCTCGCCGGCCTGGGGAACACGGAAGGCGAAGACGTCGCCTTCCGTCAACTTCCGCCGGGCCGGTTTCAATATCTCCATGTTCGGCACTTCGAACCCACCTAGTAGCCATCAGACTTGAGCTATGTCTCACCCCACTCGCCACGCCGCGGGCTGATGCTGTTGACCTTATTAACGTGGTGTGGATTCCGATTGATCACGGCTTGTTCGATCGCGCGCGCCTCGCCTCGAGTTACTCCCGAACCGGACGTGATCGGTGAAATCCTGAATCTCCTGCCGTGTTTCGATTGCCGCTTCGCAAGGTTGTTCGTGATACCGACGTATACGTCCGTTCCGCTTTGATCATAGCCCAGGTATACCTGATAGCTCTTCCGCGCGTTATAACCGCTGCGGAGCCCGGCGGGAAGCCCCTTGGCCAGGATCCTGGCGAGCGCGGCGCCGGTCCCCCCTCCTTGATCGGCGGCATGCCGGGCGCCTTGCCGCACCAGTCCGGATTCGCCGTGCAGATTCCCGCGTGGACCGCGTACTCGAGACCTTCGTTACCGTGGCCTATCTGGTTGTCGCATTCGGCGGCGCCCATCCCGCACGCCTTCTCCTGGGCCTCCATGAGAGCCGTCCAGGACGGGGCGAGGATGAGGTCGCCGGCGACGTGCAACTGCGGGATCTCGAGGAGCGGCGGCGTCTTGACGACCGGCTTGTTACCGTCCCCTCCCCCCCGGCTGCCGCCTCCGGCACCCGGCACGTAGACCGAGCTGTAACCGTTGCCGCTTCTAGCTACTTTTCGACCGCTGGGGTTGTAAACGTCGTAGCCGCCCCGATTGTTGGGGCGGCCGTCCACACCATCGCCGTTGAAACACTCCAGGCCGTCACGAGTTCTGCGGCACATGTTGCCGTCAGGGTCGGCGTTGGGGGCATGTCTGCTCGTTGTCTGCTCGGCGGCTCCGAAACGGATCAGCGCTGCGCAGCACAAGCCGACACAGAGATCAGGCTGCATGCGGAAACAGCGCCACATACTGACACTAGGAGCACTGCTCCGATACGAGAGCTCCGGGACTTTAATCCGCAGGGTGTCGAGTTGCCGGGAGCCCTCCGCCGACATCCGTGTTCATCCAGGTAAGAGACGGCATTGGCCGACAGTCCACTCCATCGACACGAACCAAGGGCAACTGACGCTGCAGCAGCCTCCGCGGCGAACATGACCTCGTTCGTTGAGCACCTCCCACGTTGCGGGGAGCCACAGAGGAGCCAATTGGGGCGCCACCGTGGTCGGGCCCCTCCGGACCCGCCCCGACTCCCCCGGACGTTTTCGCAGGTGAGGGGCTCCCCGATCGACTTCCATCGCCCCTGATCGACTGGTCTCCTGTGCCTGGGGGTCAAGGGGTCGTGGGTTCAAATCCCGCCGTCCCAACAAGAAAGACCAGCTCAGAGGCCGTTTCTCCACCACGGAGAACCGGCCTCTTGTTCGTTAGTTAGCCGTTCGTCAGCGAACCGAGCCGTCTCCCCGGCACCCGAACGGTTCACACAGGACCAGAAGACCCGAGAACCGCCGGCGCGCCCTCTCCCTGTGTTCAACCGAGCCACGCCGAGCCATCAGGCCTGTGCTCACGTTTCCCAGCGTCCCCCGGCCTCTCGACTTGATCAGGACGCCGTTCGTGCCGCTCTGACCAGCGATTACCACAACGGCGAAACCGAGGGCATCAACACTAAGAACAAGCTGATCAAGAGACAGATGTACAGCGAGCTGGCTTCCGGCTCCCCCGCCACCGCATCCTCCTCGGATAGGCCTCACCCTCCGACACCACCGAAAGAGCGACAGAGCCGGTAACTGGACACACCCGCTCCTTGGGTGGAACGAGATGGAACGGGATGGAACGCCTTTGGTGTGGGGCGATGGCCGCCCGGCGACCGCCGGGCATCGCTCCAAGGGGGGCGCGATGAGACCGATGTGGAGTTCACGGAGACGGTGCAGGTCGGCGGTGATGGCCGCCCCTCAAGGGGGCAGTGCGGACATGTCCGAGCTTGAGGCTTTGTGTCCGCCGCCGTCCAGCGAACACATGGGGTGTATCTCGATGGTCCACACCGACATGGGTCAGGGGGCCCACCTCGCGCCGGGCACCACACCGCCCGGGTGCGGGCCGGCCGATCTGAAATGCGCCTACAAGTTGCCCACGACGACGTACGACCCCGGACATGGCCCGAGGGGCGCGATTGTGGATGCCTTCGATGACCCGGTCGCCGACGACGACCTCGCGGTGTACCGCGCGCAGGGCGGCCTGTCGCCGTGCATGACTGCCAACAACTGCTTCCCCAAGATCAAGATGCGGGGTCCCAACCGGGAACTCCCGAGCACGGACTTGGCCCGGATCGGGGAGATCTGCCTGGATCTGGACATGGCCTGGGCCACCTGCCCAGATTGCAGCATTCTCGCTGGTCGAAGCCACCGACAACACGGCTCCGGCAGACCCTGGCCTCGCCACAAGGCTCACGATCACCCCCATGCGCCCGTCAGCGGTTGCCCGGCGTGCGTGGACAGGAGGGCCGGCCATGACCGGTGAGGCGATCGACACCTGGCTTCAGCCGGTGCGTCCGGTCCTGGATCCCACGGACCAGGTCGACTGGGACCGACTGGCGGCCCTGGAGGCCGAACTGGACGAGGTGCTCGCCATCCACTCTGTCGACCTGCCGGACGGACCCGAGCGCTCGCGTCGACTCATGGCCGTCCGGCTGGCGATGGTGGAACGCGGTTTCCTGGACTCCATGAACTCGCCTCTGTTCGGGGTCCTCGCGCAGTTCGTCTGCGGCTACCAGGACGTCGACCTGCGGGACGCGGTGACGCTCGGGTACGGCAGGCTGATCACCCAGCACGGACGCCCCGCGCTCCGCGAGCGGTGGGGATCGTGCCTGGCGGCCGGCGCGCTCGTGGGCGTCGCCATCACCGAGCCGCACGGCGGTTCCCGGCCGGCCGCCGCGCGGACCCGCGCCACGCCCGGCCCGGACGGGACGTGGCTGGTCAGCGGCCGCAAGACGTGGATCAGCCGACTCGACGAGGCCTCGGTGTTCGTGGTGTTCTTCCAGGCCCCGGAGGGCGGCCTGGTCGCAGCGGCGATCGACGCCGGCGAGCCGGGCCTGTACCGCGAGCCCGTGTCGCCGGCGGGCCTGGCCGGGTGGACGTGGGGGGTTCTGGACCTGGACGCCGTGCCCGTCCACCCCGATTGCGACGTCCTGCGCGGCGACGGAATGTCCCTGCTGCGCAGGCATTTCACCGCCTACCGGCCGCTGGTGACCGCCACGGCGCTCGGCGCGGCCGCGGCCGTGTTCGACACCGCCAGCACCCATCTCACGTACCGGAGAAGCAGCGGGGACCTGCCCCGACTGCGCGACTCCGCACTGGTGGCCCTCGGCCGGACGCACGCCCAGCTGACGACCGCGCTGCTGGGCACCGCCGTCGCCGCGCGGCTGGCGCACGCCGAGGCCGACTGGGCCGAGCAGTGTGGCTGGGAGATGAAGGCGCACGGGGTCGATACCGCCTGCCAGGCCGCCACCGAGCTCGCACAGCTGCTCGGGGCCTCGGGATACCGGGCCGACTCGCCGGTCGCCAAGGCCCGCCGCGACCTGGGCGCGCTGCAGTTCGCCGACGGCATCCACGACTCCCTCTACCGCAGCTCCGGTAAGCGCCACACGACTCCGCGGCCGGCGATGACCGAACCCCCGCTGCCGCCCCTGGCCAGGTCCGCGTGACCGCACCCGACCCGCAGGCGCGCCGGGGTCCCCGCACCCCCGGCGCGGCCGCTTCCGCACCATCCAAGGAGACCAAGAGCACCATGCATCAGTTCCTCAACCTCAAGAAGTCCGTGCGCATCAGCACCGAGTTCTGGGACGTCACAGAGAAGGCAGGACTGTTCGGCGTCACGGTGGACGGGATCGGCGACGGCAGGCACCGCGTGCTCGCCGACGGCCACGAGTTCGTCAACATGTCGTCCTACTCCTATCTCGGCCTCGACACCCACCCCGGGCTCGTCCGGGCCGCGGCCGACGCCGTGCTCGCCCAGGGGGCCCTCAACACCTCGGCCTCGCGCCTGAGGCTCCACTTCGGCGTGCTGCAGGACGCCGAGGCCGCGCTGTCGGACCTGTTCGGCGTCGAGGCGATCACGGTCAACTCCTGTGCCCTGGCGGCGTGGACGAGCCTGCCGCTGGTGGCCTCGGGTCTGCTCACCGACGGGGTCCCGCCGCTGATGGTGTTCGACAAGAACGCCCACTTCTGCATGAACGCGATGAAGCCGAGCGTGGCCGACGAGGCGGAGATCGTCACGATCCGGCACAACGACGTCGAGGCGCTGGAGGACCTGTGCCGCCGGCACCGGCAGGTCGCGTACGTGGCCGACGGTGTGTACAGCACCGGCGGCGTGGCCCCGATCGCCGAGCTGCTGCGCCTGCAGGAGAGGTACGGCCTGTTCCTGTTCTTCGACGAGGCGCACAGCACCTCCACCGTCGGGCGGAACGGGCGCGGCGTGGTGCTGGAGACGATGGACGGGTTCAACGACCGCACCCTGATCATCACCTCGCTGAACAAGGGGTTCGGCGCATCCGGTGGCGCGGTCTTCCTCGGCCGCCGCGGCGCGCGGGAGTGGGTCGACATCGCGCTGCGCAGTGCCGCCCCGCTGATGTGGTCGCAGCGGATCAACACCGCGGGGCTCGGCGCCGTGCTCGCCTCGGCCGAGCTGCACCGGAGCGTCGAGTTGACGGGGCTGCAGGACCGGTTGCAGGCCAACATCGACCTTTTCGACGGCCTGGTCGACACCGCCGAGCGCGGCGACGGGCTGCCGATCCGGTTCGTGCAGGTCGGCTCCGAGGCGGGGACAGTCGAGCTGGCGCAGGACCTGATGCGCGCCGGCTACTTCGTTTCGCCGATCTTCTTCCCGGTCATCGGCCGGGGCCGGGCGGGCCTGCGCGTGATGCTGCGCTCGAACATGACGGCCGAGGAGATCGAGGGGTTCTGCGGGCTGGTCAACAGCCTGGGGCCGCGCGAGTCGGCCGGGGCGGGGGCGGCGTGATGAAGCCGACCCTGTTGTTCGTCGCCGGCGCCCGCGCCCTTCCCTTCAGCGTGAACATGGCCGAGGCGGTGCTCGCGCAGACCGCCGCGCGCGGGATCCGCACGATCGTCACCACCACCGCGCCCGTCCTGGCGGCCACGCCCTCGATCGTCGCCGCGGCCGATGAGGCCTCGGTCGTGGGCTACACCGATCCGCGGGAGAACGCGGAGTGGGCGCGGCGGCGCGTCGCGGCCGGTGAGCGCATCGCGGCGGTGTTCGCTCTGCTGGAGATGGCCCAGGTCGCGGCGGCCGAGACGGCGGCGGCCATCGGCGTGCCGGGCAACCCGCCCGAGGTGATCCGCCGGATCCGCACCAAGGACGCCTGCCGGACGGCGCTGGCCGCGGCGGGGTTCGCCCAGCCCGCCGTGCGGCTGTGCGCGAACGCGGCCGACGCGGAGGACTTCATGCGGGACGCCCCGGGTCCGTGGATCGTCAAGCCGCGCGACGCCATGGGCAGCATCGGGGTGAGCCTGGTCTCCTCGGCCGCCGGCCTGCCCGCGGCGCTGGCGCTGCTGCCGGACGCGGGCACGTTCCTGATCGAGGAGTTCGTGCCCGGGACGGAGTTCAGCATCGAGGGGATCTTCCTGGACGGTCAGCCGCACTTCCTGGCCGTCACCACGAAGGAGAAGACCTCCCCACCGCTCTTCGTCGAGACCGCGCACGCCGTGCCAGCGGACCTGCCTGAGCCCCAGCGTGAGGAGGTCGAGGAGGTGGTGTCCGCCGCGCTCCTCACCCTGGGTCTGCGCGTCGGGGCCTTCCACGTCGAGTTCTGGCTGACGCCGGGCGGCGTCGTCCTCGGCGAGGTGCACGGCCGCCTCGGCGGCGACTGGCTCTACCTGATGCTCGAGTACGCCATCCCAGGTCTCGAGGTCTTCGGGCTGGTCATCGACGACATGCTCGGCCTGCCGCGCGCACCCGGCCCGCCCCGGCCCACCCGCGGAGCGGCGATGCGTTTCCTGACTCCGCCGCCGGGCACCCTCGTGGCGGTCGAGGGATGGGATGAGGTCCGCGCCCATCCGGCGGTACTGCACGCGGAACTCCTGATCAGCCACGGGGCGGAGATCCCCCTGGTGCACAGCTCCCGCGACCGGGCCGCGGTCATCGTCACCGGTGCGGAGACCTCGACGCGGGCGCGCGAGATCGCCGAGGAACTCGCGCTGTCGGTCCGGTTCGTGACCGCGGCCGACGGGGCCGGGCCCGGGGAGTCGGCGGCCTGATGATCCCCAGCGTCGGCGCGCGCCGATGGGTCGCGGGAGTACTTCCGAAGGGCGGCCGCCCTGCCCGCCTGCTCGCGTTCGCCACGCTGGTGAGCACGGTCGGCTACGGGGTCTACCTCACCGCCGGGGTGCTGTACTTCACGCGGGCAGTGCACCTGCCCGCGGCCCAGGTGGGGATCGGGCTGACCCTCGCGGGCGCGCTGTCGCTGGCGGCCGGGATTCCGTTCGGTCACCTGGCCGACCGGAAGGGCGCCCGCTCGGTGTACGCGCTGACGCTGGGGTTGGGCGCGGTGTCCATGGCGGGCCTGTGCCTGGCACGCGGCTTCTGGACGTTCCTGCTGTTCGCGAGCCTCGGCGCCGCCGCGCAGTCGGCGGGCCAGGCAGCGCGCGGCCCGCTCGTGCAGGAGTACGGCGGGGAGCGACCCGCCGAGTTCCGCGGGTACCTGCGCTCGGTCACCAACGTCGGGATCTCGGTGGGCGCGCTGCTGGCGGGCTGGGGCGTCGCCGTCGACACCCGGCACGCGTACGCGCTGCTGCTCGCGGGCAGCGCCGTGTCGTACGCGGCGTCGGCGCTGGTCGTGCTGTTCCTGCCGTACCTGACGCCGGTGCCGCGGGGCGCCGGGCGGCGATGGGCGGCGCTGCGGGACCGCCCCTATCTCGTCCTGACCGTGCTGGACGGCGTGATGGCGATCCAGTACCGGGTGCTGACCGCGGCCGTGCCGCTGTGGCTGGTAAACCGAATCCTGGCGCCGAAGTGGTCGGTGACGGTGGTGATGCTGATCAACACCGTCATCGTCGTCCTCTTCCAAGTCCGGGCGAGCCGCGGCATCACCACCCCCACCCTCGGCGGCCGCGCGTTGCGCCGCGCGGGCTTCGCCTTCCTGGTCGCCGCCGCGCTGCTCTCGCTCATGGCGGGCGCCCCCCTGTGGATCGCCATGCTGCTGCTGCCGATCGCGGTGATCATCCACACGGTCGGGGAGATCTGGCAGGCCGCGGCCGGCTTCGAACTGTCCTACGCGCTGGCCCCGCGGCACGCCGTCGGCCAGTACCAGGGCCTGTTCGGCATGGGCCTCGGTCTGGGGATCACGCTCGGCCCCGCCTTGCTCATCACCCTGTGCATCGAATGGGGAGTGCCGGGATGGTGGCTCGTCGGCGGCCTGTTCGCCCTGACCGGCCTGGCCGTGCCCCCGGTCGTCCGCTGGGCCGAACGCGACCGTCCGCACCTGCGGGCCCGGACGGGAGACCTCGAGCCGACCACGTCGTAGCACCGCCGCGTCCACGCCCGGCTGCTAGCCGGCCGTTCAGTCCAGCTGATGGGCTAACTCAAACGCTCGTACTTCATTGCACGCGTCTTGCCGCTACCCGACTCTCCAACCTGTTGCCATCTGCCGATCGGTGTCAGGTTAGGCGGGACAATACAGCGGGATCCGTCCCACCCGACTCCTGAACCTCGACCAACTCGCCGCCCTGCAGATCTCCAACATCACCGAGCGACTCCGCCGCCGCGATCCCGACTGCGGACCAGGGCGGCCACTTGCGGCCAGTGGGTTGAAGGCTCATCCACGGAACCGGCGAGGCATGCTCTGCGTGTAGACGATGCACGCGCTCGGCATCGGTTCGAAAACCCCCGCACGACCGAGGGCCGGCTACCGCGCGGCACGGCCGTGACAGCCAACGGCGACCTGGGGGGGTGCACGGGCCTGTGACGACTTCACGAGAACTGGGCGTCGCTCCGGCCACGCGGGGTGACGACGCCATCGAGTTATCTCTGGCGGCCGGGGAGCGCGCCCTGCTCGACGAGGGGGATCTGCGGACGAGCCGGATCCGGTTCGACGCGGCCTACCGCGAGGCGGAGCGCTGGGGCGACGGGCAGGGGATGGCGCGGGCGGCGTTGGGCCTCGGCGGGCTGTGGGTGCACGAGCATCGCATGGCGGCCGTCGCAGGGATGGTGCGCGCCCGGCAGCGCACCGCCCTGTCACTGATCGACCCGCAGTCCTCCCTGGCCCTGCGGCTGCGAGTCAGGCTGGCGGCCGAGAAAGACTACGCGACCGGCGAGCACGCCTCCATCATGGCCCTGGTGGCGGAGGCCAGGCGGGCCGGCCACCCGGCAGCGCTGGCCGAAGCGCTGAGCCTCGCCCATCACTGCGTTCTCGGCCCCGCGCACGGGGCGCTGCGGCTCGAACTCGCCAGGGAGCTGATCGACGAGGCGTCCAGGACCGGCCGCCGCGTCGACCTGCTGATGGGGCTGCTCTGGCATGTCGTCGACCTGTTCAGCAGCGCCGACCCGCACGCCGAGCGCAGCATGCGGGAACTGCGCGACCTGCTCGCCCGGCGGTCCCATCTCGCCGCCGGGGGCGTCCTCGACTCGCTCGAAGTGATGCTCAGCATCAGGCTGGGCCGGTTCGAGGAGGCCGAGGCGCTGGCCGGCGTCTGCGCGGAGCGCGGGGAGGCAACGGGCGACGTCTCCGCGACGGGCTGGTACGCGGCGCAGATCGGCACGATCCGGTGGTACCAGGGCCGCATCGCCGAGTGCCTCCCGGCGCTGACGGACCTGGTGGGCTCCCCGGTGCTCAGCCCCCTGGACAACGCCTGTTACGCGGGCCTCGCGATCGCCGCCGCCCACTCCGGTGACCGGCGTCTGGCGGCGGGGACGCTGGCCCGGCTGCGCGGCCGGGTGCAGGATGGAGCACCGCGCTCCAACACCTGGCTGTTCGCGATGTACGGGGTCGTCGAGGTCGCGCATCTCCTAGGAGACGCCGAGGCCGCGTCCCAAGCGTACGAACTGCTGAGGCCGTTCGCGGGACTCCCGACGCTCGTGGGCCTTGGCGGAGCGTGCCTGGGCTCGGTGCACCACTCCCTGGGAGTGGCCTCGCTGACCACCGGTGACGCGGACACCGCCGTGGGACATCTGGTCAAGGCGGTCGACGGCAACTTGGCGCTGTGGCACTGGCCGGCCGTGGTCCTGTCCCGGACGCGCCTGGGCGAGGCGCTCACTCTCCGGGACGGGCCGCGGAGCGAGGCCGCGCGGGCGTCGTTGGACCTGGCGGCGCAGGAAGCGGCACAGCTGGGAATGCCGGTCCCCGCCGAGGCGTCCGGCCGGCCGGCGAAGGTGGGCCGCTCCGGCGACCGGGCGCCGGTGCTCGTGTGCGAACGCCAGGGCAGGCAATGGCGCGTCGCGCTGGGCTCGCGCACCGCGCTGGTGGGGGACAGCGTGGGCATGCGGCACCTGGCCACCCTGATCAACAACCCCGGGCAGGAGATACCGGCGATCATCCTGGCGATGGGACCGGCGGCTTCCTCGGGCGACGCCGCGCCCGCCCACCCTGTCCTGGACGACGAGGCCAAGCGCAGCTACAAGCGGCGGCTCTCGGAGCTGGACGCCGAGATCGAGGAACTCGAGTCGGCGGACCAGTTCGAGCGCGCCGCCGCCCTCAGCGCCGAACGCCGCTGGCTGATCGCCGAACTCGCGTCCGCTTCGGGCCTCGGCGGCCGGACGCGGCGCTTCGTCAACAGCGAGGAACGGGCCCGTATCGCTGTCGGGAAAGCCATCCGGCGTGTCTTGCAGCGCATCGCCGACGCCGACGCGGGCATCGGCGCCGAGCTGCGCGCCACCGTGCAGACCGGGCTCCTCTGCTCGTACCACCCCAAATGAGAGCCCCCTGCGCGACGAGCAGCCGCCCCCCGGTGCCCGCCGGGGGGCGGGCACCCAGGAAGACACTTCTGGCGGCTTACCGACAATGGCAGAGAGCAACGAGATCGGCGGCGTGACCGGGCTCACCTGGCAAGGGCCGCAAGCGATGGACCATGCACTGGAAGGCGCCTCTCAACGCTTTCCAGATCTAGTTCGAAGGCCGACTCACCCCGACCGCCACCCGAACACCTCAACAACAAAGATGGCCGTTAACTTGCAACACCCCCGCCTGGTGAACGGCCGCGACCAGGCTGAGCCATACCTTCTCGAACCGGAGCATGGTCTGGGCCAGCTCGCAATCGGGCAGCGGACGGGCGGGGCGGGATGGCCCATCCCCGGCCTTGCGGCGCTGGCGCAGCTGCACTGCGTGCGCGTGGGTTTGATGAAGGTAGTGGGCAAGGAGGTGGCGTTGGGCAGTGCGCCGGACATGGTCGCGCGACGCCTGGCCAATGTGGCAGACGACACAGACTCAGGAGCTGAGTTCCTGAAATGCTGCCATGTGACCTGTTGGCGCGGTTCATACTCGGCAATGGCCTACCAGAAATGATCACTCGGGGCCCTTCCAGGAACGCCTGAGCAGCGAGGAGTCATTGTCGTGGCGGAACGCAAGCCGGCGGTTCCGTGGCAGCGCGGGCGACTCGTCTTCGGCGGGCTCCTTTCGGTCGCGCTCGGAACAGTGACCGTGGTGGCCGGATTGGGAGGCACCACCGGGCGGCTAGCTCTGCTCGTCACTCTCGTCGGCGTCATTCTCACCCTGGTCATCGATGCCTTCTTCCGCCGCGAGGAGAGCATCCACCACGACCAGAACCAGCTCGCCGAGATCTCCGCCGCGCTGGCCATCACCAAATCGCTGGCCGACGCCCCCTCCGAGTGTCAGGCGTTCGTCCGCGAGATCGCGGAGCAGTGGATCCGGATCGACGACCGCAACAGCGCGATCCTGCTGAAACTGCGCGAGGCACGGCAACGAGCGTTCACCGAGGACATGCGCGACCTCGCCAACGGCCAGTCGTCGCTCGGGCGCCGCCAGGAGTTCCGTCCCGGAATCCTGCCTGCACTGACGAAGATGACCGCACTCAGCGCGACCGGCAACGATTACTGGTGGACCGGCCGCGATACCACCTATCTCGCGGCGGAACGGTCCGCGGTCACCGATGGCGGCCTGACGCTGCACCGGATCCTGGTCCTGTCGAGATCCGATATCGACGGCGCCATGCTCGAGCTGCTCCGGGAGCAACTGGACGCGGGAATCGCGCTGGACGTGGTCATCCGGGAGGAGGTGTCGCCACTGGACCAGGGATGCCTGACCGGTGACCGCGCCCTGGTCACCGACAAGGGCGGCATCGTCGGTGTGGTCATTCCCGGAAATGATGAGAATGACGCCGTCGTCGACGCGGGTCATTTCACCATCAACGAGGACAGGATCGAAAGCACCCAGGACATCCTGCAGACCCTCGCCCCCTATCAGACTCCCGCCGCCGACCTACTGAAAAGCCACCCGAAGCTTGACCACGGGTGACGCCGCCGTCGGAGGAGGCCGGCAGACTCCATCGACACGCGCTGACGAGCACCTGGACTCACTCCCTCGGGTCAGAGACCCTGTGCACCTGATCTTGCTTGCAGTAGAAGTCCCCTCGACCGATGGAGTCGTGGGAGCCAATCGGGGAGCCGCCGTGGTCGGACTCCTCCGGACCCGCCACGACTCCCCCGGACGTTTTCGCAGGTGAGAGGCTTCCCGATCGACTTCAATCGACCTTGATCGACTGGTCCTCTGTGCATGCGCGTACATGGCGAAGAACCTTGTGGCCGTGCCCGCGGGTAGCAGCACCCATGCGACGGCGAGGTCCCAGGCTGGATCGCCGGCGAACATTTCAGCGAAGTCGACGATGCCCGAGAGCGTTCCGTCCGAGACGACGACGTCCGCGGGACGGAGGTCGCCGTGCACCCACACCGGCGGGCCCTCCCACGCCTGGGCCGCAACGGCGTCGTCCCAGACGGCCCGAACGTCGACAGCGATGTCGTCGGGGCAACGGCCTGGAAGAAGTTCTCGAAGCCGTCCGTGCAGTTCCTGGGATGGGCACCGCGGTCCGTAGCGATCGGCGCCTCGGCGGGCGCCTCCACACGGAGCGCCTGGAGGAAACCCGCCAAAGTGTCGGCCGCGTGGGCCCCGCGGCTGGTGATCTCGATCTCGGTGTCGGTCGTGCGAAGTCACAGTCCTGAAGTGGCATGCGGAGCGGCACTCCGACGCCCATCTGCCGGGGGCGGGGGATGCCTCATACTCACCCAGGGACGCGCCACCACGGGCCCGGCGAGGTCTCCCCCACCGATCTGGCCGAAGGCGATTCCATCCGGTTCGACGCCGCTCACCCGCATTTGTACCGAGGTCATACCCCGGGCAACCGCGCCGTCCTCCTCATGACCCACCCTGAGAACTGACGCACGGCCCCGGCGGCAAGGCCACCGCGCGAGTGGTCGCGCCGAGGTCGGAGAACGGAGGAAAACGATGAGTTCTGTGGGATTCGACGACCTGCTGATCCCTGATAGCCCGGCCTGCCGCGGCGCTCTCGAAGTGGTGACCACGTACGAGACGCCCTCCCTGCTCAACCACTCCGTCCGCTCCTACCTCTGGGCGGCTGCACACGCACAGCGCAACGGCATCGCGTTCGACGCCGAGCTGCTCTACGTGTCGGCTCTCCTGCACGACATCGGCCTGGTGGCGGAGTTCGACAGCCACACGGTGCCGTTCGAGGAGGCGGGCGGCCACGTGGCCTGGGTCTTCGGCGCCGGCGCGGGCTGGCCCCCGGAGCGGCGGGTACGGGCGTCGGAGATCATCGTGCGGCACATGTGGCCCGAGGTGCCCGTCGAGGAGGATCCCGAGGGCCACCTGCTGGAGCTGGCCACCGGCACCGACATCTCCGGTCGCGGCCTCGAGGGGATCCCGGTCAGGCTGCGCGGCGAGGTACTGAAGCGCTACCCGCGCCTGGACCTAGCCGAGGAGTTCACGGCCTGCTTCCGTGACCAGGCGGCGCGCAAGCCGGGCAGTTCCGCCGCGCTGTCCGTGTCCGCCGGGGTCGCCGACCGCATCCGGCGCAACCCGCTCGACGCCTGACCGGCTCCTGCTCCGCTCAGGGAGCGGTTCGACCCTGGTGCGTCCTGACGCCCCGCCACGGCGTCATCGCGGCCGTGCGGGCGCCGTTGCCGGGCAGCGCCGGTTGGAAAGACCAGCGCCCGGACGCTCTGGACGGCGAGGGGTCGCTCGCCCGTCACGCGGTGGGCTTGAGCCCGTGCGACAGCAGCACGAGCCCGGAGTCGAACGTCCGTGTCTCGATGACGTCGAGCACGCCCCAGGACTGGTACCGGGGGTACGCCCGCGCGGCCGGTGCCGAACTCTCCGCCGCCGCCGGCCTCCGAGCGCTTTCACCGCGACACCCTCACCCGCTGCCTTCAACCTGCGCGTCTCGGCCGGCCACGACCCCCATGACTCCCCTGCTGCACGCCGTGGTGTCCGCTCCGGACATGCCGCGCGGCGACTAGCCGACGCGATCTTGGCCGCCCACGGTGGAGCAGTTGGACCAGAGCCTGCAGTCCTACCTCGGGGGGTGACGCGAGACCACACTCCGACGAGTGTTCCACCCGACTCTTCACGGGAAACCGACCAGGGCCCGCGGCGATCTTGACCGGCCCCGGGCACGCTGACCCGCGCCGATCCGGTCGATCATGGTAACCAGGGCAGCAAGCTTCACGTGGCTGTCGGACGCCGGCCCGGGCTGCCGCCGGGGCTGCGGCCTCAGCGGAGCACGAGCAGGGCCCGGCCTGGTTCGTTGACGATGACGCCGACGACGCTGACCCAGTGCCGCAGGGTGGGGCCGATCACCTGGTGGACCTCCGAGCAGGTAGGGCGCCACCCAGAGGTCGCGGATGAGCCGGCTCCAGTGGGCCTTGAAGGCATACTGTGGCGACGAGCCGACCAGGTGCGTGAATCGTGGCTGCGGAAGAGGACCCGCGCGTGAGTATTCCGTGCACCGTTGTAGAGCTGCGGTGGGAGGCCGACGGTCACCGGTCCACGCGTGGGGGCCCTGATGCTCGTGCCGGGATCCAGTTGCCGTGGAAGCCCGCGGGGATGCGCACTGGGAGGTGCACCTCGGCGATCGGGGGCGCG
>NZ_JBFAGB010000041.1:0-18961 GCF_040639875.1 Actinomadura sp. NPDC023710
TTATCAGATCCGCTCGGACTGTCAATTCCGGGCTTTTCCGATACGCCATTCCGGTTCCGCTTGCGCGGTTCCTTCCCGGCGGTGGAGCTATTTCACCAGATCCGGCCCGATTGTCAAATCGATCCTTTTCCGATCCCATCACGACGGCGCGGGCGCGACGAAGCCGCGTCAGCTGGTCGAGGATGGTTCCCCCGGGCCGGCCGCCCTCAGGCGTCCCGCACTCCCGTGGGGCGAAGTGAACAGTATGCCCAAGACGAGGGGACGTCAAACCGGCTCGCACGCCTCAATGGCGCCGACGAGCCCGCGCCACCCGTCCGAAGCCGCTCAGGCACCTGACCTACCTCGGGCTTTGTCCTGGTTCACCCCTGTTTGAACCGCTCGAACATCGCATTCACGCGGCCGAGGTTTCTTTTCGGCAACGCCGACCGTTCGGCGCGTCTCAGGGCTTGGCCCGGTATCCGCCGATGAACAGCACACCTTCGGCGATGACCCAGACGAACGCCGCGACGGTGAGGGTCACGTCCAGCCGAGAGGGTCTGCGCCGGACACCGGGCATCGACCACGCGGTCACGGCGACGGCCGCGGCGATGACGGCGACGGGTGCCGAGACCCGTACGGCGTCCGCGAACCCGGCCCCGCATCCCGGGTCCCGGCCCTCGTCCTCACCGCAGAAGGCGGCGTCGCCCCACCCACCGAGGGCCGAGAAGCCCCAGAGGACGGCCAGCGCGCAGTTCGCGATCGTCGGAATCGCTGGCGAGATCCACCAGCCGTTCGGGCGCCCGGACATGGCCTGCACGACCGGAACGTACCTCGCCTCGCGGGAGCCGGGAACCCCTCCATCGGGCGACCGCCGGCCCGGTCAGGTGATCTCTTTGGCCTCGTGCAGGTTCATGTCCATGACGATGGCGGTCATGACCGCCATCGTCCGCAGCGGTTCCCGGACGGGGTCGGAGATCTCCACCGCGTACCGGTCGGCCGTCGTGAGCAGGTGGGTGGCGAGGCCCGCCCACTTCTTGCGGACGTGCGCCACCTTTCCGCCGTCGGCGTCCTTCACCTCGAAGTTGTTGCGCGGCACGTCCACGTCGACCGTGCCGATGAGCGTCCCGCCGTCGTCGTAAATGACGTAGCGGCGGCCGACCCTTTCGGTCACGAAGGAGCCGACGCGCTCCCCGTCCGGCCGGAGGATCTCGGTGTACTCCCGGCCGCTCTGCTTGTCCACGACGTACAGGGGGTCACCGTCGGGCGTCGTCAGCAGGACGGCACGGGCGTCGAGGTTCGACTTGCCGGGGAACAGGCCGCGCATGACCGCGTTCTCGCTCTGGTCGTCGGTCGGCGCCGCGATGGCGACGACGGCCCCGCCATCGTCCAGAACCTTGTACCGCGACTTGGCGAACGGTCCCCTGCGAGGCTGTTCGACCCTGAGCACCGGGGAGCTGAACACTTCGCTCACGTGTTCTCCTGCCTCGTCGGCCGCGTCCGCGGCCGCCTCACTGTTCACCTTGCCGGCGCCCGCACCTCGGCGGCGCGCCCTCCAACCGGCGATCCTGCCAAGCGCCGGGCCCGCAGGGGAAGGACTTTGCACCCCCGTCTGCGCCCGCCGGAGCCGCCGCGCCCGCGCCCGGCTCACTGACCTGCGGCGGCGCCGACCGAGGTGGCCGCGAGAAACATTCTTCTTTCGGCCCGGCGGTTCCCGGACATCCTCACGGACATCTCCGCCGGCGTCGGTACCGGCCCCAGGACGCGCCTCCCCGCCCGGACCGGGTCTCGCGGACAGGGAAAGGGGCGGTCCCCGAAGGAACCGCCCCTTTCACCTGCACTCGGAAGTGCGAACCGCGGATCTGCTCAGAAGTCCATACCGCCGGCGTCGGGCATGCCGCCCGCCGGGGCCGGGTTCTTCTCGGGCTTCTCGGCGATGACGGCCTCGGTGGTCAGGAACAGCGCGGCGATCGACGAGGCGTTCTGCAGCGCGGACCGGGTCACCTTGGCCGGGTCGAGGATGCCCGACTCGAACATGTTGACGTACTCGCCGGTGGCGGCGTTCAGGCCCTCGCCCGGGGTCAGGTTCCGGACCCGCTCCACCACGACGCCGCCCTCAAGGCCGGCGTTGACGGCGATCTGCTTCAGCGGCTCCTCGAGAGCGCGCTTGACGATGTTCGCACCGGTGGCCTCGTCGCCCGGCAGCTCCAGCTTGTCGAACGCCTTGGTGCCGGCCTGCAGCAGCGCCACACCACCGCCGGGGACGATGCCCTCCTCGACCGCGGCCTTCGCGTTGCGGACGGCGTCCTCGATGCGGTGCTTGCGCTCCTTGAGCTCGACCTCCGTCGCGGCGCCGGCCTTGATGACCGCGACACCGCCCGCGAGCTTGGCCAGGCGCTCCTGGAGCTTCTCGCGGTCGTAGTCGGAGTCGGTGTTGTCGATCTCGGTGCGGATCTGGTTGACCCGTCCCGCGATCTCGTTGGCGTCACCGGCGCCGTCCACGATGGTGGTCTCGTCCTTGGTGATGACGACCTTGCGGGCGCGGCCCAGCATCTCGGTCGTGGTGTTCTCCAGCTTGAGACCCACGTCCTCGCTGATGACCTGACCGCCGGTCAGCGTGGCGATGTCGCCCAGCATGGCCTTGCGGCGGTCGCCGAAGCCCGGCGCCTTCACGGCCACGGACTTGAAGATGCCACGGATCTTGTTGACGACCAGGGTGGCCAGGGCCTCGCCCTCGACGTCCTCCGCGATGATCAGCAGCGGCTTGCCGGACTGCATGACGCCCTCAAGGACGGGCAGCAGGTCCTTGTTCGCCGACGCCTTGCCCTGAACGATCAGGATGTACGGGTCCTCGAGGACCGCTTCCATGCGCTCGGGGTCGGTCACGAAGTAGTGCGAGATGTAGCCCTTGTCGAAGCGCATCCCCTCGGTCAGCTCGAGCTCCAGACCGAAGGTCTGGCTCTCCTCGACCGTGATGACGCCTTCCTTGCCGACCTTGTCCATCGCCTCGGCGATCATCTCGCCGATCTGCGGGTCACCCGCGGAGATGGACGCCGTGGAGGCGATCTGCTCCTTGGTCTCCACGTCCTTGGCGAGCTTGGACAGCTCCTCGCTCACCCGCTCGACGGCGGCCTCGATGCCGCGCTTCAGCGACATCGGGTTCGCACCGGCGGCCACGTTGCGCAGACCCTCGCGCACCAGCGCCTGGGCCAGCACGGTGGCGGTGGTGGTGCCGTCACCCGCGACGTCGTCGGTCTTCTTGGCTACTTCCTTGACGAGCTCCGCGCCGATCTTCTCCCACGGGTCCTCGAGCTCGATCTCCTTGGCGATCGACACACCGTCGTTGGTGATCGTGGGAGCGCCCCACTTCTTCTCCAGCACGACGTTGCGGCCCTTGGGACCAAGGGTCACCTTCACGGCGTCGGCGAGCTGGTTCATGCCGCGCTCGAGACCGCGGCGGGCCTCCTCGTCGAACGCGATCATCTTTGCAGCCATAGGCTCCAGTCCTCCCGGAACAAGGTGGCTTAGACGGATCGAGCCGACGCCCGCGACGGACGGCCCCGCCGACGACTTCCATTCCGTCGCCGGCCTGAGGCCTCATCGCCCCGACCCATGACTGTGTGAAGTTGTCACTCTCCACAGCAGAGTGCCAATGTTTGTTTAGCACTCTACCCCGTCGAGTGCAAGCGCCACACATCCCCGTCCACCGACGTCTCTCTCACCGGCCCCGCCCGTCCTGACCAGGGGCGGGACGTCCAGGAGCTCGCTTCGGGAGGGGCCGCTCACCCCGTCGCACGTGGCACAGGTCGGCTGGAAGTTCCGCCGATGGCGTAGCAGGCCGGGCGATCGCCGGGACGTGTTCGCGGGCTCGTCGCCCGCCCGGCCCCCGGCCGACGACTGGCGGGTGGTCGCACGCGGCCGGCCAGGAGGCGGCGGATACCGAGATCTCACCTCCCGGTGAGGACCGGGAGCACGGCGGCCGACAGTCTCGCCTGCCATTGCACTGGCGGGGAGTCCGTGTCTCCGTTTTCGCGGAGTCTCATTCGTCGCTGGCCGACGGCATTTGCGACGGTGTTTGCGACGGCCCGATGCGCCGGGGTCACCACGGCCTGGTTGGCCGCTTTTGTGGAGTATGGCGAACGGTGAGGATGTTCTTTCGTTCCCCGGGCAAGGGACCGCCGCAAACGGGTCCGGACATTGGGCGGCCGCTCCGGCGTCGATGCGTGACCGGGCCGGAGCGGCCGTGGTGCTTCGAGGCTCTGTCAGGAGCCGCGATTCACCGCTTGTTCGACTCCTGCTCGGGGCCCGCGACCGCGTTGATCACGGTGTTGCGCTTCCCGCCGTAGAGCTTGGTGGTGATGGGGCCGGTGATCGTCGCGCTGTTGCCGGCGTAGACGTTCGAGCGGGGCGATCCGCTGAGGTTCGTGAAGATTGCGTCGCCCGGGCCCTTCTCGCTGTTGACGACGGGGCCGTTCTGGCCGACGTTCGCCTTCTTGACAGCGTGGATGTGCACCGGCTTGGGGTGGCCCCCCGTGGTGGCCAGCCGCTGCCCGGCCTGCGGGGCGTTGGCGTCGGCCTGCTGCTGCGGGGCGTTCGGCTGAGCGTCCTGCTGCGGGGCGGCCTGCTCGGCACCCTGCTCCGGCGCGGCCTGCTGAGCGTCCTGCTGAGGAGCAGCCTGCGCCGCCTCCTGCTGCGGGGCGTTCAGCTGGGCCTCCTGCTGAGGAGCGGCCTGCTGCTCCGGGGCGGCCTGCTGCTCCGGCGCGGCCTGCTGCTCCGGCGCGGCCTGCTGCTCCGGGGCGGCCTGCTGCTCCGGTGCCGCCTGCTGAGCGTCCTGCTGAGGAGCAGCCTGCGCCGCCTCCTGCTGCGGGGCGTTCGGCTGGGCCTCCTGCTGAGGAGCGGCCTGCTGCTCCGGCGCGGCCTGCTGAGCGTCCTGCTGAGGAGCGGCCTGCTGGGCGCCCTGCTCCGGGGCGGCCTGCAGGGACTCCTGCTGCGGAGCCGCCTGCTGCGGAGCGGCCTGCTGCTCCGCGGCCTGGTGCTCGGCGGCCTTGGCGAGGGCGACCTTGGTGGCCTCCTGCTCGGAGCCCTCGACGCCGGTGACGGCCGTGTTGTGCTTCCCGCCGTGGAGTTTCGTGGTGATGTCACCGGTCTTCACCGGCTTGTTCCCGATCACCGGTGCGGCCTTGGGCGACTTGGTGATGTCGGTGTAGATCAGGTCGCCCGGACCCTTCTCACTGATGTACGAGGGGCCGTTGTGCCCCACGTACGCCTTCTCCACCTCGTAGAAGTTGATGTCGGCCATGGCCGAGGGAGCCGCGAGGACGGCCGCCCCCATCGTTATCCCGGTCACGGCCATCGTGCGCAAAATGCGCTTCATGCCTTTCCTCACTCTCGTATGCCGATCGGCGCCCCCAGGAGCGCCACTCCGGGATCAATCTTCCAGGCTGCGGCCAGCAAAAAACCCAAGTGACGGAGTGGTGGTGATCAAGATCAGAGCCGCATAACGGGCGCTCGCTAAAGCTTTTTCCATGCGCGTTTGGACGGACGGGGCGAACAGTCACACAATCCGGCATTCACTGGGGCAATCGGTTTCCGAAGAAGGGGGAATCGCCCAGATGTGCAAGCAAAAGCCCCGGCACGGTGGACGTGCCGGGGCTTTTGGGGACGAGACGGACGTCAGCCGCCCGCCACCGCGGGGATGATGGAGATCTGGGCGCCCTCGGGCGTCGGGGTGTCGAGGCCCTCGGCGAAGCGGACGTCCTCGTCACCGACGTAGACGTTCACGAACCGGCGGATCTTGCCCGCGTCGTCCAGGATGCGGGCGGAGATGCCGGAGTAGCTGGCCTCGAGGTCGGCGACGACCGCGCGCAGGGTCGTGCCCTCGGCCTTCACCTCGGACTCGCCACCGGTGTAGGTCCGCAGGATCGTCGGGATACGGACGGACACGCTGCTCATGCTGCTCCTTCGTTCTCAGGCGAGGCCCGCGGCGCGGAACGCCTCCAGGGACGGGGCGATGTTCGCCGACGGCGCGACGACCGGGGCGACGGCGTCCAGGGTCTTCAGGCCGTCCCCGGAGTTGATGATCACGGTCTCGGCGCCCGGGTCCAGGGCGCCGGCCTGGACGAGCTTGCGGAGGGTCGCGACGGTGACACCGCCGGCCGTCTCGCCGAAGATGCCCTCGGTGCGGGCCAGGAGCCGGATGCCCTCGACGACCTGCTCGTCGGTCACGTCCTCGACGGCGCCGCCGGTGCGGCGGGCGACGTCCAGGACGTAGGGGCCGTCGGCGGGGTTGCCGATGGCGAGGGACTTGGCGATCGTGTCGGGCTTCACGGGTCGGACGGCGTCGTGGCCCGCCTTGAACGCGGCGGCGACCGGGCCGCACCCGGCGGCCTGGGCGCCGAAGACGCGGTACGGCTTGTCCTCGACCAGGCCCAGCTTGATCAGTTCCTGGAAGGCCTTGTCGATCTTGGTGAGCTGGGAGCCGGACGCGACCGGCACGACGATCTGGTCCGGCAGCCGCCAGCCGAGCTGCTCGGCGATCTCGTAGCCGAGCGTCTTGGAGCCCTCGGCGTAGTAGGGGCGGACGTTGACGTTGACGAACGCCCAGTCGTCCTGCTCGCCGGCGATCTCGGACGCGAGCCGGTTGACGTCGTCGTAGTTGCCGTCGACCGTCACGAACGTCCCGCCGTACACGGCCGTCGTGATGATCTTCTGGGACTCCAGGTTCGACGGGACGAACACCGCGCTGCGGATCCCGGCGCGGGCCGCCGCGGCGGCGACGGCGTTGGCGAGGTTCCCGGTGGACGGACAGGCCAGCACCTTGAACCCCAGCTCACGGGCGGCGGCGAGCGCCACGGCGACGACGCGGTCCTTGAACGAGTGGGTCGGGTTCCCGCTGTCGTCCTTCACCCACAGGCTCTGCAGGCCGAGGCTCTCCGCGAGGTTGTCGGCGCGGACGAGACGGGTCAGGCCCGGCTCGGTGTTCGGGGTGTCGGCGACGTTGCCCGGGACGGGCAGCAGCCCGCGGTACCGCCAGATGTTGCGCGGCCCGGACTCGATGGCCTCCCGGGTGACGCCGCCGAAGTCGTAGGCGATCTCCAGGGGGCCGAAACATTCCTCACACGCGTAGAAGGGCCCGAGGTCGCGGGACGTGCCGCATTCGCGGCAGACGAGAGCGGTAGCCGGTCCGAGGTCTGTGGCAGGCGTGAGTGCCATGAGGGCGAGGCCTTTCTCCCCATCTTCCCTGCGCCACCTTGGTCGCAGGCCGGAGTTGGCACCATCTCCCGGCAGGCCTCGCAGGATCGCGACGCGCCACAGCCGGGTGGTTGCCGGGGCTTCGCAGGGCCGGTCCCTCCACCCCTCTGGATGAGCGGTATTAAGTTGTCGATCACGAGCGCTTTGAGCTCGTATGCGTGACTTTACATGAACTGACCGGATGCCAGACAGGCGGGTCCAGCGATTGAGACGTTACCCGGCGGAGGTCTTGATCACGCGCTGGGTCGGATCGAGGAACACGTGCCGGACGGTCGGGACGCGCTCCCGGAGCCGCCGGTCGATCTCGCCGGCGACGTCCTCGGCCTCGTCGGCGCTGATGTCGTCGGAGAAGTGCACCTTCGCGGCGACGAGGAGCTGCTCGGGGCCGAAGTGCATGGTGAGCAGTTCGTCCACGCCGGTCACGCCGGGGGCGCCGAGGATCTCGGCGCGGATCTCGCGCTGCTCGGCGGGGTCGGCCGCCCGGCCGATGAGCAGGCCCATGCTCTCCCGGCCGATCGAGAAGGCGAGGACGACCAGGAGGACCCCGATGAGGACGGACGCGAGCCCGTCCCAGAACTCCGAGCCGGTGATCTGGCGCATCGCGAGCCCGCCGGCGGCGAGGGCGAGGCCGATCATCGCGGCGGTGTCCTCGAACAGCGCGGTCTTGAACGTCACGTCGGGCGACTTGCGGACGTGCTCGACGAGGTCGCGGTCGTTCTCGCGCGTCTCCTTCTTGGCCTGGTAGAAGGCGCGGAGCCAGGACGCCCCCTCCAGCACCGCGCCGAGGCCGAGGACGGCGTAGGCGAGCCACACCGTCGTCCCACCGCCGCCGTGGCCGGTCATGGTCAGGATGCCTTCGAAGATCGAGAACCCGGCGCCGGCCACGAAGATGCCGAACGCGGCGAGCAGCGACCACACGTACCGCTCGTTGCCGTATCCGAAGGGGTGGCGCCGGTCGGGGGGCCGCTCGCTGCGCCGGAGCGAGGTGTAGAGAAAGCCCTGGTTCAGGGTGTCGGCCACCGAGTGCGCGCTCTCCGCGAGCATGGCGCTGGACCCGGCCAGCAGGCCGGCGAACAGCTTCGTGATCGCGAGGATGAGGTTCGCTGCACCGGCGACGAGCACGGTCTTCGTCGTCTCGGACTTGCTCATTGCCGCCGGATACCCCCTGGGTGGATGACTAATCGGGCGGAACGGCCAGAAGCCCCGGCGATGACGGCCACCTCGCGGGTCACTTTGATGCGCCTCGGCCGCAACTGAGACCCTTCCCGTATGAGCCAAGTGCTGGTGGCCTCGAACCGGGGGCCCGTGTCGTTCTCGCTGTCGGACGACGGCGGGCTCACCATGCGGCGCGGGGGCGGCGGACTCGTGTCGGGCCTCGCCGCCGTCACGGGCGCCCCCCGCGACCCGGGCCCGCCGCGCCCGGCCGGGACGGAGCGGGAGCCGTCCGCCGGCGGCGCGGACGTTCTCTGGGTGTGCGCGAGCCTCGGCGAGGCCGACCGCACGGCCGCGCGCCGCTCCCCGGACGGACGCCTCGACCTCGCCGGATACGAGACCGGCGGTGCCGCGGTGCGGATGCTCGACATCCCGGCGGCCACGTTCGACCGCGCCTACAACGGCGTCGCCAACTCGACGCTGTGGTTCGTCCACCACCTGTTGTACGACACACCGCGCAACCCGCATTTCGACGCCCGCGCCCGGCGCGACTGGCAGTCCTACGAGGCGTACAACGCGGCCTTCGCGGACGCCCTCGCACGGGACGCCGCCGAGGGCGCGAAGGCGGCGATCCAGGACTACCACCTGTCGCTGGCTCCCCGGATGCTGCGCGACCGGCGCCCCGACCTGAAGATCGTGCACTTCTCTCACACGCCCTGGGCGCCGCCGGAGTACTTCGGCCTGCTCCCGGACGACATCGGCGCGCAGATCCTTCTCGGCATCCTCGGCGCCGACCACGCCGGCTTCCTCACCGAGCGGTGGGCGTCGGCCTTCCTCGACTGCTGCGAGCTGCTGCCGGGTGCCCGCGTCGACCACGTGGCCCGCACCGTCTCCTGCTCGGGCCACACCACGCGCGTGGGCGTGCACGGTCTCGGTGTGGACGGGACGGCGCTGCGCCGGCGCGCCGCCGAGCAGGACGTCGTCGAACGGGCCCGCGCGCTGCGCGAACAGGTGGGCGACCGCCGGCTCATCGTGCGGATCGACCGGACGGAGCTGTCCAAGAACATCGTGCGCGGCCTCGCCGCGTACCGGGAGCTGCTCGTCAACCATCCCGAATGGCGCGGCCGCGTCGTGCACCTGGCGTTCGCGTACCCGTCCCGCTACGACCTGCCCGAGTACCGGGAGTACACCGCGGCCGTCCGGCGCATGGCCGAGCAGATCTCCGACGAGTTCGGCACGGCCGACTGGGAGCCGCTGATCCTGCAGGTGAACGACGACTACCCGCGTTCCCTCGCCGCCTACGGCCTGGCCGACGTCCTGCTCGTCAACCCGATCCGGGACGGGATGAACCTGGTCGCGAAGGAGGGGCCCGTCCTGTCGCGGCACGGTTGCGCGCTCGTGCTGTCGCGAGAGGCGGGCGCGGCCGCCGAGCTGTCCGAGGACGCGCTGATGGTCAACCCCTACGACGTGTCGCAGACGGCCGAGGCCCTGCGCCAGGCCCTGCTCATGCCGCGCGCCCGGCGAGCCGAACGCTGCGCCCGCCTCGCCGACGCCGCGACGGCCCTCCCCCCGCAGCGCTGGTTCGCCGACCAGCTCGCCGCGCTGGACTGACCGACCGCCTCGGCGGTTATCGCCCTCCCAGGGTGCGGGGTCGCCCCCCACGATGACACCGCTGGAGGGAGCGGCGTGTTGCACTGCGGGCGTCAGGGCAACACGCCGCGGGTCCGGTCAGGGGGCGGTGCCGGCGGACTGCCCGGCGGTGAGGAGGCATTCGACGGGGTTCGGCTCGTAGTGCTGCCTCCAGCGTTCGCGCAGCACCGCCTTGCTCTGCGCCATGCGGCGGTGCGCGGCGGTCCGGGTGAAGCGGGCCAGCTGGGCCGCGGACGGCTTCGGCAGGCCGCTCGGCTCGTAGCCGTACTCCGCGAGCCGCTCGCCGAACGCGGCCTCGGCCAGGCTGATCTCCCAGGCGTCGAGGCGCTCGGCCCACGAGCCGACGCGGTTGGTGGTGACGGCGTCGTGCGTGCGGCCGTGCCATTTCTTGCGGGACGGGACGATCCGCTTCGCGAGGCCCTCCGGGTGGACCATCTCGGTGTCGAAGTCCTCGCCGAGGAAGCCGCAGAGCCGGGTCAGCTCGTCGGTGGGGTCGGTGACGAGCCGCTCGTACTGCAGCTCGTAGTAGGAGTCGGGGCCGAGGCGCTCGGCGAGCCGGCGGCCGCGGTCGATCGTCTCCCGCCAGGCGGAGACGGCGTGGTGGATGTCGGCGTCGAACCAGGGCATCTCCATCAGCGACGCGACGCAGTCCCGGCCGTCCCGGACAAGGTGGACGAACTGGGCATCGGGAAACATCCGCAGCAGCGCGCCGACGTGCTGCGAGTAGCTCGGGCGCTTGTCACCCCAGCGCGGCTTGCCGTGCAGGCGGGCGTAGGCCCGGAAGACGACGCCGATCGCCGAGCCGATCGTCGGCGGGCCGTCGGCGATCTCCTCGATGAGCCCGTCGGCGTCCATGCCGAGCGCCCGCACCTTGGTGGACCGCTCTCCGACGATCCACTCCGCGAGCATCCGCCTGTTCTTACTGTCCCGAAGGTCACCGTAGTCACACCTCGCCGTATAGGCGGGCAGGACGAACCTGGTCTCCGCCGGGATCGCGATGCGGGCGTGCGAGTGGAGCATCAGCCGCAGCAGCGTCGTACCCGAGCGGGGACAGCCGAAAATGAAGATCGGGCGATCGTGGCGGAGGGCCGGTCCTGGTGGCATGCACCGCATGCTGGTGCAGAGGCCCAGCTCAGGACCCGAGTTCTGTACCCACCGTTACCGCCCGATGACCCAGCCTTGACCGGCGGGTCAGGTGTAGGACTCGCCGAGCGTCTGCCTCACCTGCTTGCGCGCCTCGTGGATGCGGGACTTGACCGTGCCGAGCGGCAGCTTGAGCTGCTCGGCGATCTCCGCGTACTCCAGCTGCGAGACGTCCCGCAGCACGAGGGCCTGGATGAGGTCGGGCTTGCGGGCCTCCAGATCCTCCATGGCGTCCAGGATGTCGACCCGGGAGCCGGCGATCACGCTCGTCCGGCGCGGGTCGGGGCGCTGCTGCGGAAGCTCGCCCGCCTGCTCGACCGAGCGCCGCTTCAGCGACCGGTAGGTGGAGCGGGCGGAGTTGGCGACGACGACGTGCAGCCAGGTGCTGAACCGCGACCGGCCCTCGAACCGGTGGATGTTCCGCGCGACCTGGAGCAACGCGTCCTGGCACGCCTCTTCGGCGTCCTGCCGGCAGGGCAGGAAGCGGGAGCTGTGCCGCAGCACGTCCGGCTCGATCTTGCGGAGGAGCTCATTGAGGGCGCCCTGGTCGCCCTGTGCGGCCTTGACCGCCAACTCCTCGGTCCTCTCGTCGAATGCCATGCCGCCTCAATGCTCGTTCGCGCGCTCACCCCGTTGTTGGGATGATACGGGAGTGTCTTTCCCACCATCAGTAGGCCGTTACCGGATCGATCGCGTCCTGGGTTCGGGGGCGTTCGCCTCTGTGTGGCTGGGGCACGACGACGCCCTCGAGTCCCAGGTCGCCATAAAGGTCCTGAACGGCAGCCTGATCGACGATCTGGACGTGCGCAACAGGTTCCTCGAGGAAGCCCGGATCCTGCGCCGCGCCGACTCCGAGCGTCTCGTCCGCGTCCACGACATCGGCGAGCTCCCGGACGGGCGCCCCTACTTCGTGATGTCGTACGCGGACCGCGGGACGCTCGGCGATCGTATGCGTGAACGGCCACTTCCGGTCAGCGAGGCGGTGGCGCTCGCCGAGCAGATCGCCTACGGCGTCGAGGTGATCAACACGCTGGGCGTCATCCACCGCGACCTCAAGCCGTCCAACGTGCTCTTCCAGTCGACGCCGGACGGCGGCGAGAAACTGCTCATCGCCGACCTCGGCCTCGCCAAGGCGCTCGCGCACGCGTCCGGCGCGTTCACCCTCCCGGTCGGTACGCCCGGGTACATGTCGCCCGAGCAGGCGCGGTTCGGCGGCGGCCTGGACATCCGCGCGGACGTGTACGGGCTCGGTGCGCTGACCTACCACATGCTCGCCGGACGGGCCCCGGGCCCGGCGCCGGTCAAGAAGGCGCCGAGCGAGCTGCGCGAGGGGCTGCCCCCCGCGTTCGACCAGGTGGTCCTGCGGGCGCTGGAGGTCGAACGGGAGAAGCGGTGGCCGACCGCCGAGGCGTTCGCGGAGGCGCTGTCCACGCTGCGGCCGACGTCCGCCCAGAACGCACCCGCGCCGGCCGCGCCGGCGCCCGTCCAGGCGGCGCCCGTCCAGGGCGCGCCCGCGCCGCCCGAGCCGCGGATCGACTCGGACGCGACCGTCCAGGACTTCTACCGCGAGGGCGTCCAGGCCCAGCAGCAGCCCCCTCCCGTGCAGCCCGGACCTGCTCAGGCCGCCGCGCCGGCGGGCCAGGGCGCCCCGCCCGACATGCAGACGCGGTTCGACCGGTCCGGCGAGGACGACCTCCACACGTCCGAGATGCGCGTCCCGCCCGCTCCTTCGTCCGAGGAGGTGACGGTGGTGGACCGGCCCGGCGGGCGCTCCACCCCGTTCGCGCAGGCGGAGGGGCCCACAGCCCCGGACAACGACAACGACCGGACGATCGCCTACCAGCCCCCGCCGCAGGGCCGACCTCAGGGCCAACCTCAGGGCCAACCTCAGGGCCAACCTCAGGCTCCGCCGCAGGGGCTGGACGACAAGACGACCGTGTTCCCGAGCCAGCAGCAGCAGACCGGCGCTCCGCAGGGCGCCCCGATGCAGCAGATGGGCCCCGGCGGCCAGCAGCCCTACGGGCCCCCGCCCACCGGTTTCCAGCCTCCTCCCCCGGGGCCGGTCCAGGGTGGCGGGCAGGGCGGGCCGCGGGGCGGCGGCGCGCCGAAGAAGTTCGTCACCCCGCTGATCATCACGGCGGTCGTGCTGGTCGTCGCGGTGATCGGCGGGCTGGCGCTCGGCATGATGTTCTCCGGCGACGACAAGGACGGCGGCAAGGACGGCAAGGACAAGAAGCCGGCGGTCCCGAAGGACTTCGTCGCGGTCGCCGACGGCTCCGGCAAGATCAAGACCGCGGTCCCGAAGGCGTGGCCGAAGCAGGAGCAGGCGCAGACGTGGACGCCGTCCACCGTCGGCCTCACCGACGGGCAGCCGCGGCCGGTGCTGCGCGCGACGCCTGACAAGGCCGCGTTCCTCGGCAACGGCAAGGGCCCCGGCGTGTTCGTCGGCGTGACCACCGACCTGCGCGCCGGGCAGCTCCCGCCGCCGAGCGCCGCCGTCCACTCGCAGTGCACGAAGGCCGCGCCGGAGAACTACACCACGCCGGACGGCGCCCTCACCGGGACGATCACCCGCTTCACCGCCTGCAAGACCGGCACGCCGTCGGTCACCGAGGTCGGTCTCAAGGACAAGTCCGGCAAGTTCGGCCTGTGGATCCGGGTCAAGGAGACCGACGGCCGCGACGCCACCAAGGACATCCTGGACAACCTGAAGGTCACCGGCCCCTGACCCGGGGCCCCGATCGGTAGCACCGAGACCCGCCTGTCGAGGCGCGGAGCGTTCACCGCTCCGCGCCTCGATCTATTCGACGCGGGCACACTCCGGAGTGAAGTGCATCACAACTGTTGCATCGCGACATGTTAGCGATATATCGTCGAAGCATCGCAACCGATCAACGACAGAAGGAGACTGCGATGCACGAGCACACGACGAGAAGGCGCGGGGGCTTCAGGGGATCCGAGGAGCGGGGGCGCCGCGGCGACCCGTTCGGCCCGTGGGGACCCGGCGGACCCGGCGGACCCGGCTTCGGCCCGGGTTTCGGTCCCGGCCATCGCGGACGCGGTGGACGCGGTCGGCGCACCCGGCGCGGCAATGTCCGGGCGGCGCTGCTCGCCCTGCTGGCCGAGCGGGCGATGCACGGCTACGAGATGATCCAGGAACTGGACGGCCGCACCGGCGGCGTCTGGCGGCCGAGCCCCGGCTCGGTCTACCCGACCCTCCAGATGCTGGAGGACGAGGGCCTGGTCAGCAGCGAGGAACAGGGCGGCAAGCGGCTGTTCGCCCTCACCGACACCGGCCGCGAGGAGGCGTCGGCGCAGACCGCCGCCCCCTGGGACGAGGTCACCGAGGCCGCCGGCGAGAACGTCCTGCGCGGACGCGAGGCGGTCGGCCAGCTGATGGGGGCCCTGCACCAGGTGATGGCCGTGGGCAGCGAGGCGCAGAAGGCGCGCGCGCTGGACGTGGTCAACGACGCCCGCCGCCGCCTCTACGGGATCCTCGCCGATGACCCCGAAGCCGAGTGAACCTCAGAGAGCACCGATCAGAACCGCCGTGGCCGCCCAGGCCACGGCGGTTTCATCGTCCCTTCGGAAAGGGCGCCTGCTTGGCGAGCTGGTCGGCCACGTAGAGCTGCTTCCACACGTACAGGGCCATGTCCGAGCGCCTGACGCCGCGGTCGACCGGGACGTCCACCGTCGCACGGACCAGGTATGACGCCCCCGGCGGCAGGTACTTGTCGCCGCCCTCCCCCGCGACGAGCGCGCCGCCCGCGAGCCGCCGCACGACCTGGCTGTCGGTCGGCGGCGTGCACAGGGCCTCGGGGACGCCGGCCTGCGGCATGCAGCGTCCCCGCGCCTCCGGCGTCACCAGGTCGCGCCTGACGAACACGTCGCCGGGGAAGTCGAGCAGGACCTTCCCGCCGCTCGGGTTGCCGAGGATGTACTCGATGTAGGGGAACGCCGTCCCGGACGGCGGCGTGGACTGGAACGTCGTCACCACGCCGTCGCTGATCCCGGACGTCACCGCGGCGATCCTGTACCTGGAGCCGTCGGCGGTGCCGACCGTGATGGGCGAGCCCGCGGGCGGTGGCTTGGCGCCGCCGCCCGGCGCCTGCTCGCCCGCGGCGGGGGCCGCCTCCGTCCCGCCCTTGTCGCCGGAGCCGGGCGTCAGCACGAGCCCGACCGTGACCAGCCCGGCCAGGACGAGCACGCCCGCCGCGACCAGACCGCTGCGACGGCCCCTGCGCCGCCGCTCCCGGCGCTCGCGCTCGCGCTCCCACGACCCGAGCCGCACCTGGACGCCGCTGGTCTCGCGGACGCCCATCGGCCCCGTCGCCGACGACCGGTCCTCGGACTCGGAGTAGGCGTCCTGCGCCTCGGGCACGGCGGCCCACTCGGACCCGCCGAGCGGCGGCTCGGGGTGCGACCGCGGCGGCGTCCCCCAGACGCGCGGCGGCGCCGGCACGGCCGGCGGCGCCTGTGCGGCCTGCACGGCCGGCACGGTGTGGACGATCGGACGCGTCGGGGCGTCCGGCGGGATGGGAGCGCCCGGCGGAACCGGAGCGCCGGGCGGTACCGGGGCGCCCGGTGGCCGGACCGGCGTCCCGTCCCTGGGCGTGGCCCTCGGGATGCCCTGGGAGGGCGTGTGCCTGATCTCGCCCGGACGGCGCGGAAGTCCCGGCTCCGTGTCCACCGTCTAGCCTCCCGATGTCCCTCGTGCGACTCCCCCGTGAACCCGCACTCACCGCAATTCACCACATTTTGGCCTAATTAACCCCCCGTTCCACACCCGCCCCCGGAGTCTCGCGAGATACGACAAGTCGAGCCGTGACTCTTATCACCTGGCGAACAACTCTTGCCGTGCTCCGGCGCCCCGGGGTGGCGCCGGGTCCGCCGGAGGAGTCAGGAGAGGGAGTCCGCGAGCGAGCCGAGGAGGTCGACCACGCCGGCGGGCCCGTCGACCACCAGGTCCGCCCGTCCGGCGAGCGCGGTGACCTCGGTCGAGCCGCTGCACACCAGCACGCCGGGCACGCCCTCGGCGCGCAGCGCGTCGACGGCGTCGAACGCGGCCAGGTCGCCGAGGTCGTCTCCGGCGAACAGCACGGCGGAGGGACGGGTCCCGCGGTCGTCGATGAACGAGCGCAGCGACTTGCCCTTGTCCATGCCGGGCGGGCGCAGTTCGAGGACGAAGCGTCCGGGCTCCACCGACAGCCCGGTCCGCTCGGCGAGCGCGGCGAGGATGCCGCGCAGCCGGTCCAGCGCGACCTGCGGTTCGGCGCACCGCCGGGTGTGGACGGCGAGCGCCTGCCCCTTGTCCTCGACGAACGTCTCGGGCGGTGCGCCCGCGGCGGCGAGGACGCCTGGCAGCTTCGCGCGGGCCTCGGCGACGCCCGGCGGCGGCTCCGGCACGGTCAGCGTGCCGGACTCCCAGCGTTCGAGCCCGTACTGCCCGAGGACGACGAGCCCGTCGACGCCCTCGAATCCGCCGTACTCGACCGCCACGGCGGCGGGACGTCCGGTCACGATCAGCAGCGAGCCGACCAGCGGGGCCAGCCGGGCCAGGGCCGGCGCGGCGTCCGGATGGGCCCTCGCCGAGGCCGGGTCGGCGACGATCGGCGCCAGGGTGCCGTCGAAGTCGAAGCCGAGCACGGCCCCGGCCGGGTTCTCGCGGATGGCGTCAAGGCCTTCGGCGCCTGCGGCCGTCAAAGAGCGGGGAGAGTTCACATGACCAATGGTGGCCAGGTCAGGGCCGGATGCCGAGCCGCCGCGCGGCACGGCTGCGTTGCCGTTGTGTCCGCATCCGGCGCAGGCGCTTGACGAGCATCGGGTCGCACTCCAGCGCCTCGGGTCGGTCGATCAGGATGTTCAGGAGCTGGTAGTACCGCGTGGCCGACATGTCGAACGTCTCGCGGATGGCCTGCTCCTTGGCGCCGGCGTACTTCCACCACTGCCGCTCGAAGGCGAGGATCCGGCGGTCGCGCTCGGAGAGCCCGCCCGCGCTGAACGCGGCGTCGTCCGCCCCGCCCTCCGCGTCGGCGGCGGTGGGCTCGGTCGGGGGTGGCGGGGGTTGGCCGTCGTCCATGGTCCGGTCCTGCGGGGGGACGTCACCGCGGGGGTCACCGGGGGCGTTCGCCGCTCGCATCAGGTCCCCTCTGTGGTTACTGATCCCGGGTCGTCCGGGTTCGGGCGGGAGCCATGCTACGCGTCCGGGCCGACAAGTTCCGGCGGATCCCGGTGAACGGATGCCGGTGGTTCAGTGCATCACATCCCCGTTCACCTGGGGCTCTTTCGCTTCATGTGTCTCACGGGCAACGGCGTTCACGGCACGCCACAACATATGTACTCTGCATACGTTAGAGTGGGTGATCCGCAGCGTCCGGCGTCCGGAACGGAGACCTTGCATGGCGACGGAGACCTCCGCCACGGGACGGACCGCCGAGCGGGACGCGCCCCGGGACGGGAGCCCTCCCGAACCCCCCGCCGAGCGCGCCCTCACCGAGATCGCGACCGCGCTGTTCCATCTGCGCCGCGTCTGGGCCAAGCCCGACCTCGTCAAGCGCGTCCGCGCCCAGACGGCGACCGCCACGGACGGGCGCCCGCTGCAGCTGTCGAACCTGATGGTGGTGAACGCCGTCGCCGCCCTCACCGCGCGCGAGCACCCGGACGAACCGTCCTGCGAGGTCACGGTCGGCGCGGTCGCGGAACGGCTGGAGGTCGACCCGTCCACGGCGAGCCGTCTCGTCGGGCACGCCATCGACGCCGGCCTGGTGTCCCGGCGTCCCTCCCCCGTCGACGCTCGCCGCGCCAACCTCGGCCTGACCGAGTCCGGGCGGCGCGTCAAGCAGGTCGCCGACCGGTTCCGCCGCGCCTACCTCGACGACCTGATGACCGACTGGTCGGAGCGGGAGCGCACCGAGTTCGCGCGGCTGCTCAGCCGCTTCGCCGACGCCGCCGTCCGGGTACCGATGTACCCGGACGGCATCGACCGCATCTTCGAGGAGGCCGCCGCGGACTAATCGCCGTTGCGGAGGGCGGACATGCGGACGTGGTACTCGTCCTCGTCGATCTCGCCCCGGGCGAACCGCTCGGCGAGCACCGAGCGCGCCTTGGTCATCGGGTCGGCCGCCGCCCCGGCCGCCGCGGCGCCGTCGTGCATGCGGCGGCGGATGAGGTAGAACGCGGTGCCGAGCACGGCCAGCCAGAACAGCCCGAACGTGATCGGGAAGACCGGCCAGAACGCGGGTGCGTCCCCGTCGTGCCAGCCGCCGGGGTGCATCGCGGCCGCCTGCGTCGCCAACATCGTCAACATGGTTCATCGACCTTCCTGTGTTCGGATAAGTCGATGCTCGGCGAGGGGTGCGGGGGGCCGCATCGTCTGGCCGGAGGCACTCGCGCTACGCCCGCCGGAGTACCGCGCTCACCACCAGGGCGGCCGGTACTCCTCGTCGTCGCCGGGACGCGGGCGCCGCGAGTGGCGCCCGCGCGGCTCGCCGTCGGCCGGGTCCGGCGGCGGGACGGGCCCTTCCGGCGGTTCGACGCCGCCCAGGCCGGGCGGCGGGACGTCGGAGAACGCGCCGGCCGGTCCCTCGTCCGCGTGGGGTACGGGCGGGAGCGGCGGCTCGTCCGGCGGTTCCGGGGGTACCCCGGCGAGCGGAGCCGTCGTTCCGGGGTCGGGCAGGTCCGGTGTTTCCAGGGCGCCGCGGCGGAAGGCGTCCCACTCGTCGTCGTCGAGGACGGACGGCTCGTCCCGCGCCGACCCGTTGAGGCCCGCGCCGTTGTGCCCGTTCCCGTT
>NZ_JBFAGB010000041.1:19057-82979 GCF_040639875.1 Actinomadura sp. NPDC023710
CGTTGAGGGGGTCGTGCCCGTTGAGGGGGTCGTGCCCGTTGAGGGGGTCGTGCCCGTTGAGGGGGTCGTGCCCGTTGAGGGGGTCGTGCCCGTTGAGGGGGTCGTGCCCGTTGTGCTTCCCGTGCCCGCCCGCGGTGCACTCGCCGGGGACGAACGGGCGCAGCTCGCTCGGCATGATCGGGGGCTGCTTCGGCTCGATGGGGGGCGGCGGCCGCCCGTCCCAGCCGGACGACGGCGCGGGCTCGGCGAAACCGGGGTCCGGCGGCGTGAACGCGGCGGGGTCGGGCTCGGGCCGCGGGGCGTCCCAGAGCGGGGCGGCCTGCGGCGGGGCGCCCGGCAGCGGAGGCTCCTCGACGACGGCGGGCCCCGGGTAGACCTCGTTGTTCTGGAAGAGCGGCGCGTTGACCGGCGCGACCACCGGCGCCGCGTACGTCTCGGCGGGGGCCGCGGGCACGGCGGCCGCGGGTTCGCGCGGCGCGGCCGGGGCGGACGGCAGGCCGTAGTCGGCGACGGCGTCGGTGTCCCCGGCGTCCTCCTCGGGGCGCCGCCGCTGCCGCCACCCGAGCACGAGCCCGAGCACGACCAGCAGCCCCCCGCCGCCGAGGACGAGCGGGAACAGCACGCCGGAGTCGCGGCCGGGCGACTGCGCGGCCGGCTGGGGCGTCGCGGCCGGGGGCGGCGTCTCCACCGGCCCGCTGGAGGTCTTGTTGATCTGGTTGGCGGCGACGAGGGTGCGGACCGCGTCGACCGCCCCGTGGCATTCGGGCGACCCGGTGGGGTGGGCGGCGCGGGCCGGCGAGCCCTGGACGAGCGCCCGCCTGACCTCCTCGGGGCTCAGCCTCGGGTAGCGGGAGCGGACGAGCGCGGCGACCCCGGCGACCATCGCGGACGAGGCGCTGGTACCCGTCCCGACGACGTAGCCGTTGCTGGCGTCCGCGCTGACGATCTCGACACCGGGCGCGCACACGGCGGCGCCCGAGCGCCGGTTGCTGTCCTTCCACAGGCGCAGGCGACGGTCGAGCGCGCCGACGGCGATCACGCCCGGGTAGGCGGCGGGGAAGTTCCTGCGGTTCGCTCCCGAGCCGTCGTTGCCGGCGGAGGCGATGAGCACGACGCCCTTGGAGAGCGCGTACCGGATCGCCTTCTCCTGCGAGGGCGTGCCGTTGTAGGACTGGCGGCCGCCGCCGAGCGACATGTTGATGATCCCGGCGCCGTGGTCGACGGCGTACCGGATGCCCTGGGCCACCGCGTCGCGGTCGCCGCCGGCGCCGGACTGCTGCCCGTTGTCGCGGCGCAGCGGGTCGTCGTTCTCCAGCGTGACGCGGATGGACAGGACGTTGCTCAGCGGCGCGACGCCCATCATGCCCTGCGACAGCTCGGGGCCGTGGCCGTGGCCTGCGATGATGCTGGCCATGGACGTCCCGTGCAGGCCCCAGTAGCGGCTGCCCGGACGGCGGACGCCGCCGGTCAGGTCGGGGCCGGTGACGACCCGCCCGGTGAGGTCGGGGTGCCGCCGGTCGACGCCGGTGTCGAGGACGGCGACCGTGACGCCGCGTCCCCTGGAGTACCGCCACGCCTTCTGGGCGCGCAGGACGTCGAGGTGCCACTCGCGGGAGCGGATCTGGTCGGTCGGGGCGTTCAGCAGCGGCCCGGCCACGGCGCCGGCCGACGCCCCGCGAACCGTCCGGCCCTTCGCCGGGGTGTCGGAGACGATCGCCGCGGGCACCGCCACGGCGCCGCCGAGCGTGAGGGCGGTGAGGGCCGCGGTCGTCCGGGCGCCGAACCGGAGCAACGGCACGGCCGGTCGGGCTTGCGCAGGACGGCGCCGACCGGCTTCGGACACGCCGCCCCTCCCTATGGCTGACCGCCGTGCTCCACGGCGGGTGACATTCTGCCACGCGAACCGCCCCTGGCCCGGGCACTCGGCACATTAGGGCACGGTCTCGGACAGCGCGGATCTTCCCGGCTCAGCCTTCCGTACTCACGGGTAATCAAACCGGGCACGGCATGCTAACCCGTGGGCGCCGTCCGGGTCACTGTGATCCTGCACCCGTCAGAGCGCGGACCGACAGGTCGTCGTAGCGGTCCCGGTCGGCCTTCTCCCGTCCGGCGAAGGTCCCGGCGACCGCGCACGCGAACCCGATCGGGATCGACACGAGGCCCGGGTTCTCCAGCGGGAACAGGTGGAAGTCGACGCCCGAGGGGAACAGCGACAGGCTCTCCCCCGTCACCGGATCGACCTTGCCGGACACGACGGGCGAGAAGACGACCAGCACCAGCGACGCGACCAGGCCGCCGTAGATGCCCGCGACGACCCCGGCGGAGTTGAACCGGCGCCAGAACAGCGACAGCACGATCGCCGGGACGTTCGCCGAGGCGGCCATCGCGAAGGCCAGCGCCACCAGGAACGCCACGTTCAGGTCGCGGGCGACCACCGCCAGGACGATCGCCAGCGAGCCGACGAGGAACGAGGCGAACCGCGCGACCGCGACCTCCTGCGACTCGCGCGGGCGGCCGAGCATCAGCACCTGGCCGAAGTAGTCGTGAGCCAGCGACGTCGACGACGCCAGCACCAGCCCGGACACCACCGCGAGGATCGTCGCGAACGCCACCGCCCCGATGAACGCCAGCATGACGTCCCCGCCGGCCCGTCCGCCGACGTGCTGCCCGACGGCCTGCGCGAGCTGCGGCACCGCGGTGTTGCCCGACGGGTCCTGGGCGACGATCGCGGACCGTCCCACCAGGGCCGCCGCGCCGAAGCCGAGCGCGAGCGTCATCAGGTAGAAGACGCCGACGAGGCCGATCGCCCACGACACCGACGTGCGCGCGGCGCGCCCGTCGGGGACGGCGAAGAACCGCGCGACGACATGCGGCAGGCCCACCGTGCCGAGCACGAGGGCGAGCGCGAGGCTGATGAAGTCGAGCTTGTTGACCACGGTCCGGTAGGCGTCGCCCGGGACGTCCTGCCCGTACCGGAGCCCGGGGCGCAGGAACGCCCCGCCCTTCCCGCTCGCGTCGGCGGCCGACCCGAGCATCGCGCCGGCGTCGAACCCGAACCTGCCGAGCACCAGCGCCGTCAGCACCACCGCCCCGGCCATCAGCAGCCCGGTCTTGATGATCTGCACCCAGGTCGTGGCCTTCATCCCGCCGAACGCCACGTAGAGGATCATCAGCGCGCCCACCGCCACGATCGTGACGGTCTTCGCGGTGCCCGCGCCCATCCCGAGGAAACGCTCGCCGCGGTGGATGCCGAGCAGCAGCGACACCAGCGCCCCGGCCCCGACCATCTGGGCGAGCAGGTAGAAAACCGACACGGTCACGGTGGACACGGCCGCGGCCCGCCGCACCGGCGCCTGCCGCCGCACCCGGCGCACCAGCACGTCCCCCATCGTGAACCGGCCCGCGTTGCGGACCATCTCGACCAGCAGCAGCGCGAGCAGCCACGCCACCAGGAACCCGATCGAGTACAGGAACCCGTCGTACCCGTTCAGCGCGATGATCCCGGCGATGCCGAGGAACGAGGCCGCCGACATGTAGTCGCCGGCGAGCGCGATCCCGTTCTGCGGGCCGGTGAACGTCCGCCCGCCCGCGTAGAAGTCGTCGGCGCCGCGCGTGGTCGCCCGCGCCCGCACCGTGATGGCCAGCGTGATCAGGATGAACGCCAGGAACAGCCCGAACGTCAGCGCGCGCCCCGTCACCGCAGCTCCCCGGCCAGCGGATCCAGCCTCCGGCGCGCGTACGCCAGGTATCCCCAGGTCAGCGCGAACGTCGAGACGAACTGCAGCAGCCCGAGCAGCAGCGCGACGTTGACGTGCCCGGCGACCGTCCGCGCCATGAACCCGCGAGCGAACGCGGCCAGCCCGACGAACACGAGATACCACCCGAGGAACCCGGCCGTGACCACGACCGCCGCCCGCCGGAACCGCCTCCGCAACAGCAGGAACCTCTCATGTCCCGCAACGGGCGCAAGTCCCCCCGCCATTCGGTCCCCCCGCCTTCGTCACTCTCCGCGTCCTTTCGGTCGCCCTATGAGAGCAAAGATTCGCGGACCGCAAGCACCGTTTGACGAGATCCGCATGGCGGCGGCCGGAGACGGCCAAACGGCCGCCGCGGTGGAGCGGTGGCCGCGACCGCCCAGGTCAGGCGGGGACGATGGCGCTCGGGCCCTTATGGGGACGGCGGTCAGCGTTCGTAGCGGCGATGGCCGCGCCTGGCCCGGAGAGCGGCGACGATCGCGACCCCCAACATCGCCAGGCCGATCTGGAAGACCAGTTCGATCCAGTCGATCCCTCTCGTCGTGGACACCCCGACCTTCTGCGCGACGGCCGTCCCGATGAGCGCGGCGACGATACCGACGATCACGGTCATGATGACGCCGATGGGCTGGCGGCCGGGCAGCAGCAGCCGGCCGAGCGCCCCGATGACCCCACCGATGACGATCGCGGTGATGATGCCTGTGATGTTCATGTCCTGGCCTGTGCCCATTACGGCCCGGACGTCACCTTTCCGGGTCGCCGCCCATGGACCGCAGGTCGTCGAAGGTCAGCGCCGGGCCGCCGAGCTCCTGGGGACGTCCTGCGGGGCCCTCGGCGCGCAGACCGTCGATGAGCAGGTCGAGATGCCGGTGCGCCAGCTCCTCGCCCGTCTCCCGCGGCAGCGGACCGGGCATCGGGCGCGACAGCCGCACGAGCATCATCCCGACATCGCCGTGCGTGACGTCCGGACGCAGGTCTCCGTCCTTCTGGGCGGCGGCGACGAGCCCCTTCATGACGGCGACGCCCTCGTCCCGGGTGGCGGCGATCTCCTGGTCGTCGAACGGGATCTGGTCCAGCAGGACGGGGAAGACGGCGCCGATGCGGATGTCCAGCACGCGGTGCATGTAGCGGACTAGGGCGGCGAAGGCCGTCTGCTCCTCGTCCCGCGCGCGCTTGACCTCGTCCCGCGTGCGCTCCAGGGCGTCCAGGGCGACGGCCCTCGTCAGCGTCTGCCGGTCTGGAAAGCGCCGGTAGAGCGTGGCGATGCCGGTGCCCGCGCGCCGCGAGATCTCCTCCAGCGGCGCGCCCGGCCCCTGCTCGACGAACACCTCGCGGGCGGCGGCGAGGATCCGGTCGCGATTATCCCGCGCGTCGGCCCGCAGCGGCCGCTGCTTCGTACCCATGCGCCCCAGCGTAGTGGAGGCCCGTCCTCCGATTCTATTTAGTCACGAATATTGACTATCAAAGATAGTGACTATAGCGTCAGCGGGCGAGGTCATCAGAGAAGTCGGCCGCCAAGTGGAGACAGAACCTCCGGCTGGTGCTACGGTTAAACTAAGTGGAGAAAATTCCTCCGGAAGGAAGAGACCATGAACACCGCCGTCCAGCCCCGCACCCGCACCGCCGAGCCGCCGACCGTCGACGCCACCGGTCCCGCGGACGTACGCGCCGCGATCCTCGCGTCCCGCGAGCGCGGCCTGCCCCTGACCGTCCAGGCCACCGGGCACGGCACCGTCGTCCCGCCGGACGAGGGGCTGCTGCTGAGGACGTCCCGGATGTCCCGCGTGCTCGTCGACCCGTCCCGCCGCATCGCCCGCGCCGAGGCCGGCGCCCGCTGGAGCGACGTGATCGCCGCCGCCGCGCCGCTCGGCCTGTCGCCGCTGTCGGGTTCGCACGCCTCCGTCGGCGTCACCGGCTACACCCTCGGCGGCGGCGTCGGCTGGCTGTCCCGCCGGTTCGGCTTCGCCGCCGACCACCTGCTGCGCGCCGAGCTCGTCACCGCCGACGGCCGGCACCTCACCGCCGACGCCGGCCACCACCCCGACCTCTTCTGGGCACTGCGCGGTGGCAGCGGCAACTTCGGCGTCGTCACGTCCCTGGAGTTCCGGCTCCACCCCGTCTCGACGGTCTACGCGGGAGTCGCGCTGTTCCCCGGCGAACGGGCCGCCGACGTACTCACGCGCTTCCGGGACGAGGCGCCCACCCGCCCCGACGCGCTCACTGTCTCGGTCGCGCTGACGAACCACGCGGACTACGGCCGGGTCGTCGCCGTCCGCGCCGTCTACGCGGGAACCGCCGCAGACGGCGCGCGCGCGTTGCGCTCACTACTCAAGGTCGCGGGTCCGCCCCTGCACGACGACTTCAGGACGATGCCCTACGCCGAGACCGAGTCGCTGGGCAGTACTGCGCCTCTGCACTTCCATCTGTACGCCGGTCTGCCCGACGCCCTCATCTCTGCGATCGCCCACAGTGACGCGTCCGGGATCGAGCTGCGGCACTGGGGCGGCGCCATGGCGCGTCCCGCCCCGGACGCCGGCCCGGTCGGGCACCGGGACGTCCCGTTCTCCCTCACCATCGACGGCTCCGCTGCCGACGCCGCTCCGCTCGCCGCCTTCGCGACCGGCGGCTCGTTCCTGAACTTCCTGCACGACACGTCCAGGACGGCCGCCGCCTACACCCCGGAGAACTTCCGGCGGCTGCGCGAGGTCAAGCGCGCCTACGACCCGCAGAACGTCTTCCACCGCAACCACAACATCCGGCCCGCCTGAGCGGCCTACCTCCGCATGACCCGCATCGGAAGGGCCCCGGCAGGGCGGAACGTGATCTCCGCCCGGACGGGCACGGCCACGCCCGGAACCAGGTCGAGCCGTTGCGTCCGGGCGATGGTGGCGAGCACCAGCGTCGCCTCCAGCATCGCGAAACCGGCGCCCACGCAGATGCGGCGCCCGCCGCCGAACGGCAGGTACGCGTACCGGGGATGCTTCTGCTCCCCCATGAACCGCTCCGGCTGGAAACCCTCCGGATTGGGCCAGACCTCGGCGTTCCGATGGATCAGATACGGCGGCACGGCGATCGTCGAACCGGCCGGCACCCGCACTCCGGCGACCTCGTCGTCTTCCAGCGCGTCGCGCTCGATGGTCCAGGCGGGCGGGTAGAGCCGCATCGCCTCCGACAGGACCGCCTTCGTCCACGGCAGACGGTCGACGTCCTCGGCCTTCGGCTCCCTTCCGCCGAGAACCTCGTCCACCTCGTCCTCCAGGCGGTCTCTGGCCGCCGGGTACTTCGACAGGAGCATGAACGTCCAGGCGAGCGAAGCCGCAGTGGTCTCGTGCCCTGCCAGCAGCAGGGTCAGAACCTCGTCGCGCAGCTCCGCGTCGCTGAACTGACCGCTCTCCTTCAGGAGATTCAACAGTTCGCCACCGGACGGGCCCTTCACGACCCGCTGGACCATGCCGTCAAGGTGCTCCAGAGCACCCCCGAGCCCCGGCACCCGCTGATACACACCCCGCTTCGCGGTCACCCCGGGCAGGAAGGTCCCGGCTACCGCAGCCCTTTGGAGGGCCTCGAGCGCCCGCCCGGTCTTCTCGGCTTCCCCTTCGAGCTCGCTGCCGAACAGCGCCCGTCCCACGATGCCCAGCGTGAGCCGCCGCAGTTCCCCCGCCGCGTCCAGCGCGACCCCGTCGGGCCACCGTCCGACGGCTTGAGCGGCCGTGTCGACCATCTGCGACGCGAACCCGACGACATGCCGCTGCGCGAACACCGGCTGCACCACCCGCCGATGCCGCCGCCACGTCCCGCCTTCACTGGTCAGGAGCCCGTCCCCGAGGACGGCCCGGAGCGGCCGGTACGTGAACGCCTTCACGTAGTTGTCCTGGTTGGCGACGAGGATCCGCTCCGCATGCTCGGGGCGCGACAACAGGAAGAACGCCCGATTCCGCCCGAACGGCACCCGTACGGCGTCCCCGTAGCGTCGGGCGAGGGCCCCGTAGGTGTCGAGCGGGCTCCGGGCCATCCGCCCCCACCACCGGACAGCCTCGACCGCCCCCGGCCCCCGCACACCCCGTTCGTCCATGACTCAACCGTAGGAACCGTCCCAGCCCACGACAACCCACTCTTCGCTCCCCAATACGGGTGAGGGCACGGATGGCTCACACGCTGGATGTGCGCCCGAAGCGCCGCTCCTTATCGTCCCGATGCATGATCACAAGAAGCCTGATCCCCTGCGGCGCGGCGGCCGTCGTCCTGGCCCTGGCGGTCGGGGCCTCGGCCACCCCGGCGAACGCGGCCACGCCCCGCCCCACGAACCTGCGACAGGTGGTGGAGAGCCTGAGCGGTCCGGACGGCGCTCCGGGGGCGCTCGCGCAAGTCCACGACCGGCACGGCCGTCTGACGGCCACCAGCGGAGTCGCCGACATCCGGACGAACACACCGGTCAGCCCCCGAAGCCGCTTCCGGATCGGCAGCCTGACGAAGCCGTTCGTCGCCACCGTCGTCCTCCAGCTCGTCGGCGAAGGCCGCGTCGAACTCGACGCTCCCGTGGAGCGGTACCTGCCCGGCGTGGTGCGCGGCGCGGACAACGACGGGCGGCAGATCACCGTCCGCCAGCTGCTCCAGCACACCAGCGGGCTGCCGGACGTCCTGGACTACATGTCACCGCTGGAGGTGCTCAAGGACCCGCTCCGGCACTGGGAGGCCCGCGAACTGGTGGACATCGCCCTGCCGCACCAGCGGGAATTCGAACCCGGCAAGGGCTGGGGCTACTCCAACACCAACTACCTCCTGGCCGGGATGATCATCGAGAGCGCGACGGGGCACCCCTACGGCGAGGAGATCCGCCGACGCGTGATCCGTCCCCTCGGACTGCACGACACCTTCGTCCCGACGGACGCCCCCGGCATCCCCGGCCCTCATCCCCGCGGCTACGTCCGGCCGCAGTCCGACCTGGTGGACATCACCCGCCTCAACCCAACCGTCGCCGGAGCCGGAGGCGGCATGATCTCCAGCGCCTCGGACCTCAACCGCTTCATGGCGGCCGTCCTCCGCGGACGCCTGCTGAAGCCGGCACAACTGCGGGAGATGCTGACCACCCGCCCCACGGGCCGCACCTCGGGCTCCGAGTACGGCCTGGGACTGGAGTGGATCCCCGTCAAGAACTCGTCCACCTGCAAGGACGGCTTCTGGAGCCACGATGGCGACATGCTCGGCTTCAGCGTCCGCACAGGCGCCACCACGCACGGCCGGCAGGCCACCGTCATGGTCAACCTGAACCCGGGCGGCGGGCCCGCCTTGGACGAAGCCATGAAGGCCGCCCTCCCAGACGCCCTGTGCGGCACCTGACCGACCCGTTCTCACAGTCAGTAGTAATCTGACCACATAAGGCCATCATGGCAGTCTGGTCGCTCATCACTCTCCGTGTAACTCTTGTCGCGCGGTGTAACCCAGCCGCAAACCAAGCCATACGAATGGAGAGCCCCGATGACCAATTGGAAAGCGCGCCTCCTGGTAAGCACGACCGCCCTGGCCGCCTGCGCCACCGTGACCGGCCTCGCGGCCTCGACCGCCGCCCAGGCCGCCACCGCCACGACTCGGCCCGCCCAGGCGGACCTGCCGCCCGGCGTCGTCCAACTCGACGACGCCGAGGGCTGCCCACCGGCCACCCTCTGCCTCTACCAGCACTACAACCGGCAGGGACCCGCCTACGGCATCGGCGCCGGCTACCCGGTCAACCTCAACTCCCTGCCCATGGGCAACCGCACCGCCGCCAACAACGTCTCCTCCTGGGTCAACAACACCCACAGCCTGGCCGTACTGATCGACGCGGACAAGGACAAGGCCCGTCCGCTGTACCCCGGCCAGCCCCTGGAGGAGCCGCCGTCCGACAACGACACCGTCGACCTGGTCAACTGGGCCTGATGACTTAGGACTGACCCGCTTCCCCCCGCCGTCCGGCCGGCCACGTCCCACCCCGGCCGGACGGCCTCGTCTTGCCTGCCACCCGGACCTGACCGCGCCGTCGAGCCTCCGAACTCCCCGCGAGGCGCGGGCATGGCGAGGGCCCCACCGCATTGGTGGGGCCCACGGACCGCTTACCAGCGGTGCCAGTCGCGGACGATCTCATAGACCGGCCGCGTCAGTGAAACCAAGGCTCCAAGAGCCCACGGAGATCGCAACCGAATACGGTCGCTTCTCTGGTTCCCCTCGAAGGGCATGGCCGACTCCTCCTCTTCGATGGGGGCGACCCTCTTGCCGCCCGCCCCGCCGCAGGCGGGATCGCACCGCTCACCGAAGATTCGACGACCGTTTTGCCCTCTGCTTCAGCAGGCTAGGTCAGTTCGTCGCCCGCGGCCATCCGGGCTTCCACCGGTTCGGAACCGAAGCTGTTGATCTTTGACACGGCTCCGAAACACCTGCGGCCATCTCGCTGGCAACGCCGCAGGATATGCCCCGCAATTCGGTCGCTCGGGCACCCGCGACCTCTGCCCGGCACACTGTCGCACGATCACGCACCGACCTCTGGTCCCTTGTGCTTGCACCCCGACACGAGAACGACACGGTAATAGGTCGGCAGTCCGCGCTAGGTGCGGGCGGTGACGCAACGGAAAGCTGGTGAACAACGTGGCAACTCGCGTGCGCAAGCGAAAGAACAACAAATGGTGGGTCCTGGAAGTCGGGTCCGACCGGATCGTCTCCGGGCCGTACGACACCAGGGAGGAGGCCGAGGCGGCGAGAACCTCCGGGGGACGCTGACCTGCGCCTCTGATCAAGTCACCGGCTCCCCGCGACCTGCGGGGAGCCGCCTCTCCCAGGTCACTGGTTCCCGGACCACCGAGCTTCACGAACGCAGCCCCGAGGTATTCCTCGGGGCCGCATCACATGAGCGCACCCAAAGAGAAGCGCGCCAGTTCACCTCCTGGCTCGGCATCACGCCTGCCAGAAGTCAGTTCTGCCCACGCCGGAGAATGTCCGCCCCGCGCTCGGAAGCACCATCGGCACTCCCTTCGCACTCGGCGTCCCGGCGGGAGCCTAGTAGTTGTACTTTGCGACCTCCGCCGCTTTCTCGTCCTCTGAGCCGGTCAGCGCGGCGTTGAGCAGCGAGGCGATCAGGATCGTGGCGATCCCGACCATGCAGACCAGGCCGACGCCCTGGCCGAGGACGACGAGCCCCACCACGCTGGTCAGCGCCGGCCCGTTGGCCGACAGTGCACCGGCCAGCCTCTTCGGGAGGTGGAGCGGCGCCTGTGCGAGCCAGTAGAGGGCGCTTCCGGCGACTCCGAGGAGACCTGCGACGGCTCCGCGGACGACGACCTCCCCGGTCCAGTGGACCAGAAGCAGGGAGGGCGCTCCGAGAAGCAGGCCGGCCACCATGGACAGACCCGTTCCCTTGAGCAGGATCCCCGCATGGGCCATCGCCTTTCCCCCCGACACCATGACGGCGGAGGACACCGCGCCGCACAGGGCGGCCAGTACGCCGACACCGTCGATGCGCTGTCCCCAGGGGATCATCAGGGCCGCCCCGACCGCCGACATCAGCGGCAGAAGCAGCGGAAGTCCCTTCCTGTCGTCCCTCCACGCGATCGCCATGGCCATGGCGATCGGGCCGAGGGTCGTGATCGCGTTGCCGGCCGAGAACGGCAGCCTCGTCACGTAGAACTGCGCCAGGAGATTGGCGCTGACGAAACTGATCAGGAAAGGCAGGACCGTCAGCACCCACCGGTGCTTCCGCTCCTTCTCGACAAGACGAGAGAGGAGCCTGTGCGCCGGGGAGAACCTCTGGGCCGCGCGCGAGAGACCGGCGAGGATCCGATCGCGCCTTCCGGTGTGCGGCACGGCGTCGAGGAGACGGTTCTCCCGCAGCCGCCGACGCGCCGCCATGAGCAGCGCCACATAGAGCGGGGCGCCGAACAAGTAGGTGATGGTGGTCGCCTGGAGGGCCGCCACCTGGTGATCTACCGTCAGCGGCTGCATGACCGCCGTCGTCGTGCGCTGGAAGATCGCCCCTCCGACATGCGATGCCGAGGCCGCGACCAGCCAGAGCGAACCGACCACGGTCGTGACGAGCCACACCTTGGCGCGCTGTGGGTGCCCCGCGAGCCACCGCGCGGCACGCCGCGGGTGACGGACCACCCATCTGTAGAAGCCGCCGAGATGGCAAAAGAGCCACTCCGGCGACGTGAACCGAACTTTTCTCCTATAGTTCACGTTCGTGTCCTTCTTTTTGTTTGTGTTTGCTGCGCATGCCTAGCAAATGCGCAGGGCCTGACGCCTTTGGCGGTTATGCTCCCGAAAGCGGCAGGGCCATCACCCACCGTCCAGGAAACCGGCCGCCGGACAAGCGCCCGCCTCTAGAAATTCGATCTCACGCGGAATTGGCGATTATCGGTCGCGCATTTTTCCCGCCATGATCACTCCGAATCCCCGGGCTCGACCGTTGGAGGCACTCCTCCGGCACGACCGGCAGGCCCAGTGCCGCGTCCCACCACTACGTCGGTGACCACCGGGGTGGAAGCAGGCGCAAGAAAGGCGTCGCCTCGTGCCGCCAAGAACGAGGCCGCCACGCGGAACCGCTGAGGAACCGGGCCCGTTGGGAAGACTGTGGCAGTCATCGCGTTCCTTACGATCCCCGGGCTCGTGATCGCGCTGGTGGCCTTTGCCGTCCTCGACCGCGCCGGCCTGTGGGCGCACCGCAGGTTCCACCTGCCGTGGAGGCGGGACGAGGCGGGCCGCCCGGTCTCCGCGGTCGCCGTCGGCGAACTGGACGCCTTCTTCCACGGCACGCACCGCCATCAGCAGGAGCAGCGCCGCTCCTCGTTGATGTTGCGTGACGACGAGAACGACGGCGCGCCCCCGCGCACGCACGTCGACCTCGAATCCGGAACCGTCACCGTGCGGCGTCCGCCCGGCACCGCTTGATCGACCAGGCCGGGCTCAGTTCAGCTGGTTCGTGCAGGCGGCACGATCTCGCCCGCGGCACCCGAGGTCTCCAGGCGCACAACGGTCGGGCCGCGCTCGCCCTCCCACGTGGTGACGTTGGCGAAAGTCGTCTCCCCGTGGCGCCAGAGCCCCCCGTCCTGGTGGATGTGCCCGAACAGGTGCAGCTTGGGACGGATCTGCCGCACCCGGGCCAGCAGGTCCTCACAACCGTGGCGTCCGGGGTAGGCGTTCGCGTCACCGATTCCGAGCGGAGGCCCGTGCGTCACCAGGACGTCGACGCCGTCCGGAATCAGGGCCCATTTCTCCGCGAGGGGACGGCCCCGGGGAAGATTGAACGCCCACTCGTTGAACTCCGGCTGCCAGGGGCTGCCCCAGAACGTGACGCCGTCGATCTCCGTTCCGCCGTCCTCCAGATAGCGGATGCCACGGTCGGCCAGGACGGCGCGAGCACGTTCGGGCTCGTCCAGGAACATCCAGTCGTGGTTGCCCGCGACGACCACCTTCGTCCGATGCGGAAGGGCTTGGATCCAGTCCGCGGCGTCCTCGAGTTCTTTGAGGTCCTTGCCGCGCCGACACAGGTCACCGGCGTGCACGAAGACATCGCCCCCGGGGACGGCGAGCTCGTGGTGAAAGGTGTGCGTATCGGCGACCGCGACAATCCGCATAACGCAAGCGTACTGAGCCTCCGCACCGCCATGAGAAAAACGACAATCGGTTCACCCGATCAGGGCCGGTTCACCAGGCGGAGCGCCCTCCATCCGCGGATTCGGCCAGCTAGAGTGCGCGCGTGGGATCGGTGATCGGGTTCGACTGGCAGGCGGTGGTCCACCGGGACTTCGACGTCGACCTGGACCAACCCGGCCGGCGCAGCGGCGCGGCGCTGGAGGCACTGCTGGCCGACCTGAACGTGGAGGCCGGAACCCCGTTCACCCTCGGCAACTGGGTCGACCGGCTGGGCGCCGCCGCAAGCGCGGGGCCGATCGCGCTGCTGGAGCGGCTCACCCACCCGGATCCGCGGATCCGCCGGATCCTGGCCGTCGTGCTCACCTATCAGGACATACCCGACGATGCGGTTCCCCGTCTCCGCGCCGGCAGCGCGAGCGAGCCGGACGCCCCGACCAGGCTCGCGCTCCTGCTGGCCCTCGGCCGGTGCCCCCTGACCCATGACGACCTGCGGCGCTGCCTGGATCGCGAGCCGTCCGACGCGCTGGGCGCCGCGCTCGGCCTGCTGCTGCACAGGCCCGAGGCGGTGGACGACACGGTCCTGGACGCACTCACCCATTGCGGCGGCGAGGCCGGATCGGCCCTGGCCGAACTGGCCTGGGGCGACCCCGAGTGGGTCGGGCTCCCGCCGCGCGGCCCCGTCGAGGCCGTCGACGGCTGGCTTCACCCCACGCCCGAGCTGCACTCACGCTGGCTGGCTCGGATGCTGGAGCGGGTGAGGACCGGCCAACTGGACGCAGCGGCCACCCGGATCCTCGTCGACGCCGCAGACCGCCTGTTCCAGCGATTCCCCGAACACGCCCCTATCGTCGCGTCCCTGCTCCGGCACCCGGACCCAGCCGTACGGCGAGCGGCCGTGGCCACGAACCATCTGCCGTCTCACGACGCGTACGCCGATGCCCTGGCCGCCTCGCTGAGCGACTCCGAAGTCTCGGAGAAGGCCCTCGTCGCGCTCGCGCGGCACGGTGATCCTCGATGCGTGCCCCCGCTTCAGCGGCTGATCAGCCACGGCACGCTGGACCTCCAGCTCCAGCACCGGTTCCGTGCGGCGTCGGCGCTGGCCGAGCACCTCTGGCCCCAGGCCCGAGCACGCCTCGCCAGTTCTCCCTCTGCCGTCGAGGCCGGGGCCCTGCTGTCGTGGATCGCGGAATGGCCCGATGGAGAACAGGCCGTTCCTGAGGTCACCGCCGTCCTGGAAGGGCTGATCCCGCGTCTCGACGTCCCCGCCCCCGACAGCGGTGAGCTTGAGACCGCCGGCGCGTGTTGCATGTTCCTGCGCAAATGGGGTCTGGCCGACGAACGTGCGCTGACCGTCCTCCGGCGGGTCGCGTCGGGCCCGGACCCGGAGACCGGCCTCTCCGCCGTCCGCGCTCTGATGGGCCTCGGCGAACCGGCCGACGATGAGGTCGTCGGCCTCCTGCTGAACGTCCTGGATCGTCGCCGCGAGTTCGGCCGCAAGGCTGGACGCCGCGGCTGGCGCTTCGACTCCAACGCCTGCGGCTGGCTCGGCGAACTCGGCCCCCGGGCCCGTGCGGCCGTCCCCGCCCTGCGCACCCTGCGCGACGACCCCGCCGAACCCGCCCGCGCGTCCGCGGCCTTCGCGCTCTGGAGGATCACCCGCAACGCCGACGAGGCGCTGCCCGTACTGATCGAACAGATCCCCGCCGACCCGGTGCGCACGCTGTACGACCTCAGCCTGATGGGTGACGCAGCCCGCCCCGCCCTCCCGGTCCTCCGCGACTACGCCGCAGGCGAGGGCGACGTGGCGAAACGCGCCCGGCAGGCCCTGAGAAGCATCGAGCCCAACACCCGATAACACCGGCGACTCCGGGATCGGGACGTATCGCGGGCGTATCGAGATTCGCATACGCCACCGCAACCCCCGTCCGTCTTCAGTGAGAGCAAGGACCACAACGGTCCGTGCCGGGCATGCCGCCCCGGCTCGGAACGTGATCACGGAAGAGGGGAAAACTTGCCTGACGACGGGACATGGGATCGGCGCTCGCTGTTGCGGGGCGCGGCCGTGGTGGCCGGTGCCGCCGCGGCGGCGCCGCTGCTGGGCGGAACGGCCAGGGCGGACGCCGTCGGGGACGCCGATGCGTTGTTCAAGGCGGGGAAGTTCGAGCAGGCCGGCCGCGCGTACGAGGAGATCCTGAAGAAAGACCCCGCGAACCTGCACGCGGCCCGCAGGCGCGGCTATGTGGGGCTACTGAGCAACAGGTTCCCCGAGGCGGAGAACTACCTCACGATGGCTCTCAAGCTGGCGCCCGACGACAAGGAGACCAACTCGCTCCTGGGCGACTGCTACATCAGGCAGGACAAGTTCGCCCTCTCCGCACCGCGCTGGGAGGCGGCCGGCGAGGACGCCTACGCCAAATGGTTCGCGGCGGTCGGCGGCGACGCGTACGAGATCCACGGCGACGTCGCGCGGGTGCCCTGGCGGCAGGTGGACCCGGAGCCGCAGATCGAGGTCTCGGTCAACGGCGGGCCCCCGAAGCTCTTCAGCTTCTACACCGGCGCCGGGTGGCTGGGCATGTCCGCCGACGTGGCCAGGGAGGCCGGTCTGCGGCCCGTGCACAAGGTGAGGAGCGACTTCGAAGGCCACATCATGTGGTCGTACTACGGGGTGCTGGAGTCCTTCAAGCTGGGCGACATAGAACTGCGCAACATCCCCGTGAACTGGTCGGAGCCGGAGTCACCCGACGACGCGCCCGTCAGGACCAACGACGGCCTCATCGGCACGTGGGTCTTCTACCACCTGCTGACCACCTTCGACTACGCGAGCGGGGCGCTGATCCTGCGCCGCCCGACTTCCGAGGCGGCCGGGAAGGTACGCGCCGACGCCAGACGGGCGGGCGCCGAGCCCCTGCCGCTGTGGCTGGCCCGGGAGCACATGTGCCACAGCAGGGGCACCTTCACCGGCGACGCCGGCGCCGGAACAGGGGTGGTGGGCGTGAACCTCGGCGGAGTCGGCGAGATCGTCGCGGGCATGTCCGGCGAAACGGCCAAGCAACTGGGGATCCGCACCGACGGCGACCGTCCGATCGAGACCTTCGGACACAGCCAGCCGACCGTCACCTACCCCTGCTACCCGAAGGAGGTCCGCCTCGGCGACGCCGCCGCCAACGACGTCTACTGCGAGTCGGACCCGAACATGCCGGTCAACGTCCCCTGGCCCTTCGGGCCGGGATTCGACGCGATCGGCCACTTCGCCCACTGCTTCTACAAGCCGTACAACGTCACCCTCGACTTCACCGGCATGAACCTCTACATCGCCCGCGGCAAAGCCGCCTGACCACAGCCGGGACGGACGCCGGCCGAGTCGACGGGACACGTCGCTAGAAGTGGCCCCCGGATGTCCGGGGGCCACAGGTCGGGGTGGCCTCGGGGTGTCCGAGGGCCACCGGATGAGCGGCCCCAGGGGATCCGGGGGCCACAGGTGAACCGCGACGGCCTCGAAGTCGGTCGACTACAGAGCCGGCGCTATCGGGTGGGTGCGTCCCTCAGCGCTCGCATGAACGGAAGAACGCCCCGCGGCGGGCCGGGGAGGACCAGGTCGACCCCGTCCTGCAGGTTGCGAACACCTACCTTGAGGGTCGGGATGCCCTCCTCGCGGCGCGTCCGGTCGAGCTCCTCCATGATCACCCTGTCGGGCATATCGCCCACATCCATGATGACGGAGGGTTCGAACGGAACACATTCCTTGAGGATCCGCTGGAGCGCGACCTTCTTGTCGAGGCTCGCGGGTGCGAGCTTGACGAAGCCGCGGTCCTGCAGCAGCGTCAGGTCCCCAGCGGCCTTGGCGATGTCCCCGAGTTCGCTGACCAGTCGCTCGACCACCGTCTGGTCGGTGTTCCCCGGGTAGAGGAAAGCGAGCGAGTGAGACTTGGCGTAGATGCACTCGGTGTCCAGACGGAGGTCCTTCACCACCTCGTGCAGTTTTTCGTGGGCCGTGCTCAGCCCGGACGAGGGCTCCACCAGCTCGCGGCGGGTCTGCGTCTCGCAGTCCCAGTGCTCGCAGGCGAGTTGCCCCCATACATGACAGCCGGGGACAGCCAGGCCGATCTCGCTGACCTGGTTGTACGCCCATCCCGTCAAGATCCCATTGACGGCGTACCGTTCCCCCAATCGGGGGAGCTCCCGACGAACGTCGAGGTCGAGCTGCGGTGTTCCTCCGGACGGGGCGAGCTCCAGAGTCGCCCCGTTGAGGTCCCACAGCAGGACGGCACGCTCGGGGCACTCCATAAGAGCGTCCCAACTGTCCCGTGCCTCCTTTGTCCGGAGGACGGAACGTACGTCTCCTCCCCCGTAGAGAGGGAGGTTTTCTCGGCGCGAGTTTCCGCATGCCGATTTCATGGGGTACTCCCGGTTTTTGTTTGCTGCGTGGCGTCCCTACTTTTCTCGCCACTGGTGAAAACCGTCCGCCACTCCGCATCGGACGCAAGAGCCCCGGCAAGCCGCCGCGGAAGGAGAGCCACCGAAGTCCCGGATACATCAATCAATGCCGGGTTCGGAGACTGAAAGTGAAAGCCCTTCACCCCAGGGGCGACACCTTGCAACGCGGACGGACGACGAGACCACCAATTCGTGCAGTGGCGCAGTCTCGGGAGACCGCCCGTGTCGAAGACGCATCTTCAGGACATGCAGCACGCAGCCAAACGACCTGCGGTGATGCTGTGGCAAGCTTCAGCAACAACCAGGAAGCGGTAACCTCACGCCAGTCCCCGGGGCCAGCAACTCGGCCACCCACTTAACGGACGGACCAAAAGGCCTAAATCGTCCGACACTAAATCGCGAGGCACCGTCCAACGAAAAGTCAGACCGCTGCGACAATCGGCAGGCATCTAGTTCCTGCCAGGAGGAACTCCTCGCCGCCGATCGACGCCTGACCAAGCGGATCGCGGCAGGGAGCGGACGCATGACCAGATGTAGGTGCTCCAGCCCCGACGCATCCGAGCGCAATCGCTCGGCGCACGTGGACAAGCCGCTAACCGCACCGCAGGCCATCACATGGCGATGCCATAAGCGCCGCGCACCAATGCGCGACCGGGCGCGTGCAGCCGGAGACCGGCCCTCACGCCGCATGCCCCGGCCGCACGGGCGATGAGCCGCGCCAACGGCGCGAGCGCCGCCGCCCCTTGACCGGGATGCCGGGACGCTGCGGCTCACTCACGCGGTGAAGCGAATCAAAGATCGCGACAAGAGCAGCGGTCGCAAAACCCGCATCGTGCTCAGCGAGTTGAAGACTGCCAAGCCACGGCAGACTCTCCTGCTCACACCTAGATCATCAGCAAGCTCCGTACGCTGCACGTCGACCAAGCGAAGGCACGGCTCGCGTTCGGTGAAGCCTGGCAGGCTGTTCGGCGGTTGATTCCCATGGCTTCTACGGTGATGCGAGAGGCCCCTTGCGATCGTCGCAGGGGGCCTCTGAGCTGGGAGCCGGCGAGGGGACTTGAACCCCTAACCTTCTGTTTCCAAGCGAGATCAGCCCCTTGCAGCCACGTCCCCACGTGCCCGCTGACCGGCGCCGCAACGTCCCGCCCGTCCACACCAGTCCAAAATCATCCGACCTCGTTGTCAGCACCGCCGTTAGCATGCATGCCCGTCCCGGAGGGTGCGCCCGCGCGAACGACGAGACGCCGTGACAGACAGCTTCGCGCGGGCGCACCTCCGGCCCGTACTGCTAACTCCTGCGCACAAGGATCGATCTTCGTCCGTCCTCGCGTACGCAACACGTGGGACGGGCCCGGCCGCCCCTGGCCATTGACACGCCGTGATCCTGGGGTTGGGGAAGGAATGGATGATGACCGGGGAGCGGCCGTGAAGATCACGTTTTTACTGCACAGCGCTTACGGGATGGGTGGCACCTTCCGGTCCAACATCGTTCTTGCCAACTACCTGGCCGAACGGCATCAGGTGGAGATCGTCACGGTGTTGCGGACGCGCGAGTCGCCGTTCTATCCGGTCGACCCCCGGGTCGGGCTGCGCACGCTGGTTGACGTTCGTGAAGGTGCGCGGCCGGGCTGGGTGGCCAGGTTGGACCGATACCGGAGCCGGTTGATTCCCCGCGCTGACCCGCGGCGCAGCGATGTTCCGCTGCGTGGTGATCCGCGGCTGTGGCGCGCGTTGCGGACGCTGCGGACCGACGTTCTGATCAGCACGCGGGTCGGCTTGAACCTGCTCGCCGCCCGCTTCGCGCCGCCCCGCACGGTGGTCGTGGGGCGAGAGCACCGCAACTTCAGCTTTCACGATGACGACATGATGAAGCAGATCGGCCGCTGGTATCCGCGGCTGGACGCGGTGGTCACCCGCACCGAGAGCGACCGGTGGGACTACGCCCAGATCCTCGGTGAGGCCGCGCCGGTGGTGGCGCTGCCGGGGGAACTGCCCCCTGGTCGGCGGCTGCGCTCGTCGTTGGACCAGCAGATCATCGCGGCGGCCGGCCGGTTCGTCGAGGTCAAGCGCTACGACCGGCTCATCGCCGCTTTCGCCGCGGTGAGAGCTGCCCACCCAGGCTGGATCTTGCGCATCTACGGCTATGGGTCACTGGAGGAAGACCTCCGCTCCCAGACGAACCGGCTCGGGCTCGGCGACAGCGTGCATTTCATGGGCCCCGCCCGCGATATCGAGGCCGAGTTCGCCAAGGCCTCGATCCTGGCGGTCAGCTCTGACAACGAAGGCTTCGGCAGGACGATCATCGAAGCGTTCGGCTGCGGCGTTCCGGTCGTCAGCTTCGACTGCCCCCGCGGCCCCCGCGAGATCATCACCCCGGGGCGCGACGGGCTGCTCGTCCCACCGGGCGACGTCGACGCCCTCGGCGCCGCGCTGATCGAGCTCATCACCGATGACCGGCTGCGACGGCGGATGGGCGGCAACGCCTTCCAGACCGCCCAGCACTACGACATCACCGCCATCGGTGACCGCTGGGAACACCTCCTGTCCGATCTGGTGGCGGCCAAGGCCCGCGTGATGGGCGGCGCCGACCTGTTGCTCCGAGGAAGAAGGTGATGCTGTGCAGAACTGGTCGATCGGCATCTACGAAGGACCCTCCCCGCTGCGCCTGGCACCGGCCGAAGGTGTTCCCAATCCGGTCCTCACCCGCGCTGACATCCACGACCTCGACGCGGCCTTCGTCGCCGACCCCTTCACGCTGCGGGTCGGCGACCGGTCGCACATGTTCTTCGAAATCTACGACCGGGCCACCGGTACGGGGCGAATCGGCCATGCGCACAGTGCCGACCACCGAGCCTGGACTTACAACGCAGTGGTTCTCGCCGAGGACTTCCACCTGTCCTACCCGTTCGTCTTCGCCCACGGCGGCCGGTTCTACCTGGTCCCCGAGACGCGGCGCACTGGGCAGGTGCGGCTGTATATGGCCGACGCCTTTCCCGCCGGCTGGCGGCTGGCGGCGATACTGCTCAACCGGCCTCTCGCCGACCCCACACTGATCCACCACGACGGCCGGTGGTGGATGTACGCCTGCGGCCCGCACAACCACGACCACCTGTATCTCTTCCACGCCGACACCCTCTTGGGGCCATGGGCCGAACATCCCGCCAGCCCGGTCGTCGCCGGCGACCCCGGCAAGGCACGCCCCGCAGGCAGACCCGTCGTGTGGAACAACCAGCTCGTGCGCTACGCCCAAGACTGCCGCGGCGGCTACGGGATGGGGGTGAGGGCTTTCACCGTCACCGACCTCACATCACAACACCACCGGGAGACACCGATCCCGGTCGACCCGTTCGACCAAGCCGTCCGCCACGCCTGGAACCGGGCCGGGATGCACCACATCGACCCGATCCGACTAGAGGGAACCTGGCTCGCGTGCGTCGACGGCTGGAGCACCGCATGACTCACCCGAAAGGACGAGACGAGGCGAGGTGACGGGCGACGGCTCATGCGCCGAACGCGCACGTGGCACCGTCGGCCGCCGCCCAGACCCACCACCAGGCAGGCGCCAACCCCGCCGACCAGCCACCCCCCGCACCGGCCCCTAACCTGCGGAGACACAAACGTTCAAGATCTCAACGGCGGCGTTCCCGCGTATCCCGGCCGCCTACCGTGATCGGCCCATGGCGGCCTCCGGCGAAGCCGACAGCGACAAAACACCAACTTGACGGAGAGTAGTTGAATAACTTCTTAGTGTGATATTTTGGAGGCAATCGGAGACTTCCACGACATTCAAAGGGAGACCCCAATGCCACGCCTCACCACGGCGCTCGGCGCTCCGCTCGCCGTCGGTCTGGTCGGCTGGCCGAGCTCCCCGGATGGGTCTGGGAGCTGAAATGCACCCCCATCCGCTAGAAGGCCCCTGCACCCGCTGGTGCTGTTCAACACCCGTTACACGGCCGTCCCCGTCCTGCGCATGCTGCGCACTACACCGGTCGGGTAATCGACCCGCCAGGGGCGAGTTCGCCCGCGGGCGGAAGGCGGCCGTCGAGGAGAAGTACGCCCAAGGGAGGGACATTCCATGCGTCGCGCACTGATCGTTGTTGATGTGCAGAAGGACTTCTGTGAGGGCGGCAGCGTTCCGGTGAAAGGGGGTGCGGGACGGGCCGCAGCCATCGCCGAACTGGTCCGGCGCGCCAACAAGCAGGCCGGCAAGAAGGCCGGCAAGAAGTACGCCTTCGTCATCGCCACCCGTGACCACCACATAGATCCGGGCCCCCACTTCTCCAGCAACCCTGACTTCCAGGACTCCTTCCCCGTGCATTGCGTCGTCGGCAGCGAAGGGGGCGAGTTCCATCCGGACTTCGCGCCCGCCGTCGACTCCGGGCACGTCGACGAGGTCTTCTTCAAGGGCGCGCACTCCGCCTCCAAGAGCGGTTTCGAGGGCTCGGCCCAGGACGGCACACCCCTGTCGGCCTGGCTGAGGGCCCGCCACATCACCGACCTCGACGTCGTCGGCATCGCGACCGACCACTGCGTGAAGGCCACCGCGCTGGATGGAGTGCGCGCGGGCTTCGCGGTGCGGGTCCTGCTCGACTACACCGCCGGCGTCGCCGCCGACACCACCCGCACCGCGATCGCCGAGCTGCGCCGAGCCGGTGTCGAACTGAGCGGTGACCCCGTCGTCGCCGCCTGAAACTGGACGCATACGACACCCCTGATCGACACCGCGCGCCCGGCAGCCTCCGGCCTCCGCACGATGGCTCCCACTGTGAAGCAAAGCCCCCTTCCAAGGCCAGGAAGGGGGCTTTGAGCTGGGAGCCGGCGAGGGACTTGAACCCCTAACCTTCTGTTTACAAGGTCCCCAAACGATCACTGCCGCCGTCCGAACCCGTCCGCACGCTGGGCCGATGACCTGCGCCCCGTCCGAACCCGTTCACTCCGATCCAAGATCATCCGTCCCCGTGGCTCCCACCGTGGCTCCCAAACCTCCTCAAGTCTGAGCAGAGCGACGGAACTCGTCGACGAGCTGAAAGAACCGTTCGAGCGGGGATTCACCTTCGGCATGATCTTCGATCGCCGCAGCCCACCCGAGCGCCAGGGACCAGCCGTACTGCTGCTCCAGCCAGTCAAAGAAGGGGCCTCTGGGACCGAACGCGAAGTGCTCGTCAAGCTCGTGGATCAGCAGCGCGACGCCGTATCCGCAGAGGAGAGTCTCCAGCTCGCGCAGTGAATGGCCACGAACCCACATCCCTGGGCGCGCCCGGACCTGGTCGAGGAACCCGTATGCGTCGTTCCACTGCTCGACCGGACGGATCTTCGGTCGAGTCCCTTTCGTATCGGCCACGCTCGCAGCCTAGGCGCGTACCGCAACGGACGCGCGGACCGGTCCGGAGGGTGCTCCCACGCGAACGGCGCTCAACCCCTGACAGACAGATGCGCGCGGGAGTGCCCTCCGGCTCCAGGAGGGGTCTGGGGAACCACGGGGTTTCCCAGTAGCACACGCGCAACCGGCTCCCCGTACTGACCGTGACAGGCAACGATGCCCAACCACGGTCACGGCCTGGTGCTCGTCGCCGAACGGCTTTGATGCGCTGGCGCTGGCTTGTCCTGGGCGGCGGCGCGACCCCGAGCGGACCTGGCCGGCGACCGGCAAGCGCGACCACGCAGCGATGCGCGGCCGGGCGCGCGCGGCCGGGGACCGGCGCCCACGCCGCACGCCCCGGACGCGCGGGCGGCTGGCCGAGCCAACGGCGCGAGCGCCGCCGCCCCTTGATTGGGAGGCCGGGACACTGCGGCTCACGCACGCGGTGAAGCGAATCAAGGTTCGCGACGAGAACAGCGGTCGCAAGACGCGCATCGTGCTCGAGCGAGTTGAAGACGGCCAAGTCACGGCGGACTCTCGTGCTCACACCAGAGATCATGAGCAAGCTCCGCACACTGCACGCCGACCAGGCGAAGGCACGGCTCGCGCTCGGTGAAGCCTGGCAGGATCACGGGCTGCTCTTCCCGTCCGAGGTGGGCACCTCCACCGACCCGGACAACTTCTCGCACACGTTCTCCAAGCTGGCCCAGCGGGCGGGCCTCGGTCACTGGCATCCGCATGAGCTACGGCACTCGGGGGCCTCGCTGATGCTCGCGCAAGGGACGCCGCTGCATGTGGTCTCGGAGATCCTCGGGCACGCGGGCATCGCCATCACGAAGGACACCTACGGTCACCTGATCGTGGACGACAAGCGCGCCGCAGCCGAGGCCATGAGCGGCGCTCTGTTCGGCGGCTGATTCCCGTGGCTCCCACGGTGGCTCCCACGGTGTTAGCAAAAGCCCCCTTCCAACACCGGGAAGGGGGCTTTGAGCTGGGAGCCGGCGAGGGGACTTGAACCCCTAACCTTCTGTTTACAAGACAGATGCTCTGCCAATTGAGCTACGCCGGCGGGCTCGTCCCGCATCGTAGTCGACTTGGGGGCTCGGGGGGATCCGGGGAGTTTTTCTGGGGTCGGTGTCGATGTGTGGGGGGCTCGTTCGTGTGGGGTGGGGACGCTGGGGTGCGTCGGAGGTGGGCACGGTCGGCCATCGCGGGGAAGGACAGGGGCAGGGGTGCTGCTGGTGGTCGTGGAGGAGGAGAGATGAAGTCCTACGTGCTCAACATCATCCAGCCGGTGGGGGAGGTGCCGCCGCCGGAGGTGCTGGAGCCGATCATGGCTCGGCTCGCTGAGGTCCGGCGGGATCTGGAGCTGCAGGAGTGCTGGGTGTTCGGGCGGGGGCTGGAGCAGCCGGAGGCGAGCACCGTGGTGTCCATGCGGGGGGACGAGGTGATCGCGACGGACGGGCCGTGGACGGAGGGCAAGGAGCATATCGGCGGCGTCACGATCATCAGGGTGAGGGACCTGGACGCGGCGTTGAAGGTGGCGGCCAGGTTCACGCAGGTGACCGGGTTGCCGATCGAGGTGCGGCCGTTCCAGGGCGAGGGGTGATCGAGCGGGTCTTCCGGGAGGAGCACGGGCGCGCGGTGGCCGTGCTGGTCCGGGTGTTCGGTGATGTGGACGTCGCCGAGGAGGCGGTGCAGGAGGCGTTCGCCGAGGCGGTGCGACGGTGGCCGGACGAGGGGACGCCGCCCAGCCCGGCGGGGTGGATCATCACGACGGCGCGGCACAAGGCGATCGACCGGTTGCGGCGGGAGGCCGCGCGGGCCGGGAAGTACGCGCAGGCCGTGCTGCTCGACGTGGCGGATCCGGTCGAGGCGTCCGTGGTCGAGGACGATCGGCTGCGGCTGATCTTCACGTGCTGCCATCCGGCGTTGAGGATGGAGGCGCGGGTCGCCCTGACGCTCCGGTTGCTGGGCGGGCTGTCGACGGCGGAGATCGCGCGGGCCTTCCTGGTGCCGGAGAGGACGATGGCGCAGCGGCTGGTGCGGGCGAAGGCGAAGATCCGGGACGCCGGGATCCCGTACCGGGTGCCGGACGAGGGTGATCTGCCGGAACGGCTCTCCGGCGTGCTGGCGGTCGTCTATCTGGTGTTCAACCAGGGGTACGGCGGGCGCGAGGAGTTGGGGGCAGAGGCGGTCCGGCTGGGGCGGCTGCTGCGGGAGTTGATGCCGGACGAGCCTGAGGTGCTGGGGTTGCTGGCGTTGATGCTGCTCATCGAGTCCCGCAGGGACGCCCGGCGGCGGGACGGGGAGCTGGTGCTGCTGGCCGAGCAGGATCGCGGGCTCTGGGATCGGGAGCTCGTGGAAGAGGGGCAGGCGCTGGTGCGGCGGTGCCTCCAGATCGGACGGCCTGGGCCGTACCAGATCCAGGCGGCCATCAACGCGGTGCACGGGGATGCGGCGAACGTCGAGGACACCCGGTGGGATCAGGTTCTCGAGTTGTACGACCAGTTGATGGCCGTGGCGCCGAGTCCTGTGGTGGCGCTCAATCGGGCTGTGGTGGTCGGTGAGGTTCAGGGGGCTGGGGCCGCGCTGGAGTTGGTCGACGGGCTCCGGCTGGGCCGGTACTACCTGTTCCATGCGGTGCGTGCTGACTTGCTGCGGCGGTTGGGGCGGGGCGAGGAGGCGGCTGAGGCCTATGGCGAGGCCCTGAAGCGCACGGAGGACGGGGCCGAGCGGGCGTTCCTCAGGAGGCGGCGGGCTGCGGTCTCCGGTTGAAGGTCTGGCCGGCGACGAGGGCGCCCAGGGCGATGGTGAAGCCGACGACCTGCCATGGGGTGAGGGTCTGGCCGAGGATCAGCAGGCCCGCCAGGGTGGCGACCATCGGGTTGGTGAGGCCGAGGAGGGAGACGGAGGTCGGGGGCAGGCGGTCGATGCCGCGGAACCAGAGGGCGTAGGCGATCGCGGTGCCGACGATGCCGAGGTAGCCGAAGCCCAGCAGGTTCTCGCCGGTCAGCGAGGACGGGGCGCCTTCGAGCGCCAGGGTGAGCGGCAGGAGGACGAGGCCGCCGACGGTGAGCTGCCAGCCGGTCATGACCAGGGGCGATTCGGGGCGTCCCCACTTCTTGGCCAGGACGATCGCGGTGGCCATGAGGGACGTCGCGGTGAGCATGGCGCCGATGCCGAGGGGGTCGAGCCGGGCGTCGGCGCCGAGGGTCAGCAGCGCGACGCCGCCGGTGCCGGCGAGGGCGGAGTACAGGACGGCGCGGGCCGGGCGGATCCGCAGGACGCCCATCGACAGCAGCGCCACGACCAGGGGCTGGACGGAGCCGATCGTCGCTGCGACGCCGCCGGGGAGGCGGTAGGCGGCGAAGAAGATCAGCGGGAAGAAGGCGCCGAAGTTCAGCAGGCCGAGGACGATCGACTTCCACCACCAGTCGCCGCGCGGCAGGCGGTGGGTGGCGGCGAGCAGCACCAGTCCGGCGGGCAGGGCGCGCATGGTGGCGGCCAGCAGGGGGCGGCCGTCGGGCAGGAGGGTGGTGGTGACCACGTAGGTGGTGCCCCAGCTCGCGGGGGCGAAGGCGGCGAGGGCGAGGTCGGAGGCGTAGCGGGTGCGCAGGGCCGGCGCCGGGAGGGCTGTCGACTGGTTCACCTCAACGTCAATTATCTGAACGTTGAGATTATTTCCGATCTCAGGCGCGGAGGCGGCTGATCTCGTACAGCGCGATGCCCGCGGCCACTCCGGCGTTGAGCGACTCGGCCCTCCCCGGCATCGGGATCGTGACGAGCATGTCGCAGGTGTCGGCGACGAGGCGTCCGAGGCCCTTGCCCTCCGAGCCCACGACCAGCACGAACGGCCCGGACGCGAGTTCCAGGTCGGCGACGGTCACGCCGCCGGCGGCGTCCAGCCCGGCGACGAAGCACCCGGCCTTCTGGTAGGCCTTGAGCTGGCGGGACAGGTTCGTGGCCTGCGCGACCGGGATGTTCGCGAGGGTTCCGGCGGACGACTTCCAGGCGCCGGCCGTGACCCCCGCCGCGCGCCGCTCCGGGACGACCACGCCGGTCGCGCCGAACGCGGCGGCGGAGCGGACGATCGCGCCGAGGTTGCGGGGGTCGGTGATGCCGTCCACCGCGACGACCAGCGGGGCCGTGCCCTTGAGCAGGTCGTCCGGGTGCGCGTACCGGTAGGGCTTGACCTGCAGCGCGATGCCCTGGTGGACGGCGCCGTCGGTCAGCCGGTCGAGCTCGTTCTTGCCGGTCTCCAGCAGCGGGATGCGGCGGTCGGCGGCGATCTGGATCGCCTCGCGCACCCGCTCGTCCGTTCCGGACGTGACGTACAGGGCGGTGCCGGGGACGCCCGCGCGCAGCGCCTCGACGACCGGGTTGCGGCCCGTGACCAGCTCGGGGACCTCGCCGGTCGCGCGCCGCGCGCCCGCGGGGCGTCCGGCCGGACGGTTCTCCGACGGGCCCTGGGCGCGCGCGCCCGGCCCCAGCGTCGGGGTGCCGGTGCGCTTGGCGCTCTTGACGGCGCGGGCCTTCTGGCGCTTGCCGTGCCAGTGCCGGTCCTCGGCCTTGGGGGTGGGTCCCTTGCGCTTGGCCATTGTCGGTTACGCCCTTCGCGACGGTTGCGTGCTCGCCCCTGCCGGGCGGCTCAAGTTCTCAGCGGACGGCGACGAACCCCCGCGAACATTCGATTTTATCCGCCGCGCGGGTTCCCCATGCACGGTCAGCCGCGCTTCAGTTCCCAGCGGGGACCCTGGGGGGTGTCCTCGACGAGGACGCCGGCCTCCGACAGGCCGTCGCGGATCGCGTCGGCCGCCGCGTAGTCCTTGCGGGCGCGGGCCGCCTGCCGCTGCTCCAGCGCCACCTTGACCAGGGCGTCCACGACGGGGTGCAGGTCGTCCTCCCCCGAGGCCCGCCACTGCGGGGAGAGGGGGTCGATGCCGAGGACGCCGGCCATCGCCCGGACCGCCGCCAGGTGCTCCCGCACCGCGTCGCGGTCGCCGGACGCCAGGGCGCTGTTGCCCTCCCGGACGGTCTCGTGCAGCACCGCCAGCGCCTGCGGGACGCCAAGGTCGTCGTCCATCGCGGAGGCGAAGGCGGACGGGACGGAGGACGGCGAACCGGCGCCCACCTGCTCCGAGGCCCGCGTCACGAAGCCCTCGATCCGCTGGTAGGCGGAGACGGCCTCGGCCAGGGCGGCGTCGGTGTAGTCCATCAGCGACCGGTAGTGCGCCGAGGCGAGGTAGTAGCGCACCTCGACCGGGCGGGCCCTGCCCAGCAGGTCGGGCAGCAGCACCACGTTGCCGACCGACTTGCTCATCTTCTCGCCGTCCACGGTGAGGAGGCCGTTGTGCAGCCAGTAGCGCGCGAAGCCGTCGCCCGCGGCGCGGGACTGCGCGATCTCGTTCTCGTGGTGGGGGAAGATCAGGTCGACGCCGCCGCCGTGGATGTCGAAGGTCGGGCCGAGGTAGCGGGTCGCCATCGCCGAGCACTCCAGGTGCCAGCCGGGGCGCCCGTCCCCCCAGGGCGTCTCCCAGGACGGCTCCCCCGGCTTCGCGCCCTTCCAGAGCGCGAAGTCGCGCGGGTCGCGCTTGAGGTCCTCGTTGGGGGTGTCGCCGGCGGAGCGCATGTTCTCCAGCCGCTGGTTCGACAGCGCGCCGTACTCGTCCGCCCAGGACTTGACGTCGAAGTACACGTCGCCGTCCACGGCGTACGCGTGGCCCTTGTCGATCAGCCGGCGCATCAGGACGATCATCTCCGGGACGTGCCCGGTGGCGCGCGGCTCGATCGTCGGGGGCAGGCAGCCGAGCAGGTCGTAGCCCTGGGTGAACGTGCGCTGGTTGCCCTCGGCGACCGCGAACCACGGCACGCCCAGCTCCGCCGACACCGCGATGATCTTGTCGTCGATGTCGGTGACGTTGCGCGCGAACGTCACCTCGTAGCCGGACGCGCGCAGCCAGCGCAGCAGGACGTCGTAGATGACGCCCGAGCGCAGATGCCCGATGTGGGGGGCCGCCTGCGGGGTCGCACCACACACGTACATCCCCACGCGGCCCTCTTCCAGGGGCTCGAACGTGCGGACGCTACGGGTACCGGTGTCGTAAAGGCGCAGGCTCACGGGTTCAGGTTATTGGATCGGCGTCCGGCTACGTGGCGCATCGCACAGGCCGGGCTGGGCCATCCGGACATGCCACGGGGTCATTCCAACGGGAACGTCTCCGCCTGCCGGGCGACGAAAGCGGCGGCGTGCGGGCCGGGCCTGTCGTGGCAGAGGGCCGCGCCGGAGACTCAGGCTTTCCCGCCGGGGTCTCCGTCGGCGAGCCGGGCGGCGCGGGATTCGAGGTAGCGCCGCTCGGGCAGGCTCGTCGTGCCGCGGGCGGCGTCCCGGTACGCCTCGCGCGCGGCCGGTGCGTCGCCGGCCGTCTCCAGCAGGTGGGCCCGGACGGCCGCGAGCCGGTGATGTCCCTCCATCCGGGTGTCGCCGTCCAGCGTGCGCAGCAGGTCGAGGCCGGCGGAAGGCCCGTCCACCATGGCCAGCGCGACGGCCTCGTTCAGCGTGACCATCGGGTTCGGCGCCAGGTGCGCCAGCACCCGGTACAGCGCGAGGATCTGCGGCCAGTCGGTGTCCTGCGGCCGGGCGGCCTCGGCGTGGACGGCGGCGATCGCGGCCTGGACCTGGTACGGGCCGGGCGGCGACCAGGTGAGCGCGTCGGTGATCAGCTCGGTGCCCTCCCGGATCTCCTCGGCGTCCCAGAGCGTCCTGTCCTGCTCGGTGAGCGGGACCAGCAGCCCGCCGTCGGCGGTGCGGGCCGCGCGGCGGGCGTCGGTGAGCAGCATCAGCGCGAGCAGCCCGGTCACCTCCCCGTCGCCGGGCAGCGGCCGGTGCAGCGCCCGGGCGAGCCTGATCGCCTCGGCGGTGAGGTCCGCACGCTGGAGGTCGGGCCCGCTGGACGCGGTGTACCCCTCGTTGAAGATCAGGTACAGCACGTGCAGGACGGCGCGCAGCCGCTCGTCCCGCTCGTCCGGCGGCGGGGACCCGAACCGCGCCCCCGCCGCCTTGATCTTCTGCTTGGCGCGGCTGACCCGCTGCGCCATCGTCGCCTCCGGGACGAGGAACGCGCGGGCGATCTGCGCCGTGGTCAGGCCGCCGACGGCCCGCAGCGTCAACGCGACCTGCGAGGACGGCGACAGCGCCGGATGGCAGCACAGGAACAGCAGCGTCAGCGTGTCGTCGCGGTCGCCGGGCCGGTCCTCCTCCGGACCGGGCTCGGCGGGCTCCTCCGCGGCCACGGCCGCCTCGCGGTCGCGGCGGGCCCGCTCGCTGCGCCACTGGTCGGTGAGCCGCCGGGTCGCGACGGTCAGCAGCCAGCCGCGCGGGTTCTCCGGAACGCCTTCCCCCGGCCACTGCACGGCGGCGGCGAGCAGCGCCTCCTGCACGGCGTCCTCGCACGCGTCGAAGGCGCCGTGCCGCCGCACGAGCGTGCCGAGCACCTGCGGCGCGAGGGCGCGCAGCAGGTCCTCGACGGCCGGGGGCGTCCTCACATCTCCGTCCCGGAGTCGTGCATGACCGCCCGGACCTCCATGTACCCGCCGTACTTGACGTCCGGCCAGCGGGAGGCGATCTCCACGGCCCGCTCCTCGGTCTCGCAGTCCACGCTGACGTAGCCGGCGAAGTGCTCCTTGGCCTCCAGGAACGGGCCGTCCGTCACGGCCGGCCGGCCGTCCCTGCCCACGACGGTCCTGGTGAGGGACGGGTCGGCCAGCGCCGCCCCGCCGACCAGCTCGCCCGACTCGGACAGCTCGGTCATGATCGCCTCGACCTCGCCGAACAGCTCGGTCCGCTCCTGCTCCGTCAGCTCCTCCAGGAAGCCGGGACGGTTGTAGATCATCAGCATGTACTTCACGGTTCTCTCCTCGTGGTCGGGCGGCCCGTCCCCGGGTCCGTCGAAGGAGGATCGGAGCGGCCGGCCGGTTCTCGACACTCCCTGCGAAAGAATCTTCAGAAATCTTCGATCAGGTCCCTGACCTGGTGGCACAGGACGCTGAACGCCAGCGCGTCCGGCATCCGGGAAGCGATCGCCGCCAGCTCCGTGCGGCCCGGGCGGGCCTGCACGGTCACCATCCCGCCCCCGATCACCACGTCCTGGACGGCGCCCCAGGGCAGTCGCTCGCCGTCCTTCCCGACTCCGTCCAGGTCGACGGTGAACGGGCCCATCCGCACGCACTCCCCCGCCTTCACCGCCGCCAGATGGCGGGGAACGGTCCGGGCGGTCACCTCCTGGGCGACGGCCACGCCGAGCGTCCGGACCTCGGGGATGTCGTCGCCGAGCCGCAGCACGTTCCCGTCGTCGGCGACGACCGTGAAGCACCAGCGCACGCGCCCGCCGGGCCCGCCCGGTACGCCGACGACCGTCACCGAGACGAGCTCGTCCCACGTGTAGGCCCCGCCGCCCGGCCCGGTGAGCGCCAGGCCCCCGGTGTGGAGGGCGGCGACGCGGGACCGGACGCGCGGCCGGTCCCGTCCCGCCGTCCATCCGGCGGCGGCCGCGTACCCCATCGACAGGAGCAGCGCCGGGACGCCCACCCACCACACGCGATCGTGCAGGTAGGCGACGGCCGCCGGGACGAGCGCCGCGGCGGCCAGGCACAGCAGCGCCAGCCATGCCCAGGTGCGGCGGGCCGCGGCCCGCCCGTCGAAGATCCGGACCGGTGCGCCGAGCCGGTCCCGGGGGAGCGCCACGACGGCGCTACCCTGCCGCGCGGGCCCGCGTGACACGCACGAACCTGCCGCACGCCATCACTGCCTCCCTTGCCTGTCGTCACCAATACCGTACGTCTCCCCACTTATAGTGCGCAGCGCCACAGTGATCACTAAGAAGTTGCGGTTCGGTGGCGTCCCGGCTGGTTAATCTCGGCGGAGGACCCCTCCTTCCGGAACGAGAGACATGCCGACTGATCCGACCCGGCCCTCCTACACCCCCGTGCAGCGGCGGCTGCTCACCACCGCCGCCGGTCTCGTCGTCGCCGCGCTCGCGGGCGGCGCGTTCGCGCTGACCTACGACGTGCTGCGCGAGCTCGCCGTCACCGGCGGGGTGAGCCGCCGCTGGGCACCGCTGTACCCGGCGATGGCCGACACCCTCACCGCCGTGACCATCCTGTCGCTCGTCGTCACCCGCAACGCCCGCTGGTGGACGCGGCTGCCGCGCTGGACGCTGCTGGTCCTGCTCCTCGCCGGGGGCGCCGCCGTCTCCGTCCAGCACTCGGTCCGCGGGTTCGGTCCGCTGCCGGACGACGCGGTGCGGACGGGCGTGGCCGTGGCGCCGCACGCCATGCTCGTGATCGCCGTCTGGCTGTGGCTGACGATGGTCAAGCAGATCCGGGTGGCGCGGCCGGCCGCCGGGGATGAGGGACCGGTCGAGGCGCAGCGCGGCCATGTCAAGGTCCTGGGGCCCGCGGCACCGCCGCTCGCGCTGGAGGCGCCCGCCGCACAGGGAGCGGAACCGGAACCGGAGCCCGAGCGCGAGCCCGAACCGGAGCTTGAGCCCGAGCCGGACCCGGACCCGGACCCGGAGCCGGAGCCGGAGCCGGAGCCGGAGCCGGAGCCGATCCTGCCGTTCAAGGACGAGCCCGAGTGGCCCGCCGCCGAGAAGCCCGAGCCCGTCGCCGAGGATTTCGATTCCTTCGCCTGGGAGGAGAGCCTGTCGTCGGAACCGGCGCCGCCGCTGGACCCGCTGCCGCAGCCGCGCCGGCCGCTGGACGCGGTACCGGACCTGCTGCCGACGGACGTCGAACTCGTCCGGGGCCGGGACGGCGTCGCCGAGGAGCCCCCGGCCGCCGCGACGACCCGCCCCGACATCGTGATGCCCCCGCCCTACGGCGCCGACGAGGACGAGGACGACGGCCCGCCCGCCGACCGCGCCGAGGACCCCGACGCCGGAGACCGCGGCGCGGAGGATTCCGACGCGGGCGACCGTCCGGCCAGGGACGACTGGAACCCGCCGCCGTCCGGCAACTTCCGCAGCGGCCCCCTCCCTCCCGCCGAATAGGGAACGGTCCCGGCGCGGGCTGTCGGGCCTTTGCCCTGATCTGGAAACCCTCCTTTCCTCCCGCCGGGGCTGATCTGCGCGCATCGGATGAAAGGGAGGCGGCGGGGGAAGGTATGACTCCATGACGACCGTTTCATGGGTCGAGGGCAGCCAGGAGGGCGGCTTCGGCATCGAGAACCTGCCGTACGGGGTCTTCTCGCGCCCGGGGGAACTGCCGCGCATCGGCGTGGCCATCGGCGACCGCGTCCTCGACCTCGCCGAGATGTCGGCCGTGGGGCTGGTGGAGGACCGGCGGTACTTCGCCTCCGGGTCGCTGAACGCCTTCATGGTCGCGGGACGCGCCGCCTGGCAGGCGAACCGGGAGCGGGTGACCGAGCTGCTCACCGACGAGGCGTACCGCGAGCGGGTCGAGCCCCACCTGATCCCGGTCGCGGACGTGAGCATGCAGAGGCCGTTCGAGGTCGCCGACTACGTCGACTTCTACTCCTCGGAGCACCACGCGACGAACGCGGGACGGATCCTGCGGCCGAAGGGCGAGCCGCTCCCGCCGAACTGGAAGCACATGCCGGTCGCCTACCACGGTCGCTCAGGGACCGTGTATCCGACGGGGACGCCGATCATCCGGCCGTCCGGGCAGCGGCGGGCGAAGGACGAGCCGGAGCCGTCCTACGGCCCGTCGCGGCGCCTGGACTTCGAGGCGGAGGTCGGCTTCGTCGTGGGCGTCCCCTCCCCCGCCGGGCGCGGCATCCCGGCCGCCGCGTTCCGCGACCACGTGTTCGGTTTCGTGCTGGTGAACGACTGGAGCGCGCGCGACCTGCAGATGTGGGAGTCGCAGCCGCTCGGCCCGTTCCTCGGCAAGTCGTTCGCGACGTCGGTCTCGTCGTGGGTGGTGCCGGTCGCGGCGCTGGAGCCCGCGCGCGTCTCGCCGCCCGTCCAGAACCCGGTGCCGCTGCCCTACCTGCGCTGCGAGGAGCCGTGGGGGCTGGACCTGCACCTGGAGGTCCTGATCAACGGCCGGGTCGCGGCGCGGCCGAAGTTCGCGTCGATGTACTGGACGCCGCCGCAGCAGCTGGCGCACGCCACGGTGAACGGCGCCCCGCTCCGCACCGGCGACCTGTTCGCGTCCGGCACGGTCTCGGGGCCCGAGCGCGAGGAGCGGGGCTGCCTGCTGGAGCTCAGCTGGAACGGCCAGGAGCCCCTGCTGCTGGAGGACGGCACGGAGCGCACGTTCCTGGAGGACGGCGACACCGTGACCCTCCGCGCCCAGGCGCCGGGTGCCTCCGGTTCCCGCATCGCCCTCGGCGACGTGACGGGGACCGTCCACCCGGCTCTGCCGTAGCGGCGCCCGTTACGCGGGTGGGAGGACGAGAGCGTTGGCGATGGCCGCCAGGCCCTCGCCCCGCCCCGTCAGGCCCAGGCCGTCGGTGGTCGTGGCGGAGACGGTGACCGGGGCGCCGGACAGGGCCTCGGTGAGGGTCTTCTCCGCCTCGGCGCGCCGTTTGCCGATCTTGGGACGGTTGCCGATGATCTGCACGGCGACGTTGCCGATCGTGTAACCGGCCTCGTCGACGCGCCGGGCGACCTCGCGCAGCAGGTCGACGCCGGAGGCGCCGGACCAGCGCGGATCCGAGGTGCCGAAGACGGCGCCGAGGTCACCGAGACCACAGGCCGAAAGGAGCGCGTCGCAGGCGGCGTGCGCGGCGACGTCGCCGTCGGAGTGCCCGGCTAGGCCGTGGCCCTCACCCGGCCATTCGAGCCCCGCGACCCAGAGGGGGCGGGGCTCGGACGAGAACGGGTGGACGTCGGTACCGACGCCCACCCGAGGGAGCCGTTCGTTCAACGAGGCCGACCGCTCAGCTGGCCAGGACCTCGTCGAGCAGCGCCTCTGCCTTGTCCTCGTTGGTCTTCTCGGCGAGCGCGAGCTCGCTGACGAGGATCTGGCGCGCCTTGGCGAGCATCCGCTTCTCACCCGCGGACAGACCGCGCTCCTTGTCGCGCCGCCAGAGGTCGCGGACGACCTCCGCGACCTTGTTGACATCGCCGGAGGCGAGCTTCTCAAGATTCGCCTTGTACCGGCGCGACCAGTTGGTGGGCTCCTCGGTGTAGGGTGCGCGAAGCACCTCGAACACCTTCTCCAGCCCGTCCTGGCCGACGACGTCCCGGACGCCCACGTCCTCGACGTTCTCGACCGGGACCCGTACCGTCAGGTCACCCTTGTCAACCTTCAGGACCAGGTAGGTCCTGTCCTCACCCTTGATGGTGCGAGTCTCGATGGCCTCGATCCGAGCAGCCCCATGGTGGGGGTAGACGACGGTGTCGCCGACCTGGAAAGTCATGTGACAAGTACCCCTTCCGCTAACACCAGGGTAGCACGGAAACGAGCGTGCCCGAACCGGCCTTCCCGACAAATGCGCAGGTCAAGCCACATATTGAGGTATTGACAAACCCCTTTATTGGTGCATCGCCGACCAGTTCCCCCCACTCAGCGTAGCCGACAGAACACCGCGATCCCACCCCCGCGCCTTTACCGGCAACGGGCCCCCGGTTACAAGCATCGTTCCGCCGGCGGTGCGGGCGGGTTCCATACTGGGATGTGAGCACCCTGGGTCGCGCGGGTACGAAGCGCCCGGAAGGGTCTCAACAGGACACGGCGTGGGGACGCGCGTCCCGCGGGAACACCGATCGGCGAGGGAGGTGTCGCGTGAGGCCGGACGGCGGCGACCCGGAGCCCGACGACTACGGGCTTCCGCGCGTCGACGTCGTGGTGCCCGATGACGCCCGCGAGCTGGAGCGGGACGTCACCGCCTACCACCGGGAGAGGCGCAGGCGGCGGCGCAGGGCCCGGGTGCGGCGGCTGTACCGCCCGCTGACCCGGTTCGGGGTCGCCGTCCCGATCATCGCGGGCGCGCTGCTGGTCGCGCTGCTGAGCGGCGTCCTGATGACGGCTTTCGGTCCCCGTCCCGCGCCCCGGCCGACGAGCGCCCAGCTGGCCCCCCGCCCCACCGCGAGCCCCGGCAGGGTCGGCGGGCTGCTGCCCGACCGCCGGGTCGACCTCGTGACGGCCGGCCGCACCTCCAAACCGCTGCGGGACGTGCGCCCCGGCGTGATCGCCATCGTCCCGCCCGGGTACCGGTGCGAGGCCCTGGTGGCGGAGCTGGCCGGCCGGACGCAGGAGTACACCCTCACCTTCTGGCTCGTCGCCGACCCGCGTCCCGCCGGCGCCAGGAAGCCCATGTCCCTGAAGGACCTCAGGGCGTGCGCGGGCACCGCCCACCTCGGGACGCCGCAGATCCTGGAGGACCGCGCCGCCGTCCTGGCCGGCGCGTACTCGCCCGCGCCCGGCACGCCCGGCCCGACGGGCACCGGCCTCACCGCCGTCTTCGTCCAGCCCGACGGCGTGGTCACCGAGGTCGTCCGGGCGCCCCGGTCCGGCCCCGAGCTCACCGGGAAGATCAAGGGCCTCGGTTCCGGTTAGACGGCCCCGCCAGGCGTGTCGGCCACCCCGGAGAGGGGTCACCGGCAGGACCTCGCTACGCTTCCCCTGGCGTATCTCACGCCAGCCCCACCACTTTCTGAAGCCACCTCTTCATCTGATATTTCGCGAGGAGACCGCCGCCGTGATCCGAAACAGCCGTCGAATGGTCGTGCTCGCCATCGCTGGCGCCGTCGCCATCGCGCCGGTGGTCTCCGGCTGCGGCGCCGGCGATAAGCCCCAGTCCGCCGCCCCCACGCAGCTCACCGAGGGCGTCAACGTGTCGGTGCCGAAGGACAGGCCGGGGGCCGCGCAGATCGACCTGCGCCACATGTTCCTGCTGGGCCCTGAGGCGGGACGGCCGATCCCCGCGGGCACGTCCCTGGCCCTCTACGGTGTGATCATCAACCAGGTGAAGGGCCGGCAGGACCGCCTGGTCTCGGTCAGCAGCCCGGCGTTCGGCGGCGAGGCGAAGATCGAGGGCGGCGCGCTCACCCTGCCGCCCGCCGCCCCGGACGGGACGGGCAGCTTCACCAGGCTGCTGGGCAAGCCCTCGGCGACCCCCACCCCGCAGCAGCCGGCCGGCAAGAAGAGGACGCAGCAGCCGGGCGGCACGCCCTCCGGCCAGGCCACGCCTTCCGGTCAGGCCGCGCCTTCCGGCGGCGCCACCCCCGAGCCGACCGGCCAGGGCGCGACGCCGAACGTGTCCGAGACCCCGACCTCGGAGAACACCACGGGCCCGCAGGGCGGCGGTCCGTCGGCCACGCCGAGCACCGGCGGGGATCAGCCGCTGGTGGTGCTGCCCCGGCTCGGCGAGGAGCTGCTCGCCGGGGCGACGGTGCCGCTGACGTTGCGGTTCGAGCGCGCCGGGTCCGTCGAGTTCTCGGTGCCCGTGGTGGCGCGGCAGGACGAGTTCAGCGGCTACCCGCTGCCGATGACGCCCGCCACGCCGCAGGCCCCGGGCGGCCGGACCCCGGGCCAGACGCCCGGCCAGACCCCCGGCGGAGAGGCGAGCACGTCGCCGTCCCCGGGCGCCGAGCAGGGCGGGCCGGAGTCGTCGCAGCCCCCGGCCACCACGCAGCCCCATGCCGCCACGGAGACCCCGGCCGCCGGCTGATCCCGAGCCCCGGCACCCGCACACATGAGAACGGCCCGTCCCGACCGGGACGGGCCGTTCTTCATATCCGTCAGGGCTCGAACTTGTAGCCGAGGCCCCGGACGGTGACGATGTAGCGCGGCGTGGACGGCACTTCCTCGACCTTGGCGCGGAGCCGCTTGATGTGGACGTCCAGGGTCTTGGTGTCGCCCACGTAGTCGGCGCCCCACACGCGGTCGATCAGCTGCATCCGGGTGAGGACGCGGCCGGCGTTGCGCAGCAGCACCTCCAGCAGCTCGAACTCCTTGAGGGGGAGCTGGACGGGCTCGCCGCCCACGCTGACCACGTGGCGTTCCACGTCCATCCGGACCGGCCCGGCCTCCAGCGTCGCGGGCGTCGGCTCCTCGACCTCGCCCTGGCGGCGCAGCACGGCCCGCATCCGGGCGATCAGCTCCCGGGTGGAGAACGGCTTGGTGACGTAGTCGTCGGCGCCGAGCTCCAGCCCGACGACCTTGTCGACCTCGCTGTCCTTGGCGGTCAGCATGATCACCGGGACGCTGGAGCGGGCGCGCAGCTCGCGGCACACCTCGGTGCCGGGCAGCCCGGGCAGCATCAGGTCGAGCAGCACGAGGTCGGCACCGTTGCGCTCGAAGATGTCCAGCGCGTCGGGGCCGGTGGCGGCGACGGCCACCTCGAACCCCTCCTTGCGCAGGTTGTACGACAGTGCGTCGCTGAAGGACTCTTCGTCTTCCACGACGAGCACGCGGGTCACGGTGTTGCCTCCCGGGCGGTGTTCTGTGGGGCTTGGTCTGCGGTCGTCGCGGCCGGCCGGCGGCGCGGCGTGTCGATCAGGGGGAGCCGGATCGTGAACGTCGACCCGTGCCCCTCCTTGCTCCACACCGTGACTTCGCCGCCGTGCTTGCTGGTGACGTGCTTGACGATGGCGAGGCCGAGGCCGGTGCCGCCGGTCTGGCGGGAGCGGGCGGGGTCGACCCGGTAGAACCGCTCGAAGATCCGCTCGATCTCGGCCTCCGGGATGCCGATGCCCTGGTCGGTCACGTTGATCTCGACGTGCGTCTCGTCGCACCGGCGGGTCGACACCACCACCCGGGTGTGCTCGGGGCTGTAGGCGACGGCGTTGTCGACGAGGTTGCGCAGCGCGGTGACCAGCAGCTCCTGGTCGGCGCGGACCCGCAGCCCGTCCTCGCCCCCGGACGCGAGCTGGATGTCCTTGGCGGTCGCCTTGATCTGACAGCGGTCGAGCGCCTCGGCCATCACCTCGTCGAGGGTGATCGGGGTGAGCTCGGGGAGCGGCTCGTCCCCCTGGACGCGCGACAGCGTCATCAGGTCCTGGACGAGGTTGTTCAGCCGCACCGACTCGTACTGCATCCGGCCGGCGAACCGGCGGACGGCCTCGGGATCGTCGGCGGCGCCCTCGACGGTCTCGGCGAGCAGGGACAGCGCGCCCACCGGGGTCTTCAGCTCGTGGCTGACGTTCGCCACGAAGTCGCGGCGGATCGCCTCGGTGCGGCGCATGTCGGTGAGGTCCTCGGCGAGCACGAGGACGAGCCCGTGCGACCCGAGCGGCGCGACGCGGACCGCGAACCACCGCCCGTCGGCCCGGCGGCGGCCGCCGTTCGGGCCGACCTGTATCTCGGTCTCGCGGATCTCCCCGTCGCGGCGGACGAGCCGGGTCATCGCGATCACCTCGTCCACCACCAGGTGGTCGCCGCTGACCAGTCCGTACGCCCGTGCCGCCGAACTGGCCCGCAGTACCCGGTCCTCGCCGTCCACCACGACGGCCGAGGACCGCAGGACGCTCAGGACCGAGGCGACGCCCGGCGGCAGGCTGCCCACCGGGTTCGTCGCAACCGCCGTCCGCTGGGCTCGCTCGCTCACCCGCACCGCCAATCCAGTCGCGAGCCCGATCGCGAGCCCGGCGAGCCCTGTCAGGCTCGCGACAATCTCGACCTCCACACCTCGGATCGTAGGCGGCGTTCGGAGTAACGCTTCCCCTCTGGCCTGGCCAGCGCCTTCTCGTTACCCCAAAGTTCACCTTTGCCACCGGATGCGTTCACACCCGTGGGGCAGGCTGTGGCGTGGGCGAGTCCGCCCTGCCCGCCCCCCGTTCACATCGAAGGATTCTCAAGTGCGCGACGCCTACCACGAGGAACTCGACTCCCTCACCGACCGCCTGGTGGAGATGACCCGCCTCGTCCGGTCCGCGATGGCCCGCGCGGTGACCGCCCTCCTGGACGCCGACCTGCGGCTGTCGGAGGAGGTCATCAGCGGGGACGAGCACGTCAACAAGATCGACGCCGACATCGAGGCGACGGTGTTCGACCTGATGGCGCGCCAGCAGCCGGTCGCCGGCGACCTGCGGACCCTGATCACCGCGCTGCGGATGAGCGGCGACCTGGAGCGCATGGGCGACCTCGCCGTGCACATCGCCAAGACGGCCCGGCGCCGCCACCCCGAGTCGGCCGTCCCGCCCGAGCTGCAGGCGACCGTCCTGGAGATGGGGCAGATCGCCGAGCGGATGATCGCCAAGACGGGCAGCGTGATCGCGTCCCAGGACGTCGAGATGGGACTGGAACTGGACGCCGACGACGACCAGATGGACCGCCTCCACCGCCGCCTGTTCGACATCCTGCTGTCCCCGAAGTGGCGGCACGGCGTCGAGCCGGCCGTCGACATCACCCTCGCCGGGCGCTACTTCGAGCGCTTCGCCGACCACGCCGTGCACGTCGCGGAGAACGTCGTCTACCTGGTGACCGGCCAGCGTCCCGAGGAGATCATCGACTCGGCCTGACCGGCCGGCCTCGCCCGCGCCGCTCCGTGCCGCGAGGCTTGGAGGGCCGGGGTCTGGACGGCTTGATCAACGTTCGTTAGCTTGCGCGTCATGAGACCGATGCGGGCGCTGGTCCGGGCGATCACGGCGGCCGGGGTGTGCGGGGCGGTGGCGGCGGCGTCCCTCGGGGTGCCGGGCGCCGTGCCTGCGCAGGCGAGGCCGGTGGCGCACGGGCCCGCCTGGCGGCTCACCCCGACCGGGAGCGAGGCGCGGTTCCGCGGCCTGGCGGCGGTCGGCCGCGAGGTCGCCTGGCTGGCGGGCAGCGGCGGGACGGTGCTGCGGACGGCCGACGGCGGCCGCACGTGGCGCGACGTCGCCCCGGCGGGCGCGCAGGGCCTGGAGTTCCGCGACATCGAGGCGTTCGACGCGCGGCGGGCGGTCGTGCTGGCCATCGGCGAGGGCGATGCGTCCCGCGTCTACCGGACCTCGGACGGCGGCGTCACCTGGACGCTCGGTTTCAGGAACGACGATCCCAGGGCGTTCTACGACTGCGTCACGTTCTCCGACTCCCGGCACGGGCTGGCCGTCGGCGACCCCGTGGACGGCCGGTTCCGGATCATCTCCACCAGCGATGCCGGCCGCAGCTGGCGGGTCCTGCCGTCCAGGGGCATGCCCCCGGCGCTGGAGGGCGAGGCCGGGTTCGCCGCCAGCGGGCAGTGCCTGGTGAGCCATGGGCCGCGGGACGTGTGGCTGGCGACGGGCGGGGCGTCCCGCTCGCGCGTGTTCCACTCCGGGGACCGCGGCCTCACCTGGACCGTCGCCGACACCCCGCTGCCGGCCGGCCCGTCGCAGGGCGTGTTCGCGGTGGCGTTCCGCGACGCCCGGCACGGCGTCGCGGTCGGCGGCGACTACCGGCCGGGGCAGCCGTCCCCGGCGGCCGCGGCGACGACCGGTGACGGAGGCCGCACGTGGCGTCCCGCGCGCCGCCCGCCGGCCGAGTACCGGTCGGGGGCCGTGTGGCCGGCGTACGCGGGCCCGGCCGCGCTGGCCGTGGGGCCCACGGGCAGCGACGGCACCCTCGACGGCGGCCGCACGTGGACCCGGTTCGACACCGGGAGCTTCGACACCGTCGACTGCGCGCCCGACGGCGGCTGCTGGGCCGCAGGAGAAAAGGGCCGCGCCGCCCGCCTCGTCCTCACCCGCTGACCGGGTTCTCCTCCCGCTAGGCCGGCTCCCCCAGGAGCGCCTGCAACAGGTCGCGCAAGGACTCCTGCTGGGCCGGGGCGAGCGGGGTCAGCGGTGAGTCGGCGTCGAGCCGTTCGAGGACGTCGGCGCGACAGCGTTCGCCGTCCGGGGTGAGGACGATCTGCTTCGCGCGGCGGTCGGTCGGGTGGGGGCGGCGCTCGACGAGGCCCTGCCCTTCGAGGCGGTCGAGGACGAAGGTCGCGTTCGACGCCTCGCACGCCATGCGGTGGGCGAGCTCGCGCGCCGTGATCGGCTCCGACAGCTCGCGGAGCGCGACGACCTGGGCGGCGGTCATCCCCACCTCGTCGGCGACGCGGCGGGCGTGGACGTCGAGCCGCTGCGCGAACCGGTGGACCAGCTTGCACACGTCCCGCTCCATCTGCTCGCCCATGCCCCGAGTGTAGCGCCTGTACTTCGAATCATGATATTGCTAATTCGAATCATCCGAGTTCGAAGTAAATGGAGCGCCGCGTGCCCCCCTCCCTCCTGTCCCTCATGCTGGTCGTGTTCGGCCTGACCACCGGCGAGTTCGTCATCGCGGGCATCCTGCCGGACGTGGCCGCGGACCTCGGCGTCTCGGTGCCCGCCGCCGGGCGCCTGGTCAGCGCCTACGCGCTCGGCATGATCGTCGGCGGGCCGGTCGTCACCGTCCTGACGGCGCGGCTGCCGCGCAAGCCGCTCGTGACCGGCCTCATCGCCGTGTCGATCCTCGGCAACCTCGGCTCCGCCCTGGCGCCGAACTACCCGGTGCTGCTCGCGGCCAGGTTCGCCGCGGGGCTGGTCGTGGCCACGTTCTTCGCGGTCGCCATCGCCACCGCCGCCGCCACGGCCCCCGCGGGCAGGGAGTCCTCCACCATCGCGAAGGTGGCGCTGGGGCTGAACCTCGGCATCGTCCTCGGCGCACCGCTGGGGACCCTGATCGGTCAGGGACTCGGCTGGCGGGCGACCTTCGGCTCGATCGCCGCGCTCACCGCCGTGGCCCTGCTCATGGTTCTGCGGTTCGTCCCCGCCCTGCCCCCCGCCGCGACCGGCCCGCTCCGGGGCGAGCTGCGCGTGTTCGCGGGGCGGGACGTCCGCCTGGCGATCGTCCTCACCGCGCTGGGCAACGTGGGCGTGGTGACCGTCTTCACCTACATCGCGCCGCTGCTCACCGAGGTCGGCGGGTTCACCGAGGGCGCCGTCCCGGCGCTGCTCCTGGTGTACGGCGCGGGCGCGGTCGCGGGCAACTTCCTCGGCGGCCGGCTCTCGGACCGGGCCCTGATGCCGTCCCTGGCCTGGCTCCTCGGCGCGCTGGCCGGCGCCCTGGCGCTGTTCTGGGCGGTGGGCGGCGTCCGGCCGCTCGCCGCCGCGATGACCTTCGCGCTCGGCGTGCTGGCCTTCGCGATCATCCCGGGCATGCAGACCCGCGTCCTGACCACGGCGGGCGCGGCCCCGACGCTGGCGGTGGCCGTCAACGCCTCCGGGTTCCAGGTCGCGGCCGCGTTCGCCGGCTGGCTCGGCGGGACGCTGATCAGCGACGGGCCGGGCCTGCGCTCGCTCTTCCCCGTCGCGGCCGTGCTCACCCTGGCCGGGCTGGTCGTGGCCGTGCACATCCACCGCCGCGACCGTCGTCCCGTCCCCGCGAGCACCGGCTCCGGGTGACCGCATCCGACCGCGTTCACCATGCGAGGGGCCGCCGGGGGCGGCCCCTCCGGGCTACCTGCGCTTGCCGCGCCTGGGCTTGCGCTCGTCCTTCGGGGCGGGGCTCTTCGCGGCGGGCTTGGCGGTGCTCCCGCCCTTACCGGCGCCCTGGTTCTTGACGGCCTCGATCGCGGCCTTGGCGGCGGCCGGGTCGAGGTACTCGCCGCCGCGCTTGAGCGGGGAGAAGTCGTCGTCCAGCTCGTAGACGAGCGGGATGCCGGTGGGGATGTTCAGGCCGACGATCTTCTCGTCGGAGATGTCGTCCAGGTGCTTGACCAGGGCGCGCAGGGAGTTGCCGTGCGCCGCGACCATGACGGTCTTGCCCGCCGCCAGGTCGGGGATGATCGAGTCGTACCAGTACGGCAGCATGCGGTCGACGACGTCGGCGAGGCATTCCGAGCGGGGGATCAGCTCGGACGGCAGCTCGGCGTAACGCAGGTCGTTGACCTGCGACAGGGGGTCGTCGTCCTTGATGGGCGGCGGCGGGGTGTCGTAGGAGCGGCGCCACGTCATGAACTGCTCTTCGCCGAACTCCTCGCGCGTCTGCGCCTTGTTCTTGCCCTGGAGGGCGCCGTAGTGGCGCTCGTTGAGGCGCCAGGAGCGCTTCACCGGGATCCAGAGCAGGTCGGCCACGTCCAGGGCGATGTTGGCGGTGCGGATGGCCCGCTTCAGCAGGGAGGTGTGCAGCACGTCGGGGGTGATGTCGGCGTCGAGCAGCAGATCGCCGCCCTTGGTCGCCTCGCTCTCGCCCTTCGCGGAGAGGTCGACGTCCACCCAGCCGGTGAACAGCCCTTCCGCGTTCCAGACGCTTTCGCCATGCCGGAGCAATACCAGGGTCGCCATGGCACCAGAGCCTATCGGCCCCCCGCGGGTCACTCGCGGTTGGCCGGATCCGCGAAGGAGGCGAAGGCCTGGAGGTTGGCGAGACTCTCGCCGCGCTTGACGCGCCAGTCCCATTCGCGCTGGATGGACGACTTGAACCCGCGCTCCAGCGCCTTGTCGAAGTTCTCGTCGGAGTAGGTGAGGACGCAGCCGAGGAGGCGGTCGATCTCCTCCGGAGAGACGCCTTCGAGCGGGACCTTCCCGACGAGGTGGACGTCGCCCACGTCGTCGAGCGCGAAGGCGACCCCGTACATGCGGCCGTTCTTTTCCAGGAGGAACCGGTAGAACTCGGCGTGGTTCTCGTCCGGGCGGCGGCAGAAGAACGCCTCGACGTGCAGCGAGTGGTCCCCGGCGATGAGCCACGTCATGGTGGCGAGCTTGTGCTGCCCGGGAAGCTTGACGAAGAACGCGTTCTCGCGCGGCTCCTCGAACTCCAGCTCGTTGGATCTCAGCGTCTCGCGGATGGTCTCGACGATGGTCACGTGTCTCCCCCTTGGAGGGCGGCTCCCCCGCGCCCCCGGTCGGCTCGGCTCATGCGGTGGCCTGCGCGGCGGCGGCGGCCGGCACCGGCACGGCACCGGTATACACGTCGAGCAGCCGGTCGACGGTGGCGTCCCAGCCGAAGCCGTGCGCGTGCCGGACGGCGCCGCGGGCGAGACGGGCGTGCAGGCCGGGCTCGGCGTGCAGGCGCCGCAGGACGGCGGCGTAGTCGGCGGGGTCGTGGCCGGGGATCAGCATGCCGGACTCGCCGTCGGAGACCGCCGTGCACAGGCCGCCGACGCGGGACGCCACGACCGGGGTCCCGCAGGCCTGGGACTCGACGGCGACGAGCCCGAACGACTCGCTGTGGGACGGGACGACGGTGACGTCCGCGGCGCGGTACCAGTCGGCCAGCTCCCGCTGCGGCGACGGCGGCTCGAAGCGCATGACGTCGGAGATGCCGAGTTCGGCGGCGAGCAGTTGCAGGCCCGCGGGGCGGCACAGCCCGGAGCCGCTGGGGCCGCCGACGACGGCGACGACGAGCCGCGAGCGCAGCGCCGGGTCGTCGTCGAGCATGCGGGCGACGGCGCGCAGCAGCACGTCGGGGGCCTTCAGCGGCTGGATGCGGCCGACGAACAGCAGCACGTAGGCGTCGCGGGGCAGGCCGAGGCGGCGGCGGGCGGGGCCGGTCCGGTGCGCCAGGAGGCCGGCGCCGCGGGCGATGAGGGGCGATTCGGGGCGAAAGAGCGACAGGTCGACGCCGGGGCTGACGGTCGCGACGCGGGAGGGGTCGGCGCCGTAGAGGTCGACGAGCTCCCCGGCCTCCTTGGCGGTGTTGGCGACGAGCTGGTCGGCCGATGCCACGACCTGCTCCTCGCCGAGGACGCGCTCGTCCGGCTCGGGCCTGTCGTCGTCCGCGAGGGCCGCGTTCTTGACCTTGGCCATCGTGTGCATGGAGTGGACGAGCGGGACGCCCCACCGCTCCTTGGCCGCCCAGCCCGCCTGGCCGGAGAGCCAGTAGTGCGTGTGGAGGAGGTCGTAGTGGCCGGGTTCGTGGGCCGCCTCGGCGCGCAGCACGCCGGAGGTGAACCCGCACAGGTGCCGGGGAAGCTCGGCCTTGTCGAGTTCCTCGAACGGCCCGGCGACCACGTTGCGGACGAGGACGCCCGGCACGAGCTCCACGACGGGCGGAAGGGCCCGCGAGGTCGCGCGGGTGAAGATGTCCACCTCGACGCCCCTGGCGGCGAGCCGCTTGGCGACCTCGACCACGTAGACGTTCAGGCCGCCCGCGTCGCCGGTGCCCGGTTGGTCCAAAGGGGACGTATGCATACTGATCGTCGCAACCCGGCTGATACGACGCGACACCCGACACCACCTCCGCCAGTGCAACCTATCGACCGGGTTCCGTGTTCCCTCGGCTAGGGGGACAAGCGCGCCCCTCCGCCACAGTGACGCACCTCACCCGCGACCGACGCGCGGATAGGCTGCCGTTCTGGCTTACTCTGCCGATCCACGCTCACCCACCCGGAAGACTGGACGCATGCGCAAGACGGCGATTGTGACCGGAGCAAGCAGCGGCATCGGGGCGGCCACGGCGAGGCGCCTGGCGGCCGAGGGGTTCAACGTCGTGCTCGCCGCGCGGCGCCGCGAGCGGCTCGACGCCCTCGCCAGGGAGATCACCGAGAGCGTCCCGGGCGCGGGCAGGGTGGTGCCGTTCACCCTGGACGTGACCTCACAGGAGTCGGTGGACGCGCTCGCGGCGGCGGTCGGCGCCTGCCACGTGCTGGTCAACAACGCCGGCGGGGCGCTCGGCCTGGACAGCGTCGCGACCGCCGACCTGGAGGACTGGCGGTCGATGTACGAGAGCAACGTCATCGGCCTCGTCCGCGTCACCAAGGCGATGCTGCCGAAGCTGGTGGAGAGCGGTGCGGGCCACGTCGTCAACATCACCTCGCTGGCCGGGCACGTCGCCTACGAGGGCGGTGGGGGGTACAACGCGGCCAAGTACGCCGCCTACGCGGTCAACGAGGTGCTGCGCCTGGAACTGGTCGCCGAGCCCGTCCGGGTCACCGAGATCGCGCCGGGCCTGGTGAAGACCGAGGAGTTCTCACTCGTCCGCTTCCACGGGGACGAGGAGAAGGCCGCCAAGCCGTACGAGGGCGTCCCCGAGCCGCTGGTCGCCGACGACGTCGCGGACTGCGTGGCCTGGGCCGTCACCCGCCCGCCGCACGTCAACATCGACCGCATCGACGTCCAGCCGCGCGTCCAGGCGGCCCCGTACAAGCTTCACCGCGAGTAGGGGCGTCACCGCGAGCGGGGCGCGACGGCACTCCAGGGAAGCGTGACCTCGCCGAGGCGCCACCGGTTCCGACCGCCGTACGGGGGCCGGGACAGGACGGGGTGACTCAGCGCCAGCAGCGACACGGCCTCGACCCAGCGCGCGCGAGGACCGAACGCCGAGTGGGGCGCCGCGGTCGCCCAGCACCGGTCGAACGTGGTCAGGAACTCGTGGACGGGCTCGCCCGGCACGTTCCGGTGGATCAGCGTCTTGGGCAGCCGTTCGGCCAGCGCGGACGGCCGTTCGAGCGAACGCACGTGGGCCGCGAACGTGATGGTGCGCGGGCCGTCCTTGGTGAGCGTCACCCAGACGGCACGGCGCCCGATCTCGTCGCACGTCCCCTCGACCAGGACCCCGGAGGGGGCGAGGCGCGCGCGCAGGTCGTCCCATGCCCGCCATGCGGCCGCCTCGTCGTACTGCCGCAGCACGTTGAACGCCCGTACCAGCACCGGCGGGCGCGGCGCCGGCAACTCGAAACCGCCGCGCCGGAACGAGAGCCCTTCGTGCGGCCCGGTCGCGTCGGCGAAGGCGATGCCGGCCGCGACCCGGGCCGGCTCGATCTCGATGCCGACGACCTCCAGGCGCGGCGACACCGGGCGCAGGCGGGAGTACAGCTCGAAGGTGGTGACCGGGGACGCGCCGTAGCCGAGGTCGACGGCCAGCGGCCGCGCGCCCGAACGCAGTGCGGCGGTCTGGGTGGCGGCGATCCAGCGGTCGATCCGGCGCAGCCGGTTGGGGGCGGTGGTGCCGCGGGTCACCTCCCCCCGCGGCCTCGGAACAGGGGGCACGGGGTAATTGTCGGGCGTCCGCCGCTATGCCCCGTACGCCAGTTCACTTCGGCGACGGACCACCCACTGAACAAGATTCGGTAAGTCATCGGTTACGGTGCTGCCGACGCCCGTCCCCCGGAGGAGTGCCGATGCTCGACCTGGCGACCCTGCACGAGGCCATCGCCGCCGCGATCCCCGACCGCGAGTGCCTGGTGTGGCGCGAGCGCCGGATGACCTGGCGCGAGGTCGCCGACCGGACGCGGCGGCTGGCCGGCGTCCTGCACGCCCACGGCCTCGGCCTGCGCACGCGGGACGGCGACGGCACGGCGTCCGAGCCGTGGGATTCGCCCCACGACCATCTCGCGCTCTACCTGTACAACGGACCCGAATACCTGGAGGGGCTGGTCGGCGCGCACAAGGCACGGGTCGCGCCGTTCAACGTCAACTACCGGTACGTGGACGACGAGCTGGCCCAGCTGTTCGCCGACGCCCGGCCGGCCGCCGTCCTCTACCACGCGCGGTTCGCCGACGTGATCGGCCGGGTGATCGACAGGCTCGGCACCCGCCCGCTCCTGCTCCAGGTGGCGGACGATTCGGGCGCCGCCCTCCTCCCCGGCGCGCTCGACTACGAGCACGCGCTCGCCGGGGCGTCCGGTGAACCGCTCGCCGACCATCCGAGCCCGGACGACCTGCACATCCTCTACACCGGCGGCACGACGGGCCTGCCCAAGGGCGTGCTGTGGCGGATCGGCGACCTGATGGCCGGGCCGCTCGGCATGCGGCGCCGCGACGGCGCGCCTCTCACCGACCTCGGCGAGGCGGTTGAGCGGGCCGTCCGCAGCGACGTCCGCGTGCTGGTCGGGCCGCCGCTCATGCACGGCGGGGGGACGTGGTCGGCGCTCGGCGGCTGGTGCGGCGGCGGCTGCGTGGTGTTCCCCGACCGGGTGGACGGCCTGGACGCCGCCGACCTGATGGCCACCGCCGAGCGCGAGCGCGCCACCCGGATGCCGCTGGTCGGGGACGCGTTCGCCCGTCCGATCGTCGCGGCGCTGGAGGCGCGCCCGCACGACCTGGCCTCGCTGCGGACGCTGATCAACTCCGCCGCCGGCGTCAGCCCCGGCGTGAAGGCGCGGCTCCTCGAACTCCTCCCGCACACCCGGCTGGTGGACGTCCTCGGCTCCTCGGAGAGCGGGTTCCAGGTCACCCGGCACGGCCCGGCCGCGCGGACGTTCCGCGCGGCGGCGGGCACGGCCGTGCTCAGCGCGGACCGGTCCCGGCGGCTCGCGCCCGGCGAGGACGAGCTCGGCTGGCTGGCCAAGGGCGGCGACGCGATCCCGCTCGGCTACCTCGGCGACCCGGCGAAGACGGCGGCCACGTTCCTCGCCGTGGACGGCGAGCGCCTCGTCGTCGCGGGCGACCGGGCCCGGCTCCTCGCCGACGGCACCGTCGAGGTGCACGGGCGGGAGGCCACCACGATCAACACCGGCGGCGAGAAGGTGTTCGCGGAGGAGGTCGAGACCGTCCTGCGCGGCCTGCCCGGCGTCGCCGACGCGCTGGTGGTCGGCCGTCCGAGCGAGCGCTGGGGCACGGAGATCGTCGCGGTGGTCGGCCCGTCCGGCGCCCCCTCCGACGACGAGCTGCGCGCCGGGTGCGCCGCCCATCTGGCCCGTTACAAGATCCCGAAGGCGTTCGTGCGCACCGACCGCGGGCTGCGGCTGCCGAACGGCAAGGCCGACTACGCCGCCGCCCGCGCCCTCCTCGGCTGAACGTGATCCCGCCCGGCCCTGTACCGGGCGCCCCGCGGCACGGGATCATTGCGGGATGCCGGACCTCAAGCTGCTGCTCGCCGACCTCGCCGCCGAGGGCGACTCCGTCGACGCGATGGTCGCGCCGCTGGCCGCCGGCCGCTGGACGGACCCGACCCCGGCCGAGGGCTGGACGATCGCGCACCAGATCGCGCACCTGGCCTGGACGGACGCGCAGGCGGCCGTCGCGGCCACCGACGCCGCCGCGTTCGCGGGGATCGTCGAGGAGGCCGTGGCCGACCCCGGCGGCTACGTCGAGGCCGGCGCCCGGGAGGGGGCCGCGGAGGAGCCCGCACGGCTGCTCGCCCGCTGGCGGCAGGGCCGCCGCCGGATGGTCGACGCCCTCGCCGCCGTCCCGCCGGGCACGCGCCTGCCCTGGTTCGGCCCGCCGATGAGCGCCGCGTCCATGGCGACCGCGCGGCTCATGGAGACCTGGGCGCACGGCGAGGACGTCGCCGACGCGCTCGGCGAGCGCCGCGCGCCCACGCACCGCCTCCGGCACGTCGCGCACATCGGCGTCCGCACCCGCGACTTCGCGTTCCGCAACCGCGGCCTGGAGCCCCCCGCCGAGGAGATCCGCGTCGTCCTGCGGGGCCCGGACGGCGACGAGTGGACCTGGGGCCCGCCGGACGCCCGCCAGACGGTCACCGGCCCCGCCCTCGACTTCTGCCAGGCGGTGACCCAGCGCCGCCACCGCGCCGACCTGGCCCTCACCGCGACCGGCCCCGACGCCGACCGCTGGCTGGACGTCGCGCAGGCCTTCGCGGGCCCGCCCGGCACCGGCCGCGCCCCGACCCGCGCCTGAGAGATTCGCCACTGACCTCCGCGTTCGCGTTCGCGGCGGGCGGGGGTGGAGAAGTTGATCGTATGACAGTTCTCATCGCATACGACGGTTCTGACGACGCGCGGGCGGCGGTCGAGTACGTCGCCCGGCACCTGCGTGACGAGCCGACCGTGATCATGACGGTGTGGGAGCCGCTGCTCACCCAGATCTCCTGGGCCCCGCTGGCCGCCGCGGCCCCCGTGGCCGGCAGGCTCGACGAGGGCGAGCAGTACGAGGAGGAGAAGCAGGCCGAGCGGCTCGCGCAGCAGGGCGCCGACATCGCCGCCAAGGCGGGGCTGACCGACGTGGCGGTGCGCGCCGAGCGCGGCGGCGGGCCGGTGTGGGCCGCGATCGTGGACGTCGCGGAGGAACTGAACGCCTCCCTCGTCGTCACCGGCTCGCGCGGTCTGGCGGGGGCCCGGTCGGTGATCCTGGGCAGCGTGTCCACGCGCGTGCTGCACCACGCCCACCGCCCGGTCCTGGTGGTGCCCCCGCCGAAGGAGGACGACGAGGAGTGAGGCGCTCCCCCGCGCCCGCGGGGACCAGTGAACGCTAGAGCGCTCCCACGGCGCGCTCGAAGGCGTCGTAGGCGGCCTCGCTGAACAGGACGAAGCGGGCGTCCACCACCTGCGTCGGGGTGCCCCGGACGGTGCCGACCGCGATGCGGGCGGCATCGTCCATGGGCCAGCCGTAGATGCCGGCCGACACGGCGGGGAAGGCGATCGAGCCGACGCCCAGCTCGTCGGCGATGCGGAGGGACTCGCGGTAGCAGGAGGCGAGCTGGTGGGAGCGGTCCTCGGAGGAGGAGTACACGGGGCCGACGGTGTGGATCACCCATCCGGCGGGCAGCAGCCCGGCCGTCGTCGCCACCGCCTGGCCGGTCGGCAGGCCGCCGCCGTAGTGGGACGAGCGGAGCTTCCGGCACTCCTCCAGGATCTCCGGGCCGCCCTTGCGGTGGATCGCGCCGTCCACCCCGCCCCCGCCCAGCAGCGACGAGTTCGCCGCGTTCACCACCGCGCCGACCTTCTGCTCGGTGATGTCGCCCTGGACAAGAGTGATCTTCATGTGCCGCCGATCCTTCGCAGTGCCGAATCCCGTCAGAGAACAAGAATTCTCGCCCGCGGCGCACGCGAAACGCGTTCGGGCGCTTCCCGGCGGTACGCTCATGGCGGACGGGCCGCCGGGGGGCGGTGTGGCCCGTCCGACTTCGTCCGGCCGGACGCAGGGGGGTGTCCATGCGGAACGCCGGGCGTGACCAGTGCTGGCAGACCCCACAGCAGACGATGCACGATGGCGTGAAAGTCGCGGAGGTACCCCCTTGAAGATTCTCCTCGCCGGAGCGACCGGAGTAGTCGGCCGCCGGCTGATCCCGCTGCTCGTCCAGGCGGGCCACGAGGTCGCAGGGACGACACGCCGAACCGAGCGCACCGGCATGATCCGCGACCTCGGCGCCGCGCCGGTCGTGCTGGACGTCCTCGACGCCGCCGCGGTGCGCGACGTCATGGCCGCCGTACGCCCCGACGCCGTGGTGCACCAGCTCACCGATCTCAGCGACGAGGACTTCGAGGCCAACTCGCGCCTGCGGATCGTGGGCACCCGCAACCTCGTCGACGCGGCGAAGGCCGCGGGCGTGCGGACCATGGTCGCCCAGAGCATCGCCTGGCTGTACGTGCCGGGCGACGCGCCCGCCGTCGAGACCGACCCGCTCGACGCGCACCTGCCGCCCTACGCGGGCATCGCCGCGCTGGAGAAGGCGGTCGCCGAGATGCCGCACGGCGTCGTCCTCCGGTACGGGGCGCTCTACGGCCCCGGGACCTGGTACGCGCCGGACGGCGCGATCGCCAAGCGGGTGAGGGCTGGCGTCCTGCGCGAGGCACCGTCCTGGACCTCGTTCGTGCACGCCGACGACGCGGCGTCGGCGGCGCTCGCCGCCCTGGACTGGCCCGCCGGGGTCGTCAACGTCGTCGACGACGACCCGGCCACCACGGCGGACTGGCTGCCCGTCTACAGCGCGGCGCTCGGCGCGCCCAGCCCGGGCAGCGCCGGCAAGCACGCGGCCGCGACGGGCCGTCCGGCGTCCAACGCCAAGGCGCTGAGCCTCGGGTGGAAGCCGCGGGTCGCGTCCTGGCGCACCGGTTTCGCACGGATGGACGTGCCCGTCCGGACCGACTGACCCCGGTCGGACGAGCCCGGACGGAGCGCGGGCGACAGCTCAGCCGAACTGGAACGAGCGCTTGGCCAGTCCGAGCCAGTAGCCGTCGATGACCGACCGCCGCCGCGAGGCGGCGTCGGCGTCGGCGCCGAGCGCCACGAACAGCGGCGCGAAGTGCTCCGTCCGCGGGTGCGCGATGCGCGCGGCCGGGGCCTTGGCGCGGAAGTCGAGCAGGGCGTCGACGTCGCCGCCCCGCACGGCCCGGTCCGTCCACTCGTCGAACTCAGCCGACCACGCGGGCGGCGCCGCGTCCGGGTCCGGGCGCATCTCCCGCAGGTTGTGCGTGGTGAAACCGCTCCCGACGATGAGGACGCCCTTGTCGCGCAGCGGCGCGAGGCTCCGCCCGATCTCGAAGAGGCGGCTCGGCTCCAGGGTGGGCATCGACATCTGCAGCACGGGGACGTCGGCGTCCGGGAACATCTCCACGAGCGGGACGTACGCGCCGTGGTCCAGCCCCCGCTCCTCGTCCTGGTGGACGCCGGGGATGAGCTTGCGCACGTCGTCCGCGAGGGCGGGCGCGCCGGGCGCGTCGTACCGGACGGTGTAGTAGTGCTCGGGGAAGCCCCAGAAGTCGTGGACGAGCGGTACCGGCCGGGTGGCGCCGATGCTCAGCGGCGCCTCCTCCCAGTGCGCCGACACCATGAGGATCGCCTCGGGCCTCGGCAGGTCCGCCGACCAGCGGGCCAGCTCGGCGGTCCACCGGGCGTCGTCGGCCAGCGGAGGCGCGCCGTGGCTGAGATAGAGCACCGGCATCCTGGTCATGTCCGCCCTCCCTTTACTTGAGAGTTCAACGATACTTGATTTCGTTGAACATTCAAGTCTTGAGGGTTCAAGTGTCAGGTAGACTGGGGGCATGGCCGAGACGATCAGCGGGGAGACGACGACCGGGCCGCACTGGCTCGACGACGACGAGCAGGAGACCTGGCGCGCCTTCCTGTGGACGTCCCGGCTGCTCGGCGAGGCCCTCGACCGCCAGCTCCAGCGCGACTCGGGCCTGCCGCACACCTACTACATGATCCTGGCGATGCTGTCGGAGGCGCCCGGCCGCGCGCTGACGATGACCGAGCTCGCCGAGATCGTCCATTCGTCGCCGAGCCGCCTGTCGCACGCGGTGAACCGGCTGGAGGAGGCCGGCTGGGTGAGCCGGTGCAAGCCCTCCTCCGACCGGCGCACCACGATCGCCCGGCTGACCGACGAGGGCTTCGCCGTCCTCGCGAAGGCGGCGCCGGGCCACGTCGCGGAGGTCAGGCGGCACCTGTTCGACCCGCTGACCCGCGAGCAGATGCTGGAGTTCCGCGAGATCCTCCACGCCCTGCTGGGCTCCCTCGACCCGGACCGCGAGGCGCCGTGCGCCCGCGAGGGCTAGCCGAACTCCACGCCGTGCGACTTCGCCTTGGGGTGGGCGGCGGCGAGGAGGCGCATGCCCTCCTCCTCCAGCGCGGCGCGCTCCGGTCCCGGGACGGGGGCGAACGGTTCGATCCGCAACGTGGCCTCGCCCCGGCCCTTCTCGATCTTCCACATGCCGTGGACGAAGCCGTCCACGAGGAACGTCGCGCGGATGATGCCGTTGACGGTGAAGACGCGCTTGCGGTGCTCCTCGGAGATGATCCGCGCCCGGTCGGCGTGGGACAGCAGCAGGTTGTCGAAGTCGGGGACGAACCGGACCGGCGCCTCCGTGCCGGGACCGGGGCGCGGCGCGTCCGGGAGGTCGTACAGCGTCCGCCCGTTCTCGTCGCGGAAGGTCACCAGCTCGGGGCTGAGCCGCTCGACGACCTCGCCTAGGCGCGTCAGCCCGGCCCACTGCTGGACGTCCTGGACGCTCGCGGGCCCGAACGCTCCCAGATAACGCCGCACGAGGTCGTCCAGGGACGGGTCGGGCGCCGAGGGCCCGAGCCAGTTCTCCAGCGTCGTGTGCCGCGCGATCCCGGACGCCCCCCAGATCCCGCGCGGCGGGACCTGGACGAGCGGCAGGGAGAGGCGGACGGCCCAGGCCAGCAGCGCCGGGTCCTCGTCCGGCCACCGTTCGGCCAGCAGCGCGCGCAGGTCCTTGTCGGAACGCGGCTCCTCCTCCAGCAGGGACCGCGCCCGCGCGGTGACGTCCGCGAGGTCGAGGTGCCTCAGCTCGGCCGCCCGCGCCTTCAGGTGGTTGTCGAGGATCACCTGGGTGATCGGCCGCAGCGCGCGGGCATCGCGGGCGCTGACCAGGTGCAGCGTCCCGCGCATCAGCACCATCCGCAGCGCCCGGCGGTCGGCGATCAGCTCCCCGGCCTCGTCGAGCGCGTAGTCCGCGAGCCGGGTCCACAGTCCGATGTGGGGCGGGTTCGGGGCCTGCGCCTGCAGGCCCACCAGATGCTCGATCGCCTCCAGCGCGGGCATGGCGTGCCGCTCCAGCAGGAGCTGGCGGGCCAGCAGCGCCCGGTTCAGCGCGCGTCGTCCCAGCTCAGTCGTCATAGCGGGTGACCAGCTCCTGCCAGCTCGGCGGGGGACCGGGCAGTTCGTGCCGGTCCGCGAGGTTCATGGCGTCCAGGATCAGCGCCAGGTAGCGGTGCTGGAGCCGGTTCATCCGCTCGTCGTCGCCGATCCGGATGCCGTGCAGGTATTCCAGGATCACCGAGACGTCGCCGACCTCGATCTCGGGACGCAGCCCGCCCGACTCCCGGGTGCGCTCCAGCAGCCGCTGCGTCGCGACGTGGATCTCGCGGCCCTTGCGGCCCATGGCCTCGGTGACCTCGAAGCTGCCCGCCAGGCGCATGGTGAGGGAGCCCGCGCCGATGTCCAGGCAGCGGCGCATGAACGCGGCGAACGCCTCCCACGGGTCGCCGTCGTCGTCCAGGGCCGCCTCCACCTCGGCGAGGTAGCGGTCCATGCCCTCGTCGGCGAGCTTCTGGAGCAGGTCCTCCTTGCTCTTGTAGCGCCGGTACAGCGCGCTGATCCCGACCCCCGCGTGCTCGGCCACCGCCGAGATCGGCGCGCCGGGGTCGGCGGTGAACACCGCCCGCGCCGCCTCCCTGATGAGGTCGTCGTTGCGTGCGGCCTGCGCTTTCCGCCCGCTCATGGGCGCTCGTGCCGTCTCCATGCCTCCATGATAGCGGAACGAAGAATTCCGTTCTATGTTCTCGCGACCACCCGCCTTGACTCGGGCACCGGGTTCGCTCATTATGAACGCACGTTCATGAACATTTGTTCATATGGAGGAGACCATGACGGAGATCGTCAACACCCACCAGGCGGAGGCGTGGAACGGGTACGAGGGCGAGCACTGGGCGGAGAACCACGACCGGTACGACGCCATGAACGGCGGATTCAACGACGTTCTGCTGGAGGCGGCGGCGATCGGGCCGCGCGACCGCGTCCTCGACATCGGCTGCGGCAACGGGCAGATCACCCGGCTCGCGGCGGGCCGGGCGGCCCTCGGCGCCGCGACGGGCGTCGACCTGTCCCGGCCGATGCTCGCCCGCGCCCGCTCCCTCGCCGAGAAGGAGGGCGTCGCGAACGTGTCCTTCGAACGGGGCGACGCGCAGGTGCACCCCTTCCCCGCCGCCGGCTTCGACGTCGCCGTCAGCCGGTTCGGGATCATGTTCTTCACCGATCCGGTCGCCGCGTTCGGCAATGTCCGGCGGGCCCTGCGCGAGGGCGGCCGGCTGGCGCTGCTGTGCATGGCGCCCCTCGCCGAGAGCGAGATGGGGGCCGTCATGGCCGCGCTCCCGCCCCTCGACCGGCCCCCGGTCGGGCACGACGGCGGGCCGCTGTCGCTCGCGGACCCGGACCGCGTCCGGGAGATCCTCGGGGGCGCCGGGTTCCGCGGCGTGTCCGGCCGCAGGGTCGAGGCCGAGCAGATCTGGGGGCGCGACGCCCGCGAGGCCGGGGAGTTCTTCGCCGGCTGGGGCCCGATCCACTACAACTACGGCGCGGGCGACGACGTGCGCGACGCCCTCGTCGAGGCGATGCGCCCCTTCGAGCGCGACGGCGCCGTCCGCCTGCGCAGCACCGCGTGGCTGGTCACGGCACGGCGCGGCTAGATGCCCGGCGTCCACCACGTCGAGGACGCGGTCGGGCCGGGGTTCCCGCCCGAACGCGCCGCGCACGGGTCCGGGCCCGCTCATTACGATGCGGGGTGATGTCACCTCGAAGAGCGGCGGCGCTGGGCGCCGGCGACCGCACCCTGCGCGACCACCTGATCGCCACGGCCGAGCGGATGATCGCCGAGCGCGGGACGGCGGGCCTGACGGTCCGGGCGATCGCGCGGGAGGCGGGCGTCGCGGACGGCGTCCTCTACAACCACTTCGCCGACAAGGAGGAGCTGCTCGCGCACGCGCTGCGGGCGCACGCCGAGTCGGTCGCGCGGCCGCTCGGCCCGCTGCCCGAACCCGGCGGCGGCACCGTGGAGGAGAACCTGCGCGTGTACGTGGCGCACGGTCTCGCCCTGCACGACGGGCTGCTGCCCGCGCTGACCGGGCTGGTCGCGCAGCCGGCCGTCCTCGCCCGGTTCGCCGCGCTGAGCGGCGGGGGCGGCATCTGGAACGAGCGGCTCGCCGCCTACCTGCGCGGCGAGCGCGACCTCGGCCGCCTCGCCCCGGACGCCCGGGTCGAGGCGGCCACCTCGCTCATCGTCGGCGCCTGCCACGAGCCGGTGCTGTCGCTGCTGTTCCAGGGCCAGGGCATCGCGCACCGCGTGTCGCCGGACGTCGTGGACGACCTCGTCGCGACCGTCCTCAACGGCCTCGCCCCCCGCTAGGGCGCCTGCTCCACGATGCTCGGCCGCTAGGACGCCATCGCCTCCCGAACCTCTGCCAGCGTGCGCTCGGCGATCGTGTTGGCGCGCTCGTCGCCCTCGGCGAGGACGCCCCGCAGGTACGCCCGGTCGGCGGCCAGTTCGGCGCGGCGGGCGCGGATCGGGCGCAGGAACTCGTTCACCGAGTCGGTCACGACCTTCTTCAGCGCCGCCGCGCCGCCGTCGCCGATCTCGGCGGCGACGGTGTGCGGGTCGCGGTCCTGGCAGAGGGCGGCGAGCAGCACGAGGCCGGAGACCTCCGGGCGGGTCTCGGGCGCGTAGGTGATGGTCCGGTCCGCGTCGGTCACGGCCCGCCTGACCAGCCGCGCCGTCTCGTCCTCGGTGGCGGAGAGGGCGATGGCGTTGCCGCGGCTCTTGCTCATCTTGTGGCCGTCGGTGCCGAGCAGGAGCGGCGCGTTCGACAGCAGGGCGTCCGGTACCGGGAAGACGGACCCGTAGCGCTCGTTGAAGCGGCGCGCGATGGTCCGGGTGATCTCCTGGTGCGGGAGCTGGTCCCTGCCGACGGGCACGAGATTGGCCTTGCAGAACAGGATGTCGGCGGCCTGATGGACGGGGTAGGTGAACATCAGCCCGCTGACCGCCGCCTGCCGGGACGTCGCGATCTCGTCCTTCACCGTGGGGTTGCGGCTCAGCTCCGCGATCGACACGAGCGACAGGAACGGCAGCATGAGCTGGTTCAGCGCGGGGACGCTGCTGTGCCGGAAGATCGTCGCCGCGGACGGGTCGATCCCGGCCGCAAGGTAGTCGGCGACCAGGCCCTCGACGTACTCCGACAGGTGGTCGGCGACGTCCCGGTCGGTGAGCACCTGGTAGTCGGCCACCAGGACGAACAGCTCCACGCCCGCGCGCTGGAGCCGCACCCGGTTGGCCAGAGTGCCGAAGTAGTGCCCGAGATGCAGCGGGCCGGTGGGGCGGTCGCCCGTCAGGATCCGGAAGGCTCCGGGGTCGACCGCGATGCGTTCTTCCAGCAGGCGGCTGCGGTCTTCAGGGGTGATGTCCATGGGGTCCTCCTCGTCGGTCTCCGGCCGTCCCGCCGGTCCGGCCCGGTTCACCGAGGAAGAGAAAGGGCCGCCCAGCGGACGGCCCGATCGCATGCGTCACTGTGGCCGTCCTAGGACGGCCACCAGCCGAGACATGCGGTGCGCTTCACCCCTTCATGCTAGCCCACCGAATGCGGCCGATTTCAGATAATCTAGAACGAAACCATCTTGGGTAGGCTGGGGCCATGACCTCGATGGCCCCCGCACGCACGCAGACCGACCTGTCGTTCCTGCTCGACCACACAAGCCACGTGCTGCGCGGCCGCATGACGGCGGCGCTCGCGGAGATCGGGCTGACCCCGCGCATGCACTGCGTCCTGGTGCACGCCCTGCAGGAGGAGCGCACCCAGATCCAGCTCGCCGAGATCGGCGACATGGACAAGACCACCATGGTCGTGACCGTGGACGCCCTGGAGAAGGCCGGGCTCGCCGAGCGGCGCCCGTCGTCCCGGGACCGGCGGGCCCGGATCATCGCCGTCACCGAGGAGGGCGCGCGGGTCGCCGCCCGCAGCCAGCAGATCGTGGACGGCGTCCACACGGCGGCCCTCGGCTCACTGCCGGACGACCAGCGCGAGGCCCTCGTCCAGGCGCTGAACACCCTGGTCGCCGGGCATCTGGCCACCCCGCCGGAGGCCACGGCGCCGGCCCGGCGAGCCCGCGAGCGCCAGAAGTAAATCCGTGCTGGATAGTCTGTAACGAAACTATCTGCTACGGTCTCTCCTGTACTTCCCGACAGGAGATGACCAATGCCCTCCCTCTCGCTCTCCCCGCTCCGCTCCCGGTGGGCGGCGCTCGGCGTGCTGTCCGCCACGATGCTGATGACCATCCTGGACGGCAGCATCGTCACGGTCGCCGCCCCCGCGATCCAGGACGACCTCGGCTTCTCGCCCGCCGGGCTCAGCTGGATCATGAACGCCTACCTGATCCCCCTCGGCGGCCTGCTGCTCCTCGCCGGGCGCCTCGGCGACCTGGTCGGCCGCCGCACGCTGTTCCTCGCCGGGAACGCCGTCTTCACGGCGGCGTCGGTGCTGGCGGGCGCCGCCACCACGTCCGGCCTGCTGATCGCCGCCCGATTCCTGCAGGGCGTCGGCAGCGCCCTCGCCTCCGCCGTCGTGCTCGGCATCCTCGTGACGCTCTTCGCCGACCCCCGCGAACGGACCAAGGCGATCGGGGTGTTCAGCTTCACCGGCGCGGCCGGCGCGTCCATCGGGCAGGTGCTCGGCGGCGTGCTCACCGACGCGCTGAGCTGGCACTGGATCTTCCTGATCAACCTGCCGATCGGCCTGGCCGTGATGCTGCTCGCCCTTCCCGCCCTCCCCCGCGACCGGGGAGCCGGTCTGGCCGCCGGCGCCGACGTCGCGGGCGCTGCGCTGGTCACGTCCGGCCTGATGCTGGGCATCTACACGGTCGTCAAGGTCGAGCGGTACGGATGGCTGTCGGCGCACACGCTGGGCCTCGGCGCCCTGTCGCTGCTGCTGCTCGCCGGATTCGCCGTCCGCCAGACCCGCGCGGCGACGCCGCTGATGCCGCTGCGGATCCTGCGCTCCCGCAACGTGTCCGGCGCCTACGCCGTCCAGTTGCTGACCCTGTCGGCGATGTTCTCGTTCCAGGTGATCGTCGCCCTCTACATGCAGCAGGTGCTCGGCTACAGCGCACTCGGCACCGGGCTCGCGATGCTCCCCGCGGCCGTGTCGATCGGGGCGGTGTCCCTGCTGGCGTCCGCGCGGCTGTCGAACCGCTTCGGCGAGCGTTTCGTGCTGGTGGCCGGGCTCGTCCTGCTGATCGGCGCGATGGCCTGGCTCACGACCGTCCCGGTGGACGCGAACTACGTCACCGACCTGCTCCCGGTGTTCGTCCTGATCTCGGGCGGCGGGCTCGTGCTGCCGTCGCTGACCGGGCTCGGCATGTCCAGCGCCCGTCCCGAGGACGCGGGCCTCGCGTCCGGCCTGTTCAACACCGTCCAGCAGGTCGGGATGGCGCTCGGCGTCGCGGTCATGACCACGCTCGCCGCGTCGCGCGTCGAGTCCCTGCGGGCGGACGGGCGGGACACCGCCGCCGCCCTGACCGGCGGCTACCACCTGGCGTTCACCGTCTCGGCGGGCCTGCTGGTCGCCGCGCTCGCGGTGTCGCTGCTCGTCCTCCGCCGCCCGGCGCCCGTGGCCGCCGCCGCGCCCGTCGAGTCCGTCCCCACCGGCGTCTGAACCCGCCCCCGCCCACACCCGTAGGGAGATCACGATGACCGAGTACGGCCCCGGACAGGGACCCGGCCCGAAGCCCATCGGCGAGGACGATCTGTCCCGCCTCCTCGGCGAGCAGCAGTTCGGCGTCCTCGCCACGACCAAGAAGAGCGGCCACCCGCACGTCTCCACGGTCATCTACACGTGGGACCCGGACGAGCGCGTCGTCCGGATCTCCACGACGGCCGACCGGGCGAAGGTGAAGCAGCTCCGGCGCGACCCGCGCGCCGCGCTGCACGCGTCCGGCGCCGGCCACCTGTCGTTCGCGGTCGCCGAGGGCGCCGCCGAACTGTCCGGCGTCAGCGAGGAGCCCGGTGACGCGACCGGGCGCGAGCTGCTCGCGATGACGCCGGGCTTCGACGACCCGGCGGACGAGCGGGCGTTCCTGGAGCAGATGGTGAAGGACCGGCGGCTGGTGATCCGCCTGCGCGTCGCCCGCCTCTATGGAACGGTCCTGGCGGACTAGTGCCAATGCCGTGTAGTTAGCGGCTGTGGGGGTGTCAAGGCGGTGGGGGCGTCAGGATGTTCATGCTGATGGTGGTTTTGTAGCTGATCACCCTTAAAAGGGTGAATGGCGCTGGCAAGGCCTATGTGGAGTCAGAGCTGTGCGATGCCGCCAGTTTCGCCGCGCACAAGTGCGATGTGAACGGAATGGTCGGCTCCGTCGTCAACTGGCTGAGCGTACAGCAGTCGGTGATGTCCACCAGGCTCACCGACCCCATGCCCAGATGCTTGGAGAACCCCGGCTGCGAATTCACGGTCCAGAACCCCGCGGGCGCAGAAGATCAGCGAAGTCAGGATCTACAGCCAGTCCCTGTCGGAACCCGACCTGTCGATCGTTCTCGGCTTCCGCGTCGGCTGACGCGGCGGTCGGACGTTCGCGCGCCGGAGGAAGGCGGTAGCGCCCCGAGCCCGGGTGCCGCGGCTTTCGGCGGCCGGTCGGGCTCGGGGCTGTCCGGAGCTCCGCTACGGCGCTACGGCTTCTTCGTCTCCCAGTACTTCCAGCCTTCCTTGGTGGTCGGAATATTGCCGTAGAAGGCGTCCAGGAACTTGTTCTTGCAGTTGCCCTGGGTGCGCCACTTCTCGAACAGCACCTTGTAGCCGATCACGCGGTAGCGGATGTGCCCGTACCGCTTCTTGCTGATCGAGTGCTCGTACCAGTGGCCCACGGTCACGGTGTTGCTCCTGGTCGCCGATGCGGACACATTGACCTTGACCGAGGCCCACACCGCGCTGATGGACGCCTCCGCACCGGCCTCCAGCGTGGCCGACTTGGTGTACGCCCGGTCGACCTTGCCGGTGATCTTGCCGCCCTTGCCGTCCACGAAGTGCGTGCCGGGCGCCCAGTAGTTGACGACCTTCTTCGACTTGACCTTGTAGTAGACATCGGGCGGGCACGACTTCGCCGGCTTGGCCGGGGCGGCCGGCGACGCGGGGGCGGCCGCCGCCGGCGTGGCGCTCGCGGCGAGCGCCGCAGCCGTCACCAGGCCGACTCCGATCGTACGGAAACGGGACATCTGCACTCCTCGACATGCTCGACGCGAAAGCCGAATGCTTTCGCGCAACGTGCCGCAATGCGCGGCATGGAGCAGTCAAGCCGTCATGATCACGGTTCGCACGCGTTCGAGCGTTCGGGATGGACCCGAACGCGATCGTTCTGCCAAACTCTGCGCGTGGACGACGACCAGGCCGCACTCGACCCTTTCGCGCTGACCACCGAGGAACAGTTCGTCGTGGCGTTACGAAGGCTCCGGGAACGCAGCGGCCTGACCTTCAAGGAAATCGAACGGCGCACTTCCGCCCAGGGCGGTTCCCCGCTGCCGTCGTCCACTCTGGCCACGGCCCTGCACCGGAAGACCGTGCCCCGCCGCGAGATCGTGGCGGCGCTCGTCGAGGTCTGCGACGGCGACGTGGCCCGGTGGCTGGCCGCCCGTGAACGGCTCCTCCACCCGATGCCCGCCGAACCGTCCGCCCCGCCCGTCCAGGAAGAGAGCGCTCCTGAGCCGAGAGACGACGCGGAGCCGAGAGACGACGCGGAGCCAAGGGGCGCGCAGGATGGTGCGGCGCCTTCAGACGGTGCGTCGCCATCGGACAACCCAGGGTCGGCGGAAGGGACGGCACGGTCCGGTCAGGGCCGGTGGCGGGGGCGAAACATCGCCGTCGTCACGGCGGTCGTCACCGCGTCCGTCACCGCGTCCGTGACGGTGGCCGCGATCGCCGCCGGGGCCGTCTTCACCCGTCCCCAGCACACCGGCGCCTCCAAGGCCGCACCGGCCACCTCACCCGCCGGTCCGCCATCGGCTTCGACGCTCCGACTCGGGGGGCTCTGCCTGTCCGAACGCCCGCGGGACCGGACCGGACTCCTGTTCCTCTCGCACTGCGCCGACAGCTTCCCGTCACGCCGGCTCGCGCGGGAGGGGACATTGTGGCGCGTCACCACCCAGCACCCGGATTTCGGCCATGGCTGCATGGGGGTCGTGGACGCCTCGTTCGACCCTGGCACGCCCGTGTCGGACGGCACCTGCACCCCCGTCCAAACCGGCCTCTTCACCCTCCGGACGTTGACCGGCGGCATCCAACTGCGCCCTCAGGACCGCGATTTCTGCATCGGCGTGAAGGGAGTGCCCGCCGTCCGTGCCCCGGTGCTCCAACTGCCCTGCGACGAGCGCGCGCCCGGCCAGCTCTTCACCATCACCGACCGCTAGTGCGGTGTCCACGAACGTCGACCGGATCGACAGCGAAGACCCCCGCGTGCTCGCCCATGCCGCGAGCGAGGAGCGATAGGCCGGACGGCTGGACGGCGCCTCCGCCGGCGACGCGCTCCGCACCAGCCTCCTGCGGCTTCTCGGCACCTCCTGAACGGTCGGCGAGGCGGGACGCGATGTGAGGGCTTTCACGCCGACCTTTCCCGGATTTGTGCGGCCGGGCGCCTCTCCCGGCGACAGAAAAAGGATCACCGCACCAAACGGCCGCGGCTCTCATCAGATACGGGCATAAGGGAGCACGGGCTCACGGGCTGAAAGTCGAGTAAGCCGCCGTGTCGATAT
>NZ_JBFAGB010000042.1:0-82164 GCF_040639875.1 Actinomadura sp. NPDC023710
CAAAAACAATTTTTTCCCCACCCCCCACCCCACCACCCCGCTCGCCCGACCTCCCCCGCGGCGCGACCCCCCCCCCCCCCGGCCCGGCGCCCCGCCCCGCCCCCCCCCCCCGGGGGGCGGCCGGTCCGCGCTTTCACCGCCTTGGGCCCGCGTCCTCGGACTCGCGCCGCCGCTCCTCGGACGGGTCGGTCCGCAGCCGCGCGTGCAGGCCGCCGTCCACGCGAACGACGTGCCCGTTGAGCTGCGACGCCGCCGAGGACGCCAGGAACAGCGCCGCGTCCGCGACCTCCTCCGGCGCGGTGGTGCGCCCGGCCGGGAGGTCGGTCGCGGGCCGGACCTCCCCGCCGACGCTGGCGGGAGCGATGCAGTTCGCGCGGATGCCGAGTCCGCCCAGTTCTACGGCGATCGCCCGGCTGAGCGCCTCGATTCCCGCCTTGGTCACGTCGTAGGCGCTCTGGTCCTCGTGCGCGCGGGATCCGCCCGGCGAGGACAGGCTGACGATCGTCCCGCCGCGCCCGGCGTCGCGCCAGTGGCGGACCGCCCGCACCGACAGCAGGTACGCCGAGCGCAGGTTGGCGGCGATCACCGCGTCCCAGACGCCGGCGTCGATGTCGATGAACGGGGTGCGCAGCCCCGTCATCGCGGCGTTGTTGACGAGCACGTCCAGGCCGCCGTCCCGCGCGACCCTGGCGAAGACGGCGTCGGCGACGTCCTCGCGGGCCAGGTCGCCGGGCATCGTCGCCACCCGCGGGTCGCCGTCGTGCACCGCGAGGCCGCCGGCGTCCACGTCGACGGCGAGCACGGCGGCGCCCGCGTCGGCGAACCGCCGTACCAGCGCGCGGCCGATCAGCCCCGCCGCGCCGGTGACCAGCACCCGCTCCCCCGTGTAGTCGAACCGGACAGCGCTCATTCGGCCGGGGCCTCCCTCACCTGCGCGACGATCTGCGTCGGGTTGACGAACATCAGGGCGATGACCAGCAGCACCGCCGACAGGGCCATGTAGATGACGGCCATCGCGTCGATGGCCTGGGCGGCGCGGATCCCGGGCGTGAACGCGGCGCTGTACAGCGCGACGACCAGCGTCTGGCTGTCGGCGTCCGCCACCAGGAACGTCAGCTCGAACATGGCGACGGTCCGCACGAGGACCAGGATCCCGGCGGCGAGGATCCCCGGCAGCAGGAGCGGCACCAGCACCCGCGCGAACACCTGCCGGGTGCGGGCGCCGCACATCCGCGCCGCCGACTCCACGTTCGCGTCGATCTGCTCCACGAACGGCGTCATCACCAGCACGACGAACGGCAGCGCCGGGACGAGGTTCGCCGCGATCACGCCCGTCATCGTCCCGGCCAGGTGCACCTTGTACAGGACGGTCGCGAGCGGGATCCCGTAGGTGATCGGCGGCAGCACCACGGGGAGCAGCAGCAGGACCGTCACGATCCGCTTGCCGGGAAAGTCGCGCCGTGCCAGCGCGTACCCGGCCGGGACGCCGACGAGCAGCGACAGCGCGACCACGATCAGCGTGATCTCCAGGGTCGCGGTCAGCACGTCGCCGAGCGCGAACTCCGCCCAGGCGTCGGAGTACCACGCGCCGGTGAAGCCCTGCGGCAGCCACCCGCCGAACCATTTCGTGCCGAACGAGTTCACGACCACGGACAGGATCAGCGCGGCCAGGTTCACCAGGAAGAACGCGACGAACAGCCAGACGGCCCAGCCGCCCGGCCTAATCGTCGGCAGCCGGCGCGGGCGCGAGACGGCGGTCATGATCCCTTACCTCCCGACGCGGGCCCGGTGTAGAGGCGGCCGCGCAGCAGCAGCGTGACCGCGATAACGAGCAGCTCGAACACGCCCATCAGCACGGCGATGGTGGAGGCCATCGAGTAGTCGTACTTCTCGAACGCCGCCTGGTAGGCCGCGATCGCCATCACCCGCGTCTCCCCGGCCGGCTCGCCGACGAGGTTCGCGGACGGGAACACCGAGAACGCCAGCACGAACGCGAGCACGAACGTCGTCGCGAGCCCCGGCGCGAGCAGCGGCAGCACGATCCGCCGCATCCGCTGCCAGGGCCCGGCGCCGAGCGTGGCCGCGGCGCGCTCCAGCGTCGGATCGATGCCCGACATGTAGGCCAGCACCAGCAGGAACGCGAACGGGAACCCGGTGATGAGCAGCGAGAGCAGCACGCCCCAGTAGTTGTAGACGAGCCGGACGGGTTCGTCCACGACGCCGAGGTCGAGCAGCACCCGGTTGAACCAGCCCTTGGGGCCGAGGTAGCGCAGCAGGCCGTCCGCGACCAGGACCGTGCCGAGCGTCACCGGCAGGACGAGGAGCGCCGTCAGCGGCCGCCGGCCGCGGAACCGGCCACGCAGCCGGTACGCGATCGGCACCGACGCGCCGACGTTGATCAGGGCGGCGGGCAGCGCCAGCCTGAGCGTCTTGCCGATGGTGCCGCGCTGGTAGGAGTCGCGGAAGAAGGCGGCGTAGTTGCCGAACGGGCCGCCGCCGTCCTTCGGCTGCAGCGAAAGCCCCACCCCGTACATCATCGGGTAGAGGAACAGCAGCGCGACGACGAGCACGGCGGGCACCAGCAGGAGCAGCACGCGGTCGACGCCGCGCTCGGCGAGCCGGTGCCGCAGGCCGCCGCGCCGGGGCATAGGTGCCTCGCCGCGGGCGGGGGCCTCAACCGCCATCGCGCGCCCCCGTCTCCCCGAGCGCCTCGGCGGCGGGTCCGTCGAGCGCCCGCGCCGCCTCCCGCACGCTCTCCCCGAACACGAGCACGCGCTCGGGCGGGACGGTCAGCGCGACCCGCTCCCCCGGCGCGACCCGCTCCGGCGTCCTGAAATGGATGACGCGTCCGCCGTCCGTCACGGCCTCGGCGGCGACCTCGCGGCCGTGGAACTCCGCCACCTCGACGCGGACCCTCACGAGGTTCTCGGCCGTCGCCGTGTCGGGGGACCCGGCGACCTGGAAGTCCTCCGGCCGGACGGCCGCGACCGCGCGCGGCCCGCCGACCGGCTGCCGGCTCCGCCCGGTCAGGGTCAGCCCGCTCTCGCCGCCGAGCCGGACCGTCCCGTCGCCGGACGACAGGACGGGCAGCTCCAGCAGGTTCCGGTAGCCCATGAACCCGGCGATGTAGGTGCCGGCCGGGTGGGTGTAGACGTCCTCGGGTGTCCCGATCTGCTCGATCCGTCCCGAGCGCAGCACCACGACCCGGTCGGCGAGCGCGAGCGCCTCCTCCTGGTCGTGCGTCACGTAGACGGTGGTCAGTCCGAGATCCTGGTGGATGCGCCGGATCTCGGTGCGCATCTGCACGCGGAGCTTGGCGTCCAGGTTGGACAGCGGCTCGTCCATCAGCACGAGCCTCGGCCGCAGCACGATCGCGCGGGCGATCGCGACCCGCTGCTGCTGGCCGCCCGACAGCTGTCCGGGCAGCCTGCCGGCGTGCTCGGTCAGCTCGACGGTGCGCAGCGCCTCGTCCACCCGCCGCGCGGTCTCCGCCTTCCCGACCCGCCGCACCGACAGCCCGAACGCCACGTTCCTGCGGACGGACAGGTGCGGGAACAGCGCGTAGTTCTGGAACACCATCCCGAACCCGCGCCGCTCCGGCGGCAGCGTGTCGATGCGCTCCTCGTCCAGCCAGATCGCGCCGCCGGACAGCGGCAGCAGCCCGGCCAGGCAGTTCAGCGCGGTGGACTTCCCGCAGCCGGACGGTCCGAGCAGCGCGATGAACTCGCCGCCCTCGATCCGCAGATCGAAACCGCTCAGCGCGGTCGCCTTCCCGAACCGCCGCGTGACGCCGTCCAGGCGCAGCCGCCCGAACCCGGGCCGCGCGTCCCGCTCCGTCGCGGTGCCGAGCGTCATGACTGCTTGACCTTCTGCCCGCCCACCTCGCGGTCCCAGCGGTCGAAGGCGGCGACGAGCGCCTTGGCGTCGAGCGGCGGGGCCTTGGGGCTGCCGGCGATGAGCGAGTCGTACTCCGGGCGGCCGTACTCCTTGATCGCCTTCTGGCTCTCGGCCGGGGCCATGTCGAGCGTCACGCCCTTCACGGCGGGGCCCGGGTAGAAGTAGCCCTTGTCGTAGGTGATCGCCTGCTGCTTCGGCTGGAGCGCGAACTTCACCAGGTCGAGCAGGACGGCGAGCTTCCCGCCGGACACGCCCTTCGGGACGACCATGTAGTGGGCGTCGGTGACCCAGGTGAAACCCTCCAGGGGCTGGATCCGCACGTCCTTCGGCACCTGGCCGAGGACGCGCGGGTTGATGTCCCAGCCGGTGGTGCTGAGGATGATGTCGCGGGTGCCCTCGCCCAGTTCCTTCATCGTCTGCGAGGTGCCGGTCGGGTAGTACTCGATGTAGCGGTCGAGGTCCTTGAGATAGGCCCAGGTCTTGGGCCAGCCGTTCGAGGGGTCCTTGGGGTCGGAGTCCTTGAGGATGTAGGGCAGGCCCATGAGCCACGTCCGTCCGGGGCCTGAGTTGGACGGGCGGGCGTACTCCAGCTTTTTCGGATGCGCCTTCGCCCAGGCCAGCAGGGCCTCGGCCGTCTTCGGCGGGTCCGGGACCCTCTTCGGGTCGTACTCCAGCAGCGGGCCGGAGGGGTAGTACGTCACGACGACGCCCCGGCCCTGCGCGAGGTCCTGCATCTTGGCGGCGGGCTCCAGGTACTGCGACCTCAGATCGGGCAGCTTGGCGGCGTACCTGCCCGCGAGGTCGACCCACAGGTTCTGCTCCAGGCCGGCGGAGAGGCCGTCGGTCCCGGTCAGCACGAGGTCGATGTCGAGGCGTCCGGCGTCCTGCTGCGCCTTGACCTTGCCGGCCAGCTCGGGCGCGGTGGCCTTGGTGTAGGTGATCCTGCCGACGAGCTCCGGATGCTCCTTCCTGTAGTTCTCGAAGATCTGCTGGGTGAGCTGGAGGTTGCCGGCGACGTCGATGATGTTGAGGGTGACGGGCTTGGACGGGAGCCGGACGTCCGAGGCGGCCGGTTCGGAGGCGGCGCCGCCCGAGTCCGGCGCCCCGCAGGCGGTCATCAGCAGGCCGGCGGCTGTGGCGAGGGTGAGGAGTGCGGATCGAGGAGTTCTCATGGCGGATCCTCCAGGCAGGACGTGCGGTCCTACGGGCTGGGCCGGTCACGCCGGCCCGGTGGTGCCTCTGATCAGCAGTCGGGTCGCCAGCTCGGTCGCCGGCGGCAGCGGAGGCGCCTTGGGCGCCCGGGGGTCGAGCATCGCGTGCACGGTCGCGGCGGCCGCCCGCGACAGCGCGTTGACGGGCATGGCCACGCTGGTGAGCGGCGGGTTGGTCATCGAGGCCATCGGGACGTCGTCGAACCCGACGATGCTGAGCTCGCCGGGCACCGGCACGCCGCGCGCGGCGAGCCGGGACAGCACGCCGAGCGCGACCAGGTCGTTGTAGGCGAACACCGCGGTGACGCCCGCGGCGAGCACCTCGTCCGCCGCCCGGTACCCGCCGGTGAAGCGCGGCTCGTACGGGCCGAGGTCCACCGGCTCGATGCCGCGTTCCGCGCAGGCGGCGCCGAGGAACCTGCGCCGCTGCCGGTTGGACCAGGAGTTGGCGGGGCCGGAGAGGTAGGCGCAGCGGCGGTGGCCGAGCGCGTGGACGTGCGCGACCGCCTGCTCCATGCCGGGCCGGAAGTCCAGCAGGACCGAGGGCGCCGCCCCGCTGGTCCGGTTCGCCAGCACCACGGCGGTTCTGGCCGCGACGGCGCGCAGCCGCGCCCCGGTCATGCGCGGGGCGCACAGGATCAGCCCGTCCACCCGCTCCACCATGGCCTCGGCCAGCCGGACCTCCGTCGCGGTGTCCTCGTCGGTGTCGGCCAGGAACACCGCGTACTCGGTGTCCCGGAAGTAGGCCTCGACGCCCTTGATGAACGGCGCGAAGAACGGGTTGGCGATGTCGGGGACGATCAGGCCGACGTTGCGGGTGCGCCCGAGGACCAGCGACTGCGCCGCCCGGTTCGGCCGGTAGCCCAGCCGTTCGGCGCATTCGAGCACGCGCCGCCGGGTCTCGGCGTTCACGAGTTCGGGATTGTTCAGGGCGCGCGACACCGTGGACGGCGACACCCCGGCGAGCCTCGCCACGGCCCGGATCGAGGCCCGGGGGCCCTCGGCGCCGCGGCGCCCGGTCGCGCCTCCGCCGGTGCCCGTACCGCCCATGCCGAGGAGTATGAAAACGTTTGCGGAACAGTGTCAAGAGCCCAGCGGAAAGCCCCCGGCCGGGCGGGGTGGCCGGGGGCTCTCGGTCGGGGCCGGGTCAGGCGGCGCCGCGGCCCGCCTTCTGCGGCGCGGGCTCGTCGGCGACGGCGTCGTCGTCGTGCACGTACCGGCGCCCGCGCAGCAGCGACACCAGCGCCGCCACCAGCGACATCGCGATCGCCAGGCCGAACACGATGACCAGGCCGTGGTGGAACGGCTCGGAGATCAGGTGCGGGAAGTACGAGCGGCCGGTGAGCGTGGCCACGTCGTCCGGCGCGAGCCCGCCGAGCACGTGGAACGGAGCGAGCAGGTTCTGGATCGGGTTGTAGCCGAGGAACGCCGCGAACAGCGTGCCGACCGGCGGCAGTTCGCCCACCCGTGCGGCCGGCCCGGCCGGAACGCCGTGCTCGGTCAGGCCCCGCGCCAGCGTCCTCGGCAGCGTGTCGGCCAGGCCGGCGATCATCAGCGAGAAGAACACGCCGATCGACAGCACCATGCCGGCGTTCATGAAGGTGGCGCGCATCCCCGAGGCCACGCCGCGCTGGTCCGCCGGGACCGAATTCATGATCGCGGTGGTGTTGGGGGCGGCGAACAGCCCGGAGCCGATCCCGTTGAGGAAGATCAGCAGCGCGAAGGTGGTGTACCCGAAGTCGGTCGGGATCACCAGCAGCCCGGCGAACGCCAGCGCCGACAGCACCAGCCCGCCGGAGGCGAACGCGCGGGCGCCGTGCCGGTCGGACAGGTGCCCGGAGATCGGCCCGGCGACCAGGAAGCCGGCGGTGAGCGGCAGCAGGTAGATGCCCGCCCACAGCGGGGTGTCCTCGTAGTCGTAGCCGTGCAGCGGCAGCCAGATGCCCTGCAGCCAGATGATCAGCATGAACTGCATCCCGCCGCGCGAGATCGCGGCGAGCAGCCCGGCCAGATTGCCGGCCGCGAAGGCCCGGATGCGGAACAGGCTCAGGTGGAACATCGGCTGCTCGACCCTGGTCTCGATCCAGCAGAACACCGCCAGGACGGCGAGGCCGCCGATCACCCCGGCGAGCACCCAGGGATTCGTCCAGCCCATGTCGTGCCCGCCGTAGGGCTGGATGCCGTAGGTGATCGCGGCGAGCAGCGCGGTCAGCCCCACCGCGAACGTCACGTTGCCGAGCCAGTCGATCCTCGCGCCCACCGCCCGCTTGGCGGTCTCGACCAGGCTCCGGTACGCCCAGATCGTCCCGACGATCCCGATGGGCGCCGAGGCGAAGAACACCAGCCGCCAGTTGATCTCGCTCAGCAGCCCGCCGGCGACCAGGCCGATGAACGTCCCGGCGATCCCCGCGACCTGGTTGACGCCCATCGCCATGCCGCGCCGGTGGGCGGGGAACGCGTCGGTGAGGATCGCGGCCGAGTTCGCCATCAGCATGGCGCCGCCGATCCCCTGGAGCACCCGCCAGCCGATGAGCCAGAGCGCACCGGCGCCCCCGTGCAGCGGGTCGAGCGCCAGGACGAGCGTCCCGACCGTGAAGACCGCGAACCCGGCGTTGTACATCCGGACGCGCCCGAACATGTCCCCGAGCCGCCCGAGTGTCACCACCAGCACGGCCGAGACGAGCATGTAGCCCATCAGCATCCAGAGCAGGTAGCTGACATTGCCCGGTTCGAGGGGGTTCAGATGGATGCCGCGGAAGATCGCCGGCAGCGAGATGATCACGATCGATGAGTTGACCGTGGCCAACAGCATGCCCAGCGTCGTGTTGCTCAGCGCGATCCACGAATAGTGCTTGGACGGCACGCCGCCCCCTCCCCATCTCAGATAGTTTCTTACGCTAACTAATCATAACCCCGTCGTATCCGACCAGTCCGGATAGGCTTCCTCCAGTGGACGGACGACACCGGCTGGACCTCACCGACGAGCGGCTCATCGCCTTCTGGCGGGAACGCCACCTGTGCACCCTCGTCACCCTCCGCCCGGACGGCACCCCGCACTCGGTCCCCGTCGGCGCGACGCTGGACGCCGGCACCGTCCGCGTGATCACCTCGGCCTCCTCGGCGAAGGCCCGCCACGTTCGCGACGCCGGCGCTTCCGGCCTGCCCGTCGCCGTCACCCAGGTGGACGGCCGCCGCTGGTCGACCATCGAGGGCCGCGCCGTCCTGCGGACCGACCCGGCCTCCGTCGCGCACGCGGAGGACCTCTACACCGCCCGCTACAAGCCGCCGCGCCCGAACCCGAACCGCGTCGTCATAGAGATCACCGCCACTCGGGTCCTGGGCAACCTCTGACACCGCCCCGAGCGGGCGGGGTCAGTAGGCGTAGGCGACCGAGCAGCCCAGGCCACTCCCCGAGGCGTCCGCGAAGAGGCCGTCACGCACCCTGCCGAAGGAGTCGACTCCTCCCAGACAGGCGTACCGGGGGTGGTCGTCGGTGGCGATGATGAAGGCCGTCACGACGTTCGGTCCGCTCTTGTAGGTCTGGGTGACCTTCATCGGCCTGCCGGCGGAGAAGGAGAAGATGACGGAGCTCGGCGGCCGCGCCTTCTTCATCGCGCCGTAGCCCGCCCGCCCGTCCGGGTTCATCACGGCGGTGGTGACCGCCGCGGAGTCGTCGGGTTGCCGGAACAGGACGCGGCCGCCCCGCAGGTCGGCGCCTCGCACGCCCGTGTCCAGGGCGTGCACGGTGACGTTCCCGACTCCGCGCTCATGGAAGGGGCCGGGTTCGGCCTCCGACCGCACATCCCCGATGGTGTAGCCGAGCGTGCGGTCGTCCCGCGCCCAGACGATCTCACCGACGACGGAGGGGGCGGCCGTGCTCCAGGTTCGCCGCCGGCCCGAACCGAGGTCGAGGACGGTGACCGTCGCCTGGGGCTGAGCGGCCTGCGCGCAGGGGGCCGTCGCGTAGGCGAGCCGTTCACCGTCCGGGCTCATGGCCAGCCCGGCCACACGTGCCGTGACGCTGTCCGCGGTGAGCGGCGCGAGTTCCTTCACCTTGCCGTCGCCGGCGAGGCGGAACCGGTAGAACCGCGTCGCGCACGACTTCTCCTCGAAGGCGGAGAGCACGAACGTTGCCTCCGGTCCCGCGATGACCGACTGCGCCGCGCCGGCCGATCGCGGCGCGGGCACCGAGTCCACGGGCCGCACTCCACCCTTGGCCGCTCTGACCCGGAACCACGGCTTCGGCCCGCGCCCCGGAGGGGCTCCGCCGATCTCTCCGACCGCGATGATGAAGCGCGGCATGCGCTGCTCGCCGGCCGGTCCGGTGGCCGTCGACCCGTCCGCCAGCAGGTGCACCGCGCCGATGGAGGCGGCGACCGACACGGCCAGCGCCAGCGGGGCCGCCCATCGCCGGATGAACCATGACCTCGGCCGGGCCCCCTGTGACTCGTCTCCTTCGTCCGCCATTCGATGATCATGCCTTCCGGAACCGCCGCCGCGTCGCCGTTTCGCACCGGACGCGGTGCCCCGCAGGACCGCGACGGAGAGCGCCAGGGTGCCGCGCACCTGATGGGCACGGTCCATCCGGGAGCATCGCCGGTTCCCGGGGCGACGCGACCGGATCCGGACAGGGCGGATCCGGAGTCAGCCGCGGGCGGTGGCGACGGCCGCCTGGCCGAGGCTGATGCCGCCGTCGTTGGGAGGGACGCGGTGGTGGGTCAGCACCTCGAAGCCCGCGCCGGCGAGGCCGGAGACGGCGCGGTCGAGCAGGAGCATGTTCTGGAACACGCCACCGGAGAGCGCGACCGTGCCGATGCCCGTCTCCGCCCTGATGCGGGAGGCGGCGGTGACGACGAGCGCAGCGACGCCGTTGTGGAAGCGCGCGGCGATCGTCGGGACGGGGACGTTCGCCTTGAGGTCGGCCAGCACCGCGTCCAGGAACTCTCCGCCCGCGACGGTGAAGCCGGTCCCGCCGTTCAGGGACGCCGAATATGTGCCGGTTTCGGCGATGTCGGCGCACTGCTCCAGCTCGATGGCGGCCTGCCCCTCGTAGTTGACGCGGTCGCGGACGCCGAGGACGGCGGCGACCGCGTCGAAGAGGCGGCCCATGCTGGAGGTCGGCGGGGCGTTGACGCCGCGCCGGGCGAGGGCGGTGACCGCGGCCCATTCGGGGCGGCGGGCCACCGGCAGGTCGTCCGGGACCCCGTAGGCCGCCGCCATGCGCCACGGCTCGCGGATCGCGGCGGCGCCGCCGGGCAGCGGAACCGGTTCCAGATGCCCGGCGCGCTCGAAGCCGCGCAGGTCGGCGACCAGGAACTCGCCGCCCCACAGGGTGCCGTCGGTCCCGTACCCGGTGCCGTCGAACGCCACGCCGATCACCGGGCCGTCCGCGCCGTTGTCGGCGAGGCAGGAGGCGATGTGCGCGTGGTGGTGCTGGACGGCGACCCCGGGCAGGTCCTGGTCGAGCGCGTACTTCGTGGACAGGTACTCCGGGTGCGGGTCGTAGGCGATCAGCTCGGGCGCGATGTCGAACAGCCGCCGGAAGTGCTCGATGCCCTCCTCGAAGGCGCGGAGCGTCTCGTGGTTCTCCAGGTCGCCGATGTGGTGGGAGACGAACGCCCGGCCGTCGCGGGTCAGGCAGAACGTGTTCTTCAGCTCCGCGCCGCACGCCAGCACCGGGCGGCCGGCGGGGACGGCAATCGGCTCCGGCGCGTAGCCGCGGGACCGCCGGACGGGCAGCGTCCGGCCGTGGAACGCCCGCATCACCGAGTCGTCGGTCCGGGTGTGGATGGGCCGGTCGTGCACGAGGAAGGCGTCGGCGATGCCGGCGAGCCGTTCCAGGGCGTCCTCGTCTCGGTAGGCGATCGGCTCGTCCGAGACGTTTCCGCTGGTCAGAACGATGGGCTCGGTGACGAGCAGGTGGTGCAGCGGGGTGTAGGGCAGCATGAGGCCGACGGACCGGTTGCCCGGTGCGACCGCGTCCGCGAGGGCCGCGTCCGGTCGGCGCCGCGCCGGCACGATCGGGCGGCGCGGTCCGGTGAGCAACGCCTCCTCGGCCGCCGTGAGTTCGCACAGGTCCCGCGCCGCCTCCAGGTCGGGGACCATCACGGCGAACGGCTTGTCCTCGCGGTGCTTGCGGGAGCGCAGCGCGGCCACCGCGCCGCGGTCCGCCGCCCGTGCCGCGAGGTGGTAGCCGCCGAGTCCCTTGACGGCGAGGACCGCGCCGTCCGCGAGCACCGTCCGCGCGGCGTCCAGGGGATCGCCGGCATGGGGGCGCAGGGTGAGGGACGGACCGCAGGCGGGGCAGCACACCGGCTGGGCGTGGAACCTGCGGTCGGCCGGGTCACGGTACTCGGCGGCGCACGGCCCGCACATCGCGAAGCCCGCCATGGTCGTGTTCGGACGGTCGTACGGAACGCCCGTGACGATCGTGAAGCGCGGCCCGCAGCCGGTGCAGTTGATGAACGGGTACCGGTGGCGCCGGTCGCCCGGATCGCGCATCTCGCGCAGGCAGTCGTCGCAGGTCGCCGCGTCCCACGACACGAGGGCCCGGCGCTCACCCGACGCGTCGCTTCCCACGATGGCGAAGCCGCCGCGCCCGACGGCGTCCAGCTCCCGCGTCGTGACGCGCTCGACGAGGGCGAGCCGGGGCGGGCGCGTGCGCAGCCCGTCCAGGAAGCGCCCGACCTCGTCGGGGGCGCCCTCGACCTCGATGAACACGCCGCCCGCGTCGTTGCCGACCAGCCCCGACAGCCCGAGGCCGGTCGCGAGACCGTGCACGAACGGCCGGAACCCGACGCCCTGCACGACTCCTTCGACGCGGACACCGACCCTGACGTCCACCCCGCCATTCTGCCTCGCCGGTCACCGCCGACGGCTGAAGGCGGCTACAGGGCGTGTCTCAATGACGACTTCGCGAAGGGCGGGGCGGACGCCGGGCGCGCTCGGCGCCGGAGGTCACTGCTCCCCGGTGTACATGGCGATGGTGAAGTCCGCCGCGGTGCGGGCGGTGGCCTCGTCGGCGCCGGCCGCGACGTCGGCGGCGTACCAGCCCTCACCGGCCTGCCGCGCGAACTCGCGGCCCTCCTCGGACATGGCCCAGGCGTCGCCGAGCTTGGCCCGGGCGTCCTCGCCGGACTCCACGTGGATGGTGAGGCCGAGGAGCCCCATGTCCCAGCCGATGCCGACGACGCCCGGGCCGAACTGGTTCTGCGAAGGGTCGACGAGGGCGGTGTGCTCCAGCTCGAACCGGGTCCGGCCGTCCGCCTCGGGGGTCAGCCGGACCTCGATCCAGGTGGTCTGGCCGCCGTACTCCCACGTCGCCGCGAACCCCTTCGGCGGGTCGCAGCGCTCGATCGTCCCGCTGGCGTTGCCCTCCAGCTGGAAGCGGCCGCCGAGGCGCAGGTCGCCGGAGACCGGCAGGAACCAGCGGGAGATCCGCTCGGGGTCGGTGACGGCGTTCCACAGGTCGTCGACGCCGGTGTCGTAGACCCTGCTGATCGTCGCGGTCCTCGCGGTGCCGGACTCCAGCGCCTTCTCGCCCACCGTGCGGGTGACGGTGTTGATCTGGCCGGTGACTTCGATCATGTCTCGCTCCCTGGGTCGTCGTGATGCGTACGGTGTGCGCGCTTCCCACGGGCGATCTCGGTCGCCAGGGCGTCCAGACGCGGCGTCCAGGACCGGCGGAAGCGTTCGAGCCACGCGTCGATCTCCTGCAGAGGTGCTGAGTCGACAGCGTAGAGCCGGCGCGTCCGCTCCGCCCGCACGACGGCGAATCCGTTGTCGCGCAGCACCCTCAGATGCTGCGACACCGCGGGCTGGGAGATCCCGAACTCCCTCCGGACGGCCGCCGTGACCTCACCGGACGAGCGCTCGCCGCCGGCGAGCAGCTCGAGGATCCGGCGCCGGACGGGATCGCCCACCACATCGAATGCGTGCACGTGACCCAAGTTACAGGCTTGGCTTATATAAGCCAAATCTCAAGTTCAGTGTCCGGCGAGAAGCTGCTCGAACGGCACGGGCGCCTCGTACGGGTCGTCCTTCACCGGGGCCGGCCGGGCCTCCACCAGGGCGGCCAGTTCGGCGCCGGCCCGGGCGACGCGCTCCGGCAGGGCCGTCTCGGCGCTCCCCCAGTCCTCGGACGCCGCGTAGACACCGGTCGGGACGACGCTAGCGCGCAGGTACGCGAACAGGGGCCGCATCGCGTAATCGATGGCCAGAGAGTGCCGGGCGGTGCCGCCGGTCGCGCCGAGCAGTACCGGCGTGCCGTCCAGGGAGCCGCGCTCCAGGACGTCGAAGAAGGTCTTGAACAACCCGCTGTAGGACGCGTTGAAGACCGGCGTCACGGCGATGAGGCCGTCGGCGTTCGCCACCGTCTCGACGGCGGAGCGGAACGTCCCGGACGGGAAGCCGGTCAGGGTCGCGTCGACCATCGCGTGCGCGTGGTCGCGCAGCTCGATCGTCTCGACGGTCGCGTCCCCGCGGAGGGCGCCGGCCGCCGCCTCGGCGAGCCGGTCGGCCAGGAGCCGGGTGGACGAGGGCTGCCCGAGCCCGGCGGAGACGACGGCGAGGGCGGTCATCGCACCTCCTCGACGAGGCGGGACGCGTGGGTCGGGGCGGTCGCCGGGACGTGCGCCGGACGCAGCGCCTCGAACTCCTTGCGCAGCACGGGCACGACCTCCTCCCCCAGCATGTCGATCTGCTCCAGGACCGTCTTCAGCGGCAGCCCCGCGTGGTCCATCAGGAACAGCTGGCGCTGGTAGTCGCCGAAGTGGTCGCGGAACGTCAGCGTCTTGTCGATGACCTGCTGCGGGCTGCCGACCGTGAGCGGCGTCTCCGCGGTGAACTCCTCCAGCGACGGCCCGTGCCCGTAGACCGGCGCGTTGTCGAAGTACGGGCGGAACTCGCGGACGGCGTCCTGGGAGTTCCTGCGCATGAACACCCGCCCGCCGAGGCCGACGATCGCCTGGTCGGCGGAGCCGTGCCCGTAGTGCTCGTAGCGCCGCCGGTACAGCCCGATCAGGCGCTGGAAGTGGTCCGTCGGCCAGAAGATGTGGTTGGCGAAGAAGCCGTCGCCGTAGAAGGCGGCCTGCTCGGCGATCTCCGGGCTGCGGATCGAGCCGTGCCAGACGAACGGCGGGACGCCGTCCAGCGGCCGCGGCGTCGAGGTGAACGACTGCAGCGGCGTGCGGTGCTCGCCCTCCCAGTCGACGACGTCCTCGCGCCAGAGCCGGTGCAGGAGGTGGTAGTTCTCGATGGCGAGCGGGATGCCGTCGCGAATGTCCTTGCCGAACCAGGGATAGACGGGGCCGGTGTTGCCGCGGCCCATCATCAGGTCCACCCGGCCGTCGGCGAGGTGCTGGAGCATCGCGAAGTCCTCGGCGATCTTCACCGGGTCGTTCGTGGTGATCAGCGTGGTCGCGGTGGACAGGATCAGCCGCTCGGTGCGCGCCGCGATGTAGCCGAGCATCGTGGTCGGGGAGGACGGCACGAACGGGGGGTTGTGGTGCTCGCCGGTCGCGAAGACGTCCAGGCCCGCCTCCTCGGCCTTGAGCGCGATCGCCACCATGGCCTTGATCCGCTCGGCCTCGGTCGAAACCCGCCCGTCGGTCGGGTCGGGGGTGACGTCGCCGACCGTGAAGATCCCGAACTGCATGCCGGCCTCCAAATAGTAGAACTTTCAATTATTCTACCGAACCCCGGCCCCCCGGCGGGTATTCCTGCCCCGCCCTCCGGGAGGACGAGCGTGATCGACGCCGGACCACCGGCTCGCGCACGCCTGCTAGGCGGCGGGAAGCGGTCGCAGCGGAGCCGGACGCGGCACGGCGGGCAGGAAGAGGCGCCCGCTGAGCGCGCCCCGGACCGTCTGGACGCCTGCCACGGCCCAGGCCGTGACGAGGAGGAGGTAGAGGAGCACGGCCACGTCGGTCAGCGCGTCCAGGCCGGTGATCCGCGACAGGCCGGACGCGCCGGTCACGCACGTCCCGACCGGGAAGGTGAACGCCCACCACGTCATCGCGAACGGCATGCCGCCGCGCAGCGCCCGCAGGTTCGCGGTCGCCGCGATGACCAGCCAGAGCAGCGCGAAGCCCATCACCGGAGCGCCGTAGAGGACGGCGAACGCGCGCGTCGCCGCCGCGTACCCGGGAGCGGCCGCCCCCGCGGCATTCGCGATCTGCACGACGGCCGTGGTGGACTGCCCGAGCGGCCCGAGCACGAGGAACAGCGTCGGGGTGAGGGCGACCGGTGACGGCGGGCCGCCGGCGAGCCGCGCCCAGATCCCGGGCAGCAGGACCAGCGTGGCCAGCAGGCTCGCGCCGAACAGGGCGTAGCAGCCGAACAGCAGCGTGGCGCGGGCCTGCCCCTCCGGCAGGTGCGGGACGAGCGCGGGCCCGAGCGCCGCGGCGACCATCGGGGCGACGACGGGCAGCAGCCAGGTCGGGTCCGCGGGCCCGAGCCGGTGCCTGGTGATCATGAGGTAGGGGACGCCGGCGGCGGCCAGCGCGGCGTAGAGCGTCCCGAGCGTCCAGAGGACGGTGTCCAGGGCGATCGCCGCCTGGGCGCCGATCACCTCGGGGCCGAGCATGAGCGTCCCGTAGCCGACGGCGAGCATCGCCATCGGCGGGCAGCCGTAGAACACGGCCGTGGCGGGGTTGTCCAGGAGCTGGAACCGCGCCACGTCCGCGTGGCGGGTGAAGTGGACGGCGCGCGCCGCCATGAGCGCCACGAGCATCAGCAGCGAGCCCGCCCACACGACCACGGCGAAGGCGTGCAGGCCGGGGACGTCCACCGGCAGCGCGTTCGCCCCGTTCGCAACGATCGACGTGCCCATGACGGCCGCGTACCAGTTGGGGCCGAGATGCCGGAACACCTCGGTGGGGCGGTCGAGCGCGCCCAGCAGGGAGCGGTTCGGGGTGGGGAGGCTCATGGCGTCCAGGTTCCCCTGCATTCGCCCCCGTCAGTAGAGGTCATAGCTCTATGAGGTCATAAAGCGGGCCTATGGGTCCGTAGAATCGCGGTCATGGCCGTCTCGCACCGCGTCCCCGACCTCGGCGCCCTCGAACTGCTGCTCGCCGTCGTCCGGCTGGGCAGCGTCGGGCGCGCGGCGGCCGAGCTCGGCGTCACCCAGCCCGCCGCCAGCGCCCGGATCCGCTCGATGGAGCGGCAGATCGGCGTGGCGCTGCTCGAACGGTCGCCGCGCGGCTCCCGTCCCACCGAGGAGGGCGCGCTAGTCGCCGAGTGGGCCCGGCAGGTGGTCGCGGCGGCGGAGGCGCTCGACGCGGGGCTCGACGCGCTGCGCGAGCGGCGCGACGGGCGGCTACGCGTCGTGGCGAGCCTCACGGTCGCCGAGTACCTGATGCCCGGCTGGCTGGTGACGCTCAGGACCGTCCGCCCCGGCGTCGCGGTGACCCTGCGCACCGCCAACTCGACCTTGGTCGCCGAGCAGGTGCGCCGCGGCGGCGCGGACCTCGGGTTCGTGGAGGGGGCGCGCACGCCGTCCGGACTGCACGGCACCGTCGTCGCCACCGACCGGCTCGTCGTCGTGGTCGGCCCGCGGCATCCCTGGGCGCGGCGGCGCTCCGGGGTCCCGGCCGCCGAGCTGGCGCGGACGCCGCTCGTCCTGCGCGAGGAGGGGTCGGGCACCCGCGAGGTCCTGGACCGGGCGCTGGCCGCGCACGGCGGGACGGCGCCGCCGATGCTTCAGCTCGCGTCCACCACCGCGCTCAAGGCCGCGGCCGTCTCCGGCGCCGGGCCGGTCGTGGTGAGCGATCTGGCCGTCGCCGACGAGGTGGCCGCCGGGCGGCTGGTCTGCGTCCCCGTCCCCGAACTGGACCTCTCACGCCCGCTGCGCGCGGTCTGGCCGGCCGGCCGGCGTCCCGCCGGCCCCGCCCGCGACCTCCTGGGCCTGACCCGCGCCTCCCGCCCCGGCGCCTAGTCGCGACCCGGCCGCTTCGGGCCGGGGACGGCCGGTCGGGCCGGCGGTCAGCGGTCGAGCGGGACGTCGGCGGCGGCGAGCACGGCCTGGATCTCCAGCGCGATCGCGATCTCGTCGCCGAGCATGACCCGGTCGCCCTGCAGCGGGATGTTGAACTCGATGCCGAAGTCGCGGCGGCTGATGGAGGCGGTCGCGGTGAAGCCCGCGCGGACGCCGCCCCACGGGTCGGGGCCCACGCCGTGGAACTCGGTCAGCAGCCGGACCGGGCGGGTGACGTTCCTGATCGTCAGGTCGCCGTGCAGGTGGTAGCGGGGCGTCCGGGCGCGGCGGCCGATCCTGGCACGTTCCACACCGGTACCGGCGAAGCTCATCACCGGGTGGCGGCGCACGTCCAGGAAGTCGGCGGAGCGGACGTGCTCGTCCCGCTCGGCGCTGCGGGTGTCGATCGAGCCCATCCGGATCTCCGCGCGGGCGGTGGAGTCGAACGGGTCCTCCCCGATCACGACCTCGCCCTCGAAGTCCGGGAACGAGCCGCGCACCGTCGTCATCAGGTGCCGGACCGAGAAGGTGATCTCGGAGTGGACCGGGTCGACGGTCCAGCGGCCGGCTTCGAGGTCGGGCACCTCGCCACCCATAAATCCCCCCAAAAATCTGCGAACCTGGCAAAAGTACCCCAAAACTCATCCTGGTCTGTTCCGGGCCTCAGGGGGAATGCTTCGGACATGATCGGTGAACATGTGCTCGCCGGATACGTTCCCGACGCGGGCGGCCGGGAGGCACTCGACCTCGCCCGCGGGATCGTCGCGCTGACCGGCGGCCGGCTGAGCGTGGCGACCGTCCATCCGCCGGACCTCCCGGCCGCGGCGGGCGAGGCCCGCGCGCTCCTGGACCAGGCGGCCGACCTCCTGGACGGCGAGCCGGCGGACCTGCTCGTCCAGGAGGGCCGCAGCGTCGGCCGCGGCCTGACCGTGCTCGCCAGCCGGATCGGCGCCGATCTGATCGTCGTCGGCTCCCCCGAGGGCGGCGCCCGCGGCCGGATCGGCGTCGGCGCCGCCGCCGACCACCTGCTCCACTCGGCGACCGAGGCCGTGATGCTCGCCCCGTCCGGCCACCGGTCGCCCGACGAGCTGGGCCGGATCACGGTCATGTACGTGCGGCGGCCCCAGTGCGACGAGGCGGTCATCCGCGCCGCGCAGGCCGCCGACCGCCTGGAGGTGCCCCTCCGGCTCGTGACCCTGGCCATCGGCGACGTCAACCCCGAACCGCTCCGCGACGACCTCGCGCTCGCCATCCGGCTCGCCCTGGACTCCGCGGACCTGCTCCCCGAGGACGTCACCGCCGAGGTGGCCGAGGGCGACGACGTGGCGGACGCACTGGAGGACGTGGACTGGCCCGAGGGCGAGCTGCTCGTCTGCGCGTCCAGCGAGGACGCCGCAGCCCACCGGGTCTTCCTGGGCGAGGTGGCCCTCAAGGTCCTGCGCGCCGCGCCCTGTCCGGTCACCGTCCTCCCGCGAGGCTACTACTGAGTAGTCCCTTTTGACCGGTTCCATGGAACCGCTTGCCGCCCACCGTTTACCTCGGCTACATTCCGTCGAGATCGGAACGTGACCTTGGAACGCGGCACGTTCCGTCCCCCGGTCGGGCGCCACCTCGCCCGAACGAGCGAGGCGCGTCAGGAGCGAGATGGACCCGATCGGCAAGAAGCTGCTCGACATCGCCACGAAGGAGCTCGGGTACACCGAGAAAGGCGACGGCTACACCAAGTTCGGCGAGTGGTACCGCAAGAACCTCGACGGCGACCACGACGAGTACTTCTCGACGGCGCCCTGGTGCGACATGTTCCTCGCCTGGGCCGCCGACAAGGCCGACGTCACCGGCCAGGCCGGGCAGTTCGCCTCCACCGTCGACCACGCCAAGTGGTTCAAGAAGAACGACGCCTGGGGCCACGACCCCGAACCCGGCGCCATCGTCTTCTACGACTGGAACGGCTCCGGCGACATCGACCAGGTCGACCACGTCGGCATCGTCGAGAAGGTCGACGGCCACACCCTCCACACCATCGAGGGCAACGCCGACGGCTACAAGCTCATGCGCAAGACCCGCGACATGGACTCCGTCGTCGGCTTCGGCTACCCGTCCAAGATCAAGGTCGAGGCCAAGTACGCCCCGAAGCACGCCGCCCCCGCCCCCACCGTCGACCAGGTCGGCGCCCCCGCCGTCTCGACGCGCACCCACGAGCAGCAGCACTCCCCCGCCCCCGAGCACGTCCCCGCCCAGGAGGTCGTCCTCGGCGGCATCCTCGCCTTCGTCCTGTGCGGCACCGTGGCCCTCGCCGCCGGCCGCGTCGCCGCCGCGAAGGCCCCGACGTCCCCGCCCATCCGCGTCCGCAAGCGCGGCAAGCACCACCGCCCGGCCACTCCCGTCGCCCTCCCGGCCGACGTCACCCCCGCCGACCTCGACGCCGCGGACGCCGGCACCACCCTGATGCCCGCCATCTCGCTCGCCGCCGCCCACGAGGCCGAGGACCGCGAGTTCTGGGGCCGCATCGCCCACCTCGAAGAGGACGGCGAACTCGACTTCTGGAACACCCTGCACGCCGAGCTCACCGACTCGGCATCCGACCGGTACGCAAGCACTCCGGGATTCCGCTAGAGTTGTTCGTGCGAGCCCGGGGGGCGACCCCCGGACCGGCACGCGGACGTGGCTCAGTTGGTAGAGCATCACCTTGCCAAGGTGAGGGTCGCGGGTTCGAATCCCGTCGTCCGCTCTGAGAGGCCCCCGTCAGGCCTCGCTCTGGTGGAGTGGCCGAGAGGCGAGGCAACGGCCTGCAAAGCCGTGTACACGGGTTCAAATCCCGTCTCCACCTCGCAGCACACGCAAGGGCGATTAGCTCAGTGGGAGAGCGCTACCTTGACACGGTAGAGGCCACTGGTTCAATCCCAGTATCGCCCACGAGTCGGGCCACCGTGTTCGGCGCTGACGCGCCTTCCCCGGTGGCCCGCAATGCTTTCCCGGGGGACGCCCCCCGGACCCCCGAGTCGGGCCACCATGGTCGGCGCTTTTCGGCGCCTTCCCGGGGGCCCGCAATGCTTTCCCGGGGGACGACCCCCGGACCCCCGATGTGGGGGACTCCGTCCCCCACTCCCCCTGCGCGCGGGGCTGGACTTTGCGGCACGCTTTCAGAACTCACGTGGCCCGGCCCCTGTCGGCGCGCGGATGCGTCGGAGCCAGGGCTAAGCCGTTGTAGACGCGCTAGCCACTCGGCAGCCTTGGCGGTGGCAGCAGAGCCTGGTTCATATATTGGCGGCACTAGTCCTTCGCTGGCCCTGGGACGGGCGACCGTCTCAACGATGCGCTGATGGGCTGTGCCTCAGCGCGTTGACTCTCACATCTTTGTGAGGGCCTTGCGTCTCGTCATGACCGCTGGTGCTGGGCGTCAGCGTCCGGCAATGCCGCTACCTCATGACGAGAGAGAACATTTTCTCTGCGCTGCCTTGGGCGTCCTGATTCGCGGGGTTCTGCGCGATGTCCGGGGTCAGGGGTCGAGTACGGCGGCGGTGGCTTCGATCTCTACGAGTTGGTCGGCGTAGCCGAGCACGGTGACGCCGATCAGTGTGCTGGGGACGTCGTGGTCGCCGAACGCGTCTCGGACCACCTGCCATGCCGTCGCCAGGTCCTCCTGCCGGGAGGAGGCCACGAGTACGCGGGTGCTGATGACGTCGTGCAGCGCCGCGCCGGAGTCCGCCAGGGCGGTCCTCATGTTCTCCAGGGCCTTGGCCGCCTGCCCGGCGTAGTCGCCTGTGGCGGCGGTGGAGCCGTCCTCGTTCAGCGGACACGCCCCGGCGAGGAAGATCAGCCGTGCCTCCGCCGGGGCGGTCGCCGCGTAGGCGTACTCGGCGGCGGAGGACAGGGACGCGGAGCGGATCAGCGTGACGGCGCGGGGCATGGCGTTCCTCTGGCGTGGGGCTGTGGGGCTCACACCCTTCCAAAGGTCGACCCGGCGGTCGACGCATTTTCTCGCCGGCGTCAGCGCCGGAGCTGCGGGGTGAACGCCGCCGCGCGGGCGTAGAGCTTGTACAGCTTGAACTGGCCGGCGAAGGAGAGGCCGCAGGCGTTGTCGAGGACGCTGGTCGCCTTCTGGTTGCTGAGGGTGGTGCCGCGTGCCCCGGGGTGGTCGATCTGGCCGCCCATGAACACCTGCATCCTGGTCAGCATGTGGTCTCGCTGGTCGGTGTTCATCTCGTGCCAGGAGTGGCAGGTCACCGCCGCGAGCAGCGCGTCGTTGAGCTCTCCCCCCGCGCCGTGGTCGTGGTCGTCGGCGGGCGCCGCCTTCCCCGCGGTCGGGGACGTGAACCAGGGACACGGGCCGCCGGGCTTCAGGTCGGACATGCAGACGAACAGTTCGGCCTCGTTCCCGAGGTTGCCGAGTCCGATGCTCAGCCAGGGGATCTTGCCGTTCAGGCAGTCGGGCAGGTTCTTCGGGGAGCCGGTCGCGTTGCCGTTGGAGTACCAGCAGTTGCCCACGTTGCCGGGGAAGGCGTCCCACCAGAAGTCCACGCCGTTGCCGGACATCGTGTTGCCGTGGAACGAGTTGCGGTGGGACGTGGACAGCTTCAGGGGGTCGCAGCCCGTGATGGGCCCGTTCCCAGGCCCGCAGACGAAGGCGTCGGGGACGGCGAACAGCATGGCGCCGCGCTTCTTGTTGTCACGGAACCGGTTGTCGCGGACCACGTTGTCGTCGCCGCCGGCGATCCACATGCCGGTGCCGACGGGGACCGGCACCGACGGCACCACGTCACTGCCGGGCAGGTAGGGGTTGAAGTTGTTGGAGTAGAAGTCGTTCTTCTCGATCAGGTCGCCCTGTTGCGGGAAGCCGGGGTGCCCCGCCGCGGTGAACACGTCGGTCGTGAAGCCGAGACCGTTGTCGTAGAAGTTGTTGTGGTGCAGCCAGGTGCCGCTGCCGTCCGTGCCGGAGTAGCCGCTGGTGTTGTGGTGGGAGTCGCAGTAGCGGATCTCCTGGCTGTACCGCGCCGTCGGATAGACCTTCGGGTCGCGGCCCGCCGAGGTCTTGGCGCCCGACCCCGGATAGAGCCCGGAGTCGCCGTTGCCCGCCGCCTCGCAGTTCTGCATCACGCCGTGGTCCTCGACGAAGGTGAGCACGCCGTACTCGCCCGCGTAGAAGGTCTTGAAGCGGTCGAGCAGGTACCCGTTGCTCTCCAGCACGTAGATGTCGTGCTCCTCGGCGTGCCGGACGGTCACGTTCCGCAGGACGAAGCCGTCGGCCCGGTCGGCGCGGATGCCCACGTCCTTCGCCGAGCGGCGCGGGCCGCCGTTGCCTGACGAGGGGTCGCCGGCCTCCACCACCACGTCGTCCGCGCTGACGCCGGACCCCTCGACCTGGAGGTTGCAGCGCACGCACGCGCCCCGGTTGGGGATGCCGTGCCGGTCGACCAGCGGCGGGTCCGGGTCCTTGCCGGAGCCGGGCGAACGGCCCAGCACGGCGATGAGGTTGGCGTCGTTCTGGCACATGTACTCGCCGAGGTAGGAGTAGGCCCCCGTGCTCAGCTTGTACGGGTCGCACGCCTTGTCGTGGGTGGGCTTCGCGCGCGAGGTGGGCTCGGTGTAGACGCCCGGCAGGACCACGACCCGGTCGTTGTTGCCCGAGTCGGTCACCGCGGGCTGGATCTCGCCGTACCGGCACCGCGAGGCCAGCGCCCGGTTGATCCGCGTGAGCTCCCGCGCCTCCGCGGCGCTGAACCGCCGGTGGTCGTGCGGCCGGATGTCGTAGCCCGACTTCCGCGCCCGCTTGATCGAGGCCTCCAGCCGCTTGAGCGAGTCGGGGCGGCACACGACGCGGGTCTCGCTGCCCTTGCTCGTCGTGATCGACGAGGCCAGGCTCCTGGCCTTGGGCACCGCGCCGCCCGCACACGGGCTGACCGAGCAGTCCGGGCCGGGCAGCGGCCAGTACGAGGGACGCTCGATGTGCGCGTCCGCGCTCGCCATCAGCCCGAGGACCAGCCCGGCCGCGGTGGCGACGATCAACCAGAGTCTGCCGAGATACCGTCTGCCCATCAGCCAACCCTCGTCCCGGAGACCTCGGCCAAGCGCTTGCTCGACCAACGGCCCCACGAATCACGAAATTTGAGTGAAATTCACGTTCAATCTAGCTGCGCGCAGGTCGGAAGATCCCGCCCAGCGTCCACAACCGGTCACCACTGCCCCGGACGGAGGGCGCGAGTACGATGGCGCCGCAGTCGGGGGAAGGTCTCCTTGTGAACGGCTGGGCACTTTCGCTCGTTCTCGTCGCCGCGGTGGTGCACGCGTTCTGGAACTTCTCCGCGAAGCGGGTCGGCGACGGAGGGGCGGCCTTCGTCTTCCTCTACTACACCGTTTCGGCCATGGTGTTCGGCCCCGCCGCGGCGGTACTCCTGGTGCTGGAGCCTCAGCGTCCGCAGTGGACATGGCTGCTCGCCGCACTGGTGACCGCGATCCTGCACGTGGCGTACGGGATCGTGCTGCAGCGCGGGTACGCCGTCGGCGACCTGTCGGTGGTCTATCCCCTGGCCAGGGGCACCGGACCGCTGCTGTCGGTGCTGGTGGCGGTCCTCTTCCTCGGCGAGGACCCCGGCCTGCCGGGGCTGGTCGGCGCGCTCCTGGTGATCGCCGGCGTCCTGGTCGTCAGCAGCGGCGCACCGGCGGAGGGCGGCGCCTCGCCGGCACGGCGCCGCGCGGGCGTCTTCTACGGCGTGCTGACCGGGGTCATGATCGCGGGCTACACGCTGTGGGACGCGCATTCGGTGACGGAACTGGCGGTCCCGCCGGTGGTCTACTTCGGCTCCGGCGCGCTCGCCCAGAGCCTGCTCCTCGCGCCGTACGCGTTGCGGGACAGGGCGCGGGTCGCCCGGCTGTGGCGCGACCACCGGCGCGAGGTGCTCACCATCGGCCTGCTGTCGCCGGTGGCGTACCTGCTCGTGCTCTTCGCGCTCCGGATCGCGCCGGTCAGCCTGGTCGCTCCCGCCCGTGAGCTGAGCATCGTGCTCGGCGGACTGGCCGCGTGGCGGGTGCTCGGCGAGACGAACGCCGTCCGCCGTCTGGCGGGCTCGGTCGTGGTGCTGGCCGGGATCGCCGCCATCGCGATGGCCTGACTCCCGGACGGACCCGCCCGGGAGTCAGAGGGCGATGGCGACCTTCCCCCGGGCGTGGCCGCGCTCGATGTAGCGAAGGGCCTCGGGGAGTTCGGCGAACGGGTAGGTCCGGTCGATGACGGGCGTGACCTGCTCCTGCTCCATCAGCCCGGCCAGGAACCGCAGGTCCGCGGAGTTGGGTTTCCAGCCGACGGAGTCGATGCGCTGGCTGACGAAGGGGGAGGCCAGAGCGCCGCGGACGATCTGCCCCGCGGGGCCGAGCAGCCCGCCGCGCGGCGAGGCGATGCCGCCCACGATCACCAGCGTGCCGCGGGACGTCAGGCAGCGTCGCAGTTCGGCGAGCGGCCGGTCGCCCACGATGTCCATGAGCAGGTCGTACCGTCCGGTCCGCTTCGTGAAGTCCTCGTGGGTGTAGTCCACGACATGGTCCGCGCCCAGGGAGCGGACCAGTTCGAGGTTGCGGGTGCTGCACACGCCGGTGACCTCGGCTCCGAACGCCTTGGCGAGCTGGACGGCGAACGTCCCGATGCCGCCGGAGGCCCCGTTCACGAGGACGCGCTGCCCGGCGGAGATCCTGCCGGTGTCCCGCAGCCCTTGCAGCGCGGTGTGCGCGGCCATCGACACCGACGCGGCCTGCTCGAAGGCGAGACGGGCGGGCTTGACGGCCAGCCGGTCCTGCGGGACGGCGACGGCCTCGGCGAACGCCCCCAGGCGGACCTCCCCGAAGACCTCGTCGCCGGGGCGCAGCCCGGTCACCGCGCCGCCCGTCCGCTCCACGACGCCGGCGAGGTCGGCGCCGAGGATGAGGCCCGGTCTCGGCCGCCGCAGCCCGCAGCTGAGCCGCACCAGCTTCGGGTCGGCCCGCATGTGACGCCAGTCGTAGGGGTTGACGGACGCCGCCCGTACCCGGACGAGCACCTCGTCAGGGGCGATGTCGGGTTCGTCGACGTCCTTGAGGGCCAGCACGTCGGTCGGGCCGTAGCGGTCCCAGGTCCAGGCCTTCATGGCGACCTTCTCTCCCGAAGGCGCGGGGGACGCATCCGTCGTACGCCGTAAGGTTCTCATACGCCGTAAGGTATTCGTACGACGTAAGGCAGTCAAGGCCCCGCAGGGCGGACTTTGTCGGGGGGGACGTCCGGTGCGCTCGCGGGCGACCGGCAAGGATCACCTGCCGGCGGCGCGGCGCCGCTCCAGCCCTTCGAGGATCAGGTCGAGGGCGAACTCGAACTCGAACTGGTCGTCGCAGAAGCCCAGGGTGCCGTCAGGATCGTCGTGGGCGGCGTCCGCCAGCATCCCGGCGAGGTGGGGGAACCGGCCGGCCATCTGCTCCATCAGGGCAGGATCGTCGGCGGCCTGAGCCTCGCCGGGCTGGAACAGCTCCTGAGCGAACCCGAGGGCGCGGCTGCCCAGGACGTGCAGCGCGCGGTGGGCCAGGTCGAAGGAGAGACCGCCCGCCCGGAGGAGGCCGACGACCTGGTCGTAGTACGCGATGACGACCGGGTTCATGGTGCTGCGGGTGCCGAGCAGTTGCGGGGCCCAGCGGTGGCGGAGGAGGACGTCCCGGGCGGCGAGGATCCGCGCGCGCAGCGCCCCCCGCCAGTCCCGCTCGGGGGGCGGGGCCTCGGTCTCCTCCACCGCCGTCATGATCTCGTCGAGCACCACCTCCACCACCCCGTCGAGAACGGCCTCCTTGTTGGCCACATGGTGGTAGAGCGACATCGCCTCGACACCGACCTCCTGGGCGAGCCGGCGCATGGTGAGGGATTCGAGGCCGTCGCGGTCGGCGAGCCGCACGGCCGCCCGCAGCACCCGCCTGCGGCTCAGCGGGACGCGGGGCTGCTCGGTCAGCTCGTCGGCGTCGGCCCGTGAACTCATGGATCTTCCTCCCGGCGCACTGTACCCGTACACGGTAAGTCCGGCCCGGCAGCTCTAGGGCCTCGGGTGTGGGGGTGGGCGGTTCGGGCGGTAGGGGGCGAGCGCGGGGGACGGTCGGCCGGCGAGCTCCTGGGCGATCAGGGCGGCGAGGTGGGGGGCGAGGGTGATGCCGCTGTGGGTGACGGCGGTGTACAGGCCGGGGCGCTGGAAGCCGATGAGCGGGTACCCGTCCGCCGGCAGGGGCCGGACGCATCGCCGTACGTCGGAGATGTTCGCGGCCAGGGCGGGGATGAGCGCACGCGCGCGGGCGAGCAGCTCGCCGCCGACCTGCCGGATGAGCGCCGGGGAGGCCGACTCGTCGATTCCGGCGTCCAGGTCGTCGGCCTCCAGGACCAGTCCCCCGGCCTCCGCGGGCCGGGCGGACAGGCCGGGGGCGTGGACGAGTCCGTTGAGGACGCCCTGTGCGGGAGAGGTGGTGGCGACGAGGCACGGGGCGGCCGAGCCGGGCTCGGACGGGTCGACCATCGGGAGGGGGACCCCGGCGGTGGCCAGGAGCGCGGGGCTGCGCCGCCCCGCCGCGCAGACCGTGAGGTCGGCGTCCAGGTCGCGGCCGTCGTCGAGCCGTATGCCGGTCACGCGGTCGCCGTCGGTGTTGAGGCGGACCGCCCGGTGGCCCGTCACGACGTCGGCGCCGTGTTCACGGGCGCGCCGGGCCAGAGCCCGCGCGGCGGGGCCTCCATGCACGTAGGCCTCGTCCGGGTAGTGCGCGACGAGTGCGTCCGGTGGAACCGCGACGTGCGGTTCCAGCTCGTGGAGGCGGTCGGAAGTGATCAGGTCGGCGGCGTAGCCGAGGCCGGAGAGCCGGGCGACCCGGTCGGCCAGCCGCTCCTTGGCTTCATCGGCGGTCGCCCACATGATGTTGCCCGACGGCCGGTGCCAGGCGGGGTCGCCGAAGCCGGCCGCCAGGTCGCGCCAGGTGGACATCGCCGCCGTCCGGAACCGGTGGTAGGCCGGGTCCGCGGGGTCGTTGGCGTTGATCCACGCATAGCTCGTGCCGGACGTCCCGGCGCCGGGCCCCTCCCCCTCGACCACGGTGAGGCGCGCGGGGGCGCCGGACGCCGGGCGGGTGAGCCGGTCGGCCAGCGCGGCCCCGATGATCCCCGCTCCCACGACCAGTACGCGCATGCCCCCAGGATGGCAGCCGCCCCCGGCTCCGCTGTTCTGCGGTGGGCGGAATTCCTGGGGCCCGCAGCTCGGCCGATCTACGATGTTCGCATGGCCGAGACCGCGCGACCGCTCATGCCCGCCGACGACGTGCCCGCCGACGAGACGCCCCGCGAGCCGAACGCGGCGCGCCGGGCGGAGCCGCTGTGGCGCGACGCGCTCGGCCAGAGCCTGCGGCGCCTGCGCCTCGAACGCGGCGAGATACTGGTGGAGACCGCCCGCCGCGCCGGGGTCTCGCCGCAGTACCTCTCGGAGATGGAGCGCGGCGTCAAGGAGCCGTCGAGCGAGATGATCGCCGCCGTCGCCGGCGCCCTGGACGTGACGCTCGGCGACCTGACGCTCGCGATCGCGACGACGCTGCTGGCCGTGCCGGCCGGAGCGGCTCCGGCCGGCCCGACCTGCCAGGTCGCGTACGCCCTGGCCGCGTAGGCGGACCACGCCGCGTAGGCGGACCACTACGCGGGCATCGGCTGCCGCTCCTCGATCACGTGGTCGATGAGGCCGTAGTCCTGCGCCGTGTTCGCGGTGAACACGCGGTCGCGGTCGGTGTCGGCGCGCAGGGTCGCGACGTCCTGCCCGGTGTGCCGGGAGAGGATGCCCTCGATGTCGGCGCGCACCCGGACGACCTCGTCCGCCTGGAGGATGAGGTCCGGGATCGCTCCGCGGCCCTGCCCCATCGGCTGGTGCAGGACGACGCGGGTGTGGGGAAGCGCCGCGCGTTTGCCGGGAGTGCCCGCGGCGAGGAGGACGGCGCCGACGGCGACCGCCTGCCCCACGCACGTCGTCGCCACCTGCGGGCGGATGTAGCGCAGCGTGTCGTACACGGCGAGCATCGCGCTCGGGTCTCCCCCTTCGCAGTTGATGTACAGCTGGATGTCGCGCTCGGGGCTGTCGGACTCCAGGAACAGCAGCTGCGCGACGAGCGCGTTCGCGACCCCCGCGTCGATGGCGGTGCCGAGATAGATGATCCGCTCGGTCAGCAGGTGCGAGTAGACGTCCATGACGCGTTCGCCGCGGGGGTGCTGCGCGATGACGTTCGGGATCGTGTAGGTGCTCATCGTGCGGCTCCTGACGGGGCGCCGAGCCCCACGGGTCGGTGACGGGTGGGCATGACCTCGTCGAACGTGCTGACGATCGCGTCGACGAACCCGTATTCGAGTGCTTCGCCCGCCGTGTACCAGCGGTCGTGCAGCGAGTCCTCGAAGACCTGCTCGATGGGCTGGCCGGTGTCCTCGGCGATGAGCCCGAGCACCGTGTCGCGTGTGTGGCGCAGGTCGTTCGCCTGCAGTTCGATGTCGACGGCGGCGCCCGCGATCCCGGCGGAGCCCTGGTGCATCAGCACGCGGGCGTGCGGCATGGCGCGGCGCTTGCCCCGGGTGCCGGACGACAACAGGAACTGACCGGCGCTGTAGGCGATGCCGAGCACCAGTGTGGACACCTCGCACGGGATGAGCCGCATGACGTCGCGGATCGCCAGCATCGACGGCACCGACCCGCCGGGGGAATGGATCCACAGCGCGATGTCGGTCGAGGAGTCCTCCCTCGCCAGGATCATCATCTGCGTCGCCAGCAGCGTGCCGTTGTCGTCGTCCAGCGGGCCGTCGAGGACGAGAACGCGCTGCTGGTAGAGCTCGCGCCGCACTCGTTCGTTGAACAACGGGATTGCCTGTTCCTCGCTCATGCCCTTCACTCTGCGTCCGCCCGCGCACCGGTGACAGCCTGATCTGCCCACGGCGGATCCGCCCAGAGCAGCGCGGCCCGCCTGGGTCCGCGGGCCCGCGGGGCGTATTTGCGCGCGCGAGGGCATGTTGCCTGGTCAGCGCGGGTATCAGGAGTGTTCGGACGTGAGGCCGGACGGACGCCGGGGGGAAGCTGTGCGCGAGGAGACCAGGGGCATGGACGCCGAGACGGACGTCGAGCGGCGCGTCCAGCGCGTCGGAACCGGTGCGAGCGACCGGCCGGGAATGCTCCAAACCGAGGCCGGGCCGGGCGGGGACGAGGCCGAGACCGATGTCCGGCAGCGCGTCCGGCACCTCGGGACGGGCGGGCACGGCGATGTCGGGGACCGCGCGCCGGAGTCGGCGGGCGAGCGGGCCCACGCCGATGTGCAGCGGCGCATCCGGGGCGTGGGGACGGGCGCGAGCCAGGCCGCCGGGACGCTCGGGTCGGACCCGGCGCCCGACACCGGCGGCGCGCGCAGGGACGTCGAGCGGCGCGTCCGGCATCTCGGGACGGGCGCCAGCGGCACCGCCGGGGACGCGACGCGCAGCGAGCGGTGAGCGTCAGGGCGCGGGGGCGTCCACGGGCGGGGTGCCGTGCGTGTGGAAGGACTCGATGGTCTTCAGCCCCCACGCCTGGCCCTTGGCGCGTTCGGCCTCGGTCCAGGTGATGGTCTTCCAGTCCGGGGCCAGGATGAGGCGGGCGCAGGGGTTGCACAGCTCGATGCGGTTGCCGCCCGGCTCGTAGACGTAGAGGAAGAACGTCTGCTGGATGGCGTGCTTGTGCGGGCCGGTCTCGATGAAGACGTCGTTGTCGAGGAAGATGTCGGCGGCCCGCAGGATGTCCTCGCGGGTGTCGGTGGCGAACGCGATGTGGTGCAGGCGGCCGCGGGCGCCCGTCCGGTCGCGCGTGTAGACCAGGTCGTAGGACTTGTTGGTGAAGGTCAGCCACCGGGCGCCGATGGCGCCGTCGTCCAGCCGGATCTGCTCGGTGGGGTGCCCGCCGAGGACGTCGCGGACGAACCCGGTGCTCGGTTCCACCTCGGCGGCCAGGAAGTTGACGTGGTCGAGGCGGCGGACGCAGACGCCGAGCGCCGGATAGGCCTGCGCCTGGTTCTTCAGCGACGGCCTCAGCTCCGGCGGCGCCTCGTACCACTGCGACTCCCAGTAGATCTCCAGCTCGTGGCCGTCGGGGTCGCGGAACACGTAGGTGGGGCCGATGCCGGGGTCGCCGTCCCGCCAGCCGACGCCGAGCCCGGCCTCCTCGATCGCTCGGACGCGCCGGTCGAGCGCCTCCCGGGAGGACGCGCGCAGCCCGGTCCGGCGGATGCCGGAGGTGGTGTGCGCGGTCAGCTTGAGGGTGTGGTGCTCGTAGTCGTCCCAGGTGCGCAGGTACACCGAGTCGCCCTCGGCGCCGACCTCGGTGAGGCCCATGACGCGGGTGAAGAACCAGAGGCTCCTGTCCGGTTCGGGGGTCAGCATCTCGACGTGGGCGACGTGCGCGATCTCGTGTCTGACGTTCATGCGGAACTCCGGGGGAAGACGGTGCCGTCGAAGAGCTTGCGGGCGGTGCGGACGATGCTGGACCGGCGCGGGGACATGCCGTCGAGCTCGACCTCGACGTCCAGCCGCCCGGTGGGGTGCTCGACGCTCATCGGCGCGCCGGGCTCGGGGAGCCGCGCCATGTCGTGGCCGACCGCGCCGTCCATGAGCAGCGCGGTGGCCACGCTGACGGCGCCGAGGACGCCGATGGAGGCGTGCGGGCGCAGCGGGATGAAGGTGCGGGTGCAGATCGTCCCGCCGTCGCGGGCGGGGGCGACCAGCGTGGTCTTGGGGACCGGGGCGCCGGAGACGTCGCCGAGGCCCATCAGCTCGCCGGCCCGCAGGCGCAGCGCCTGGACACGGTCGCGCAGGCCGTCGTCGGCGGCGAGCTCGTCGGGCGTCTCGTAGCCGGTGACACCGAGGTCGCGGGCGGCGGCGACCACGACCGGCATCCCGTTGTCGACGCAGGTGACCGCGACGCCGTCGACGACGTCACGGACGTTGCCGGTGGGCAGCAGCGCGCCGGTGGCCGAGCCCTCGGTGTCCTCGAAGTCCAGCACGATCGGCGCCGCGGTGCCGGGGACGCCGGAGATCGCGGTGTCGCCGTCGTAGCGGACGGCACCGCCCGGGGTCGCGAACCGGGCGGTCGCGACGCTGCCCGAGTTCACCATCAGGATGCGGACGCCGGTGCGCTCGCCGCCGGGCGCCGCGAGGCCGCGTTCGACGGCGAAGGGCCCGATGCCGGCGAGGATGTTGCCGCAGTTCTGCCGGTCGGAGACCGTCGCCGCCTCCACGCCGAGCTGGAGGAAGAGGTACTCGACGTCCACCCCGGGCCGGTCGGAGGGGGTGACGACGGCGACCTTGCTGGTCAGCGGGTGGGCGCCGCCGATCCCGTCGATCTGCCGCGGGTCGGGCGTGCCCATGATCCGCAGCAGCAGGGCATCGCGCTCGCCCGGGTCGGCGGGCAGGTCGGCGGCGAGGAAGTAGGCGCCCTTGGAGGTGCCGCCCCGCATCAGCATGCAGCGCACCCCGTTCATGTCTCCTCGTACTCCTCGTAGGGGACGTACTCGATGCCCATTCCGGGGAGCCGGTCGCGGAGCCCGTACCGGTCGAGGCCGAGCTGCCCCTCGCGGAACGCGGCGCGGGTCGCCTCCTCCTTCTCCGCGCGCGCCCGCGCGGCGGTGACGGCGCGGGGCACGTCCTGCCGGGCGACGCGCATCACGCCGTCGTCGTCGGCGACGATCGCGTCGCCGGGACGGATCGTCTGCCCGCCGACGGCGATCGGCACGTTGACGGCGCCGGGCGTGGCCTTCACGGTGCCCTGCGCGCTGACGGCCGCCGACCACACGGGGAAGCCGATGCGGTGCAGGTCGGCCACGTCCCGCACTCCGGCGTCGATGACGAGGCCGCGAACGCCGCGGTGCTGGAGGGCGGTCGCGAACAGCTCGCCGAACATCCCGTCGGTGGACGGGGAGGTGGTCGCCACCACCAGCACGTCCCCGGGACGGCACTGCTCCACCGCGACATGGATCATCAGGTTGTCGCCCGGCCAGGACAGGACCGTGACCGCGGTCCCGGCGATGCGCGATCCGAGGTGCACCGGCCGCAGGGACGGGCCGAGGCAGCCCGTCCGTCCCATCGCCTCGTGGACGGTCGCCACGCCGTGCCCCCCGAGCGCGTCGACCTGCGCGAGGTCAGCGCGGGGCGGGTCGGTGACCACGATCGTTCTCATGCCAGCACGTCCGTGGTCTGCGGGTACAGCCGCACGTACGCCTCGGCCATGGTGTCGTGCGCCAGTCCGAGGTTCGGCCCGGCGTTGCGCTTGAGCTGGACGCCGCGCCGCCTGGCCAGGTCGGTGTAGTAGTCCCACATGTGCCGTTGCGCGGGCAGGCACTCCATGGCCTTGCGCTTGCGGTCGAACACCGGCGTGATGTCGAGCAGGACGTCCGGCTTGAAGTCGCACTGCTCCGGCTGGTGCGGCTCGAAGAAGAACACCGGGGGCGCGCCGAGCGGCTCGCCCGGCGCGTCGTACCCGATCGCCTGGGCCAGCACCCGCGCCTGCAACGCCATCCGCGCGGCGGCCGGGTGGTCGCCGTTGTAGGGGTCGGCCGGCGGATGGGTCAGCACCACGGCGGGCTCGAAGTCGCGGTACACCCGCACCAGCCGGTCCACCAGCTCGGGGCTCTCCGGGAGCGGGTAGTCCCCCGCGTCCAGGAACTCGATATCGGCGCCGAGCTCGGCCGCCGCGGCCTCCGCCTCCGCGCGGCGCACCGCCTTGATCTCGTCGAGGCCCTTCCCCTCGCGCCAGGCGCGCGCGGACTCCCCGCGCTCTCCGTAGCTGAGGCACACCACCTTCGCCCGGTCACCGCGCGAGGCGGCCAGCGCGATCGCGCCGGCCGCACGCCAGACGAAGTCCCCGGCATGGGCGCTGACGACCAGCAACGGACCCGCGGCCGACGCCTTCTCCGCGCTCACCGCAACCTCTGGACTCATCTCAACCTCTCAGATCGTCAACAGTCGTGCATCGCCTGGTGCGTGAACGTGGGCGCGCCTCACGCGTCCGCCGGCCGGTGGCCGCCCTTCGCCTGCTGGACGAGCCGGTAGACCCGGGCCCGCAGTTCGGCGAAGCGCGGGTCGGAGCGGGTGGCGAGCTGGTCGCGCTCGTCCGGCAGGTCGATCGCGACCTCCTCCAGGACGACGGTCGGCGAGTCCGACAGCACGATGACGCGCTGCCCGAGGTAGACGGACTCGTCGATGTCGTGGGTGACGAACAGGACGGTCACCCCGAGCCGGCGCCAGAGGGCCCGGACGAGGTCCTCGAGGTCGGCGCGCGTCTGGGCGTCGACGGCGGCGAAGGGCTCGTCCATCAGCAGGATGTGCGGCTCGTAGGCGACCGCGCGGGCGATCGCCACGCGCTGCTGCATGCCTCCCGACAGCTGCCAGGGGTGGGCGTCGTGGGACTCGGCCAGACCGACGGCCTCCAGCGCCTCCCGCACGAGCCGCCGCCGTTCCGCCTTCGGGACCCTCTTCTCCTTCAGCGGGCGTTCGACGTTCTGCCGCACCGTCATCCAGGGGAACAGGCTGCGGCCGTACTCCTGGAAGACCACGGCCATGCCCGGGGGCGGGCCCGTGACCCTCTGCCCTTCGAGCACCACCTCCCCGGACGTGCACCGCAGGAGCCCGGCGACGCATCTCAACAGGGTGGTCTTGCCTGCGCCGGAGGGCCCGACGATGCAGACGAGCTCCCCCGTCCCGACGGAGAAGGTCAGGTCGCGGACCGCTTCGACGTCGCGGCCCCTGCCCTCGTACACCTTCCTCAGGCCGCGGACGTCCAGCAGCGCCGTGGATGTGCCCGGGCTCTTCGCGCCGGTGGGCGTGGTGGTCATGTCAACCCTCTCGCTGCGACCGGCGCAGGCCGGTGTACCAGTTCAGCAGCCGGGTCTCCACGAGCTGGAAGATCCCCGACAGCGCGATCCCGACGAGTCCGAGCAGGAGGATCCCGGTCCACATCTGCGGGATCGAGAAGGCGCGCTGGAACTGGATGATCGTGAAGCCGACCCCGTTGCTCGCCGCGAACATCTCGCTGATCACCATCAGGATGATCCCGATGGACAGCGCCTGCCGCGCGCCCGCGGCGATCCGCGGGCTCGCGCCCCGCAGCACCAGATGGACGAGCCGGGAGTGCGGGCGCATGCGGTAGCACCGGGCGGTGTCGCGCAGCACCTCGTCCAGCGCGCGCACGCCCTCCACCGTGTTCAGCAGGATCGGCCAGACGCATCCGGAGACGATCACCAGGATCTTCATCCCGTTCCCGATGCCGGCGACCAGCATCAGGATCGGCACGAGCACCGGCGACGGGATCGCCCGGAAGAACTCCAGAACCGGTTCCAGGAAGGCCCGCAGGACGCGCACGGAACCGATCGCGATCCCGAGCGCGACCCCCAGGAGCAGCGCCAGGAGGTAGCCCGCGAGCAGGCGCGCCAGGCTGGGGAGCACGTCGGCGGTCAGCCGGCCGTGGAACCATGTGTCGTCGAACGCGCCGACGATCCGGCTCAGCGGGGGCCAGAAGAAGTCCGTGCTGCCCGCCGTCGCCGCCCACCACGCCGCGACCAGCAGCGCGGGCACCGTCACCGCCTGCAGGACCCTTCGCAGGACGCCGAGGACGGTCACGAGACCACCTCCCGGCGGATCGACGGGTGCCATCGCAGCACGCGGCGCTCGGTGGCCCGCGCGAGCACGTTGACGACCACGCCGACGAGGCCGACCACGATGACCAGCGCGTACATCGACGCGACCGCGCCCGACCCCTGCGCCACCGCGATCTGCCTGCCCAGCCCCGGCGACCCGATCACGAGCTCCCCGGTGATCTCCAGGATCAGCGCGACCGCCGCGCCCAGCCGGAACCCGGTCACCACGTACGGCAGGGCGGTCGGCCAGATCACGGTCCGCACCTGCGACAGCGGGCCGAACCGGTACGAGCGGGCCGTCTCCCGGGCGATCGGGTCCACGTCCTGCACCCCGTACAGGACCTGCACCAGGATCTGCCAGAAGGAGGCGTACACGACGAGCAGGAGCGTCGAGCGCATCTCGGTGCCGTACAGCAGCACCGCCAGCGGGATCAGCGCCACCGACGGGATGGGCCGCAGGAACTCGATCGTCGAGGCCAGGGCCGCCCGCACGAACGGGACGCCGCCGATCGGGATGCCCAGGACCACGCCCGCCGCCATCGCCACCGCCAGGCCGATCGCCCAGCCGCGCAGCGTCTCCAGCAGCGCCCGCCAGAACACCGGCGTCCCGGCCTGCTCGGCCAGCGCCGAGGCCATCGCGCTGAACGGTGGCAGGAAACGCTCCTTCACCAGCCCGGCCCTGGGCGCCACCTCCACGACCGCCATGAGGCAGGCCAGGCCGGCGAGGCCGAGGGCCCAGGCGGGAACGGGACGGCGGCGCCGCCCCTCCCGGCCGCTCCCCGTCGCGACGGCCGACGTCACGGCAGGAGGTCCTTGACGTCCGGGGCCGTCTTGATCAGCCCGTCCTGCACCGCGAGGGCCGAGAGCGTCTCCAGCGATGCGGCGTTCACCTGCGCGGGGTAGGTGGGAAGCGTGAGCGAGCCGGTCAGCGCTGGGTCGATCTTGGTGTAGCTGCCGAGCACCTTGCGCACCGCGTCGGGGTTGTCGGCGGCGTACCCGAGCGACTTGCGCATCGCCGAGGCGAACCTCTTCACCATCTCCGGCTTGGCGGCGGCGGTCTTCTGGGAGGTGAAGTAGCCCGCGATGGTCAGGTCGGGGGCGGTGTCCACGTAGTTGGACGCGACCAGCCGGCCGCCGTTCTTCAGCGCGGTCGTCAGGAACGGCTCGACGACCTGGACGGCGTCGACGTTGCCCTTGTCGAGAGCCGCGAGCATGTCCGGAAAGGCGAGCTCGGTGAACCTGACGTTCTCGGCATCGCCTCCGGCCGTCCGGATCGAGGCCCGGACCGTGGTGTCGTTGATGTTGTTCAGGGTGTTGACCGCGACCCGCTTCCCCGCGAGGTCCTTCGCCGACCTGACCGGACTGCCCGTCTTGACGACCACACCCCCGAAGTCCTTGCCCTTGACGCCGGTCGACCCGGCGCCGGGCGCGACGACCTTGAGCGGCAGGCCCTTGGAACGGGCGAGGATCAGCGAGGTGTAGTTGCTGAACCCGAAGTCGACCTGGCCGCTGACGACGGCCGGCACGATCGCGGCGCCGCCCTGGGCGGAGGCGAGCTCCAGCTTCAGCCCCTGCTCGGCGAAGAAGCCCTGCTGCCTCCCGAGGTAGATCGGCGCCACGTCCACGATGGGGATGACGCTGACCTTCACCGAGGCGGGACCGTCCCCGGACGCGTCCGCACCACCCCCTCCGCTTCCGCACGCGGCGAGGAGGAGGGCGCAAGCGGCGGCGGCCGCGGCCGCGCGGATTCTGATCACGGGGCTTCTCCTGGACGGTCGGGGGGCGCCGCCGGGGCACCGCCGGCGTGTCGGCGATGCTACGAATCTGCAGACGAGATTGTCAACAATTTGTGCGTGAAAGTAGCCGCGCAGATTGCGTGCTAGATCGTTGACATTTCGAGGAACGCCCCTCTGGAACCGGCGCTGCCGTTGCCGGGTCCGGGCCGCCGTGATAGTCCCGGAAGCGGGGCGGTGCCGACCGAGAATCCAGGAGCGATCATGGCGGAGCCGAGCACGGAGCGGCTGTCCCGTCCCAGCGGCACTCCCCTGGCCGCGTTCACCTGGGCCGACGTGCGGTCACGGCTGGCCGGCAGCGAGACGTATCTGCTCGCGACCTCGGGCCGCGGCGGAGGCCCTCACGTCGTGCCGGTGCTGGGCGTCTGGCTGGAGGGGGCCGTCTGCCGGTTTCGCCTTCGGGAAGGAGAAGGGGTTCAGTGCGGCCCGCTGGCGCTTCCAGGACGGGGGCGTGCCGTGGCTCAGGAGGGATCGGACGCGGTGAGCGGGGAACGGGCGGCCGACGTGGGTGAGGTCGCCGCGGTGAAGGAGGCGTAGCGGGCGGCGGTGTGGCACGGCGGCCCGCCCGCCTGGTCGCCGGTCGGGTCCTCGGGCGCGCGTACCTGGTCGCGGTGCGGCTGGTCTGAAGGTGGCATGACTCGTCTCCCGAGGCGACCGAAGGAATCGGTCCGCTCGCTACCGCCCCGACCTCGATCTAAACATCCCGCTGGTGCCGGCGGTGCCCGATCGCGCGAAACGGCGGATCCGCACGTCCACCGGCCGTCGCGCCACGCACCCGGCTCACTGTGCGGTGCTCTGTGCGGTGCTCTGCGTGGCGCGGTAGTGGGACGGGGAGACGCCGTACAGGCCGCGGAACGCCTGGCGCAGCGCCTCCTCGCTGCCGAACCCGCAGCGGGCCGCGATCGTCTCGACGGTCAGCGCCGTGCCGGTCAGCAGGTGCGCCGCCGCCTCGCCGCGCGCCCGGCGCACGAACCGTCCCGGGGTCATGCCGAGTTCGGCCAGGAACAGGCGGGCCAGGTGGCGCTGGCTGAGGCCCGCGCGGGCCGCCAGCGCCGCTGTCGAGAGGTCGGCGGCCGGGTTCCCGGCGATGTGCGCGACGGCGTCCTGGACCAGCGAGTGGCGCGCCGAGGGAGCCGTGAACATGCTCATCTGTGCCTGGTTGCCGGGCCGCTGCAGGTACGTCACCAGTTGCCGCGACACGCTCCGGGCCAGGTCCGGGCTCACGTCGGCCTCGATGAACGACAGGGTGAGGTCCAGGGCGGCGGTCACGCCGGCGGACGTGCAGACCCTCCCGTCGGACACGAAGATCGGCCCGCTGTCGAAGTCGACGGCCGGGAACCGGCGCGCCAGGAAGTCGGCGTGCTCCCAGTGGGTCGACGCCCGCCGTCCGTCCAGGAGCCCGGCGGCGGCGAGGACCCCGGCGCCGGTGCACACCGACGCCACGCGGCGCGACTCCAGGCCGAGCCTGCGCACGTGCGCGACCAGCCGCTTGTCCTCCATCGCGTCGACGTAGCCGATGCCCCCCGACACCACCAGCGTGTCGAGTGGTCCGGTGGCGCGCTCCAGCGACCCCTGCGCCTGCAGCGTCAGGCCCGTCCCGGTGTGGATCGGCCTGCCGCCCGGCGAGGCCAGCGTGACCTCGTAGATCCCGCGCCGGTTCAGGAAGTTGGCCACCTGGAGCGCCGACACGACGCAGGCGATGTCCAGCAGTTCGGCCGCCGGGTAGCCCACCACGAGGACGCGCCGCAGTTCGTACATGCCGCCACGATATTGCTCGACACGGCACCTATGATCTATGTCCGATAGACAGCCACCCCAAGTTTTCGGACCTGTCCCCCGTCCGAGACTGGCGGACGCGCCCCGGCGCGCCGAAGGTGATGCCATGGCTACCACGTCCCGCCCCCTGGATCCCGGTCCACAGGCCCCCGCACACCGGCGCACCACCTGGCCGCGGCTCGCCCTGCACTACGTCGAGATGGTGCTCGCGATGTTCGCCGGGATGCTCGTCTTCGGCGGCCTTCGGGCGCTTCTCGGGCTCACGGTCGACTTCGACGCGCATCCGGGCGCCCACTACCTGCTCATGGCCACCGACATGGCGATCGGCATGGCCGCCTGGATGCTCCTGCGCCGCCACGGCCGGGCCTGCACGCTGGAGATGTGCGCCGCGATGTACGTGCCCGCGGTGCTGGTCCCGCTCGTGTGGGCCGGCGTCATGAGCGGGATGGCGTTCATGACGGCCGCGCACGTCCTGATGATGGTCGCGATGCTCGGCGTGCTGCTCCGGCGCCGGCGCGAGTACCACCACTGAGCCGCCGCCATGACCACTCCCGACATCACGGTCGTCATCCCGCTGTACGACCGCTTCACCGCCCTGGACGTCATCGGCCCGTACCAGATGCTGGCCCTCACCCCCGGCGTGCGGGTGGTGTTCGCCGCCGAGCAGGCCGGGCCGGTGCTCGACGACTGCCGCACCCTCCGGTTGACCGCCGTGGGCCTCGACGAGGCGCCGCGTCCGGACGTGGTGGTCGTCCCCGGCGGGCCCGGCACCGTGCACGTCCTGGAGGGGGCGCTCCCCGCCTGGCTGCGCGAGGTCCACCCCGCCACCCGCTGGACGACCTCCGTGTGCTCCGGTTCCCTCATCCTCGGCGCCGCCGGCCTGATCGACGGACTGCGCGCGACCACCCACTACCGGCACCTGGACAAGCTCCCCCTTTTCGGTGCCGTCCCGGCTCAGGAGCGCGTGGTGGTCGAGCGCGACGCCCGCGTCGTGACCGCCGCCGGCGTCTCCAGCGGGATCGACATGGCGCTGCGGCTGGTGGAGTTCCTCACCGACACGCGGACCGCCCAGGCCGTCCAGCTCTGGACGGAGTACGACCCGCGGCCTCCGTTCGACGCCGGCTCCCCGTCCCGCGCGCCCGAGGACGTCGTGGCACTGGCCGCCGCGTTCGAAACGGCCGCGCTGGAGGCCGCCACGCGCTCCTGAGGACCACCGCCCCGGCGCGCGTCCCGGCCGCTCCCGGGCGCCGCGCCCCTACAATTCCGTGGGTGACCGCCTACAGTGATCTTGACCCGTTCGGAGACCTGGACGCCTCCGCGCTGCCCCCGCGCCAGCAGCGGATCCTGGCCATGATCCGCGACTGGGCGGTCAGGTACGGGTACGCGCCGAGCACGCGCCAGATCGGCGACGCCGTGGGCCTGCGGTCGCCGTCGTCGGTGTCGCGCCACCTGGCGAGCCTGGAGGACAAGGGCTTCCTGCGGCGCGGCGACGCGGTGGCCCGCCCGATCGACGTGCGCGTGTTCCTGCGCGAGGGCCCGTCACGGGAGTCCGCCGACGGCCCGGTGACCGTCCCCGTGGTCGGGGACATCGCCGCCGGTTCCCCCATCCCGGCCGAGGAGCACGCCGACGACACGCTGCTGCTGCCCCGCGAGCTCACCGGGCGCGGCACCGTCTTCGGGCTGCGCGTGCGCGGCGACTCGATGGTCGACGCCGCGATCTGCGACGGCGACATCGTCGTGGTCCGCCGGCAGCCCGAGGCCCATTCGGGCCAGATCGTCGCCGCCATGATCGACGGCGAGGCCACCGTGAAGGTGTACCGGCGCCGCGACGGCCACGTTCTGCTCGAACCCCGCAACCCCGCCTACGACGTCATCGACGGCGACGAGGCCGCCGTCCTCGGCATCGTCGTCTCGGTCCTGCGCAACGTCTGACGCGGGGAGCGGCGGTCGGGCGAGGTCAGCGGCGGCCGCCGAACTCCCATGGGTGGACCTCGACCGCGGCGTAGCGGTCCTGGGTCAGGATGGTGCGGGCGGCGCCCGCGTCCGGGGCGCGGAGCAGGGCGGCCGTGCCGAGCCAGGCCTCGCCGTCGTCGGAGAGCAGGGGGCCGTAGGCGATCAGGTCGTCGTCCGCCGGGACGTCGAGGTCGGCGGCCTCCCCCTCGCCCAGGCCGATGACCAGGAAGCGGTCGCCGCCCGTCCGGCCGCCGGGGAAGTCCCACATCGTGCGGCCGAGCGCGTTGCGCCACCGGCGGACCATGACGTCCCGGTAGGCGCCCGCCTGGTAGTTGGGCTCGTCGAAGGCGAACGCGCGGGCGGCGGCGGGATCGGGCAGGTCGACGATGTGGACGCTGCCGGTGGGGACGTCGCCGGCGAAGGTCGGGCCCCGGGCGATCAGCTCCTTCTCGTACCGGTCCATGTAGGACCAGTGCTGCTCCCCCAGTTCCTCGCGGAGCCCCATCGAGCCGGCACGGTCACGGTGGTAGCAGAAGAACTCCATCCGGTTGTTCTACCACCCACCGGGCTCAGGCGGACTCGCGCGGGGTGACGGTCAGGTGGATGTCCTCGGCGGCCCAGAGGACGAAGCGTTCGATGGGAGTGACCGTCTGGCCGGGCGCCGACCGGAAGGCGAAGCGCCTGAGCAGGACGGCCAGGACGAGCTGGGCCTCCACCGTCGCGAGCGCGGCGCCCTCGCAGCTGCGCGGGCCGATCCCGAAGGGGATGTAGGCCAGGCGCGGGCGGCCCGCCGACGCCCCCGGCGCGAACCGGCCGGGGTCGAAGGTCTGCGGGTCGGGCCAGTAGTCGGGGTTCGTGTGCACGGCCCAGAACGGGTAGAAGATGGTCGTCCCGGCCGGGACGGTGTAGTCGCCGAGCACGATGTCCTCGGTGGCCTCCCGCGCGCCGTACGGTCCCGGCGGGTACAGCCGCATGGTCTCCCGGAGCACCATGTCCAGGTAGGTCAGCCGCTTGAGGTCGGCGTACTCGGGGACGAGCCGGTCGCCGAGCACGCGGTCCAGCTCCTCGGCGACGCGCTCGGAGGCGTCCGGGTGCCGGGCCAGCAGGTACAGCGTCCAGGAGATGGCGACGCCGGTGGTGTGGTGGGCGGCGAGCATCGTCATCAGGACCGTGTCGCGGATCCGCGCCGGGGACTCGCCCGCCTCGACCAGGGCCGCGACCAGGTCGCTGCGCCCGGCCGGCGCCGAGTCGCCGCGCTCGCGGTGCGCGGTCAGCACCTGGTCGACGGTGGCGCGCAGGTAGGCCAGGGCCTCCTGGGCGCGGCTCCCCGCCCCGTCCCCGGCCTGGCCCATGTACTCGGTGAGGACGGTCTCGAACGCGGACACGACCCGCGCGGCCGAGTCCGGCGACTCCAGGCCGCTGCCGAGCGCGTACTGGCAGATCATGCGCAGCGACAGCTCGCTCAGGTCCTGCTGGAGCGCGACCGGGCCGTCGTGCGCCTCCCACCGGTCGGCCAGCTCGGCGGCGAGCGCGGTGAAGCGGGCGAAGTGCGCCTCGTGGGAGGGGCGACCGGCCAGCACCGACAGCATCACCCGGCGCCAGGGGCCGTGCTCCTCGGCCGGGATCGTCTGCAGGTTGCCCGACTCCTGGAGGGGCGCCAGGAACTCGAACAGCTTCTCCGGCCGCTTGTTGATCTTCGCGGTGGCCTCCAGCAGCACCGGGTCGGCCACCGACACCGCCAGGCCCGCGCCGGGCAGCGGGAACCGCACCACCGGCCCGTACTCGGCGTGCAGCCTCAGCTGGTATTCGTGCAGCCCTCCAGCCGCCGCGATGGCCGCCGTCCCATCGTCCTCCGTGGGCGGACCGGGGATATCCGATGGGGTACCGGCGTCGCTCCGCATTCGCGCCCTCCGCGTCGGCATCGTCGTTTCGGTTGTTTCCGGGTTGATCGCAATGCTTACATGTCCCGGGTAACTTCGCGACATTCTCCAGGCCGGAAGTCGCGACGCCGCGAGCCGGGGAGAGGACGCTGGACACCGTCGATCCGCACACGCCGAACGTCCCGCGGATGTACGACTACCTTCTGGGTGGAAAGGACAACTACGCCGCCGACCGGGAGGCCGTGGAGGAGGTCGTCAAGCATGCTCCCGACACCCCCTTCATGGCGCGCCAGAACCGCGCCTTCCTGCGGCGCGCCGTGCGCTTCCTCGCCGAGTCCGGGATCCGGCAGTTCATCGACATCGGCTCCGGCCTGCCCACCCAGGGCAACGTGCACGAGATCGCCCACCAGGTCGCGCCGGACTCCCACGTCGTGTACGTCGACATCGAGCCGGTCGTGCTGGCCCACGGGCGGGCGCTGCTGGCGGGGACGCCGGAGGTGACCGTCATCCAGGGCGACGCCCGCCGCCCGGGTGAGATCCTGGCGAACCCCGAGCTGAACGGGCTCATCGACTTCGACCGCCCGGTCGCCGTGCTGATGCTGGCCGTGCTGCACTTCATCGGCGACGGCGACGACCCGCCCGGGATCGTGGCGCGGCTCCGCGAGGCGATGGCCCCCGGCAGCCACCTGGCGCTGTCGCACGTGACCGGCGACTTCGACGCCGACAGGAGGGTCCGGCACGCGGGCGCGGTGTACGAGCGGGCCACGTACCAGATCACCCTGCGCAGCCGCGCGGCGGTCACGCGGCTGTTCGACGGTTTCGAGCTCGTGGAGCCCGGCCTCACCACCCTGTCGATGTGGCGCCCCGACCCGGGGACGACCGTGCCGCCGCACGCGGACCGCCAATGGTGCTATGCGGGGGTCGGCCGAAAGCACTGACCGGCGCGTCCGCGCCATTGTCTCCGGCATTTCGGACGAGCCCGGCAAAACAGGTTAAAAGCCCTTTTGACTTCGCTCTCCGGCGCGTGTCACAGGCCGAGGCGGGCGGCGTGGCGGGCGAGGAAGGCGACGACCTCGTCGGCGGGCCGGTCCGGCAGCCCCCACATGATCTCGGTGACGCCGGCCTCCTCCCAGGCGGCGACGTCCTCGGGCGAGGGGCGCGCCGCGGCGAGGACGCAGACCTCCGGCCGGCCGGCGCGCCCCGCGTCCGCCCACGCCGCGCGCAGGGCGGCGACCTTGGACAGGATGTCCCGCTCGGTCGGGGTGGTCATCCAGCCGTCGGCGTGGGCGGCGATCCACGCGAGGGTCTTCGGGCCGCCGCCCGCGCCGATCAGCAGCGGGACGTGCGGCTGGACGGGCTTGGGCCACGCCCAGGACGGCCCGAACGAGACGAACTCCCCCGCGTAGGAGGCCTGCTCCTGCGTCCAGAGCGCCCGCATCGCCTCCACGTACTCGCGCAGCACCGTCCGCCGCCGGTCGGCGGGCACGTTGTGGTCGGCGAGCTCGTCGGTGTTCCAGCCGAACCCCGCGCCGATCGTGACCCGGCCGCCCGACAGGTGGTCGAGCGAGGCGACGGTCTTGGCGAGCGTGATCGGGTCCGACTCCACCGGCAGCGCGACGGCCGTCGCGAGCCGGATCGTGGAGGTGACGGTGACCGCGGACGCCAGCGCGACCCAGGGGTCGAGCGTGCGCGAGTAGCGGTCGTCGGGGAGCGACTCATCGCCCGTCCCGGGGTGCGCCGCGTCGCGCCGGACCGGGATGTGGGTGTGCTCGGGCACGTAGAAGGTATGGAACCCGTTCTCCTCGGCGGCCTGCGCGGCGGCGGCGGGCGTGATGCCCCGGTCACTGGTGAAGAGCACGATGCCGTGTCGCATACGGCCGATACTAGAACGCGTTCTATCAGGGTGCCGAGGGCGGGGCGACCGCTTCCGGCGGGCACGGTTCAGCGGGACGCCTCGTACTCCTCGAGGAGTGCTTCGAGGCTGCTCACCATGAAGATGTAGAACTCGTGCATCTGACGGAGGCGTTCGCGCTGGCGCTCGGGGAGGCCGGCGCTGCGCGCGTGCGCGCGCTGGGCGAGGACCAGCAGTCCGGTCGTCGCTTCAAGCTGGTGCTGGAGGCAGCCCGCCCACGCGTCCTCGCGCCACTCGTACACGTACTGGCGGGAGCCCGGTTGCTTGAACCGCCGGACGGTGCCGCTCTCCACCAGCAGGCGCGTCATCTCCGACATCGAGCCCTTGCTGGCGTTCAGGGCGTCCTGCAGGTCCGCCATGGTCATGGGCGTCTCGCTGAGCATCAGGACGCCGGCGGTGCGCCCGGCCATGGGGGGCCAGCTCATCGCACGGCCGATGCGCAGGCCGAAGTCGTCGATCAGGGCGTCGCCGCCGGCGGGATCGCCGTCACGGGCGGGGCTGGACACGACCGGCTCCTATTCGATCAAAGAAAAATGAACTTTCACTCTTGACTGAATTAAACGCGGAGGGCAGTCTACCGCCATCAGCGGTTCGGACCTCCCCCCCAGCCGCTCACCTGGCCTAACGCAGGAGGTTCGCCATGGCAGACGCGGGCTGGGACATCATCGTCGTCGGCGCGGGCTCCGCGGGCGCCGCGTTCGCCGCCCGTTCCGCCGAGCGGGGCAGGCGAGTGCTGCTGCTGGAGGCCGGTCCCGACTACAGGTCGGCGCAGATGCCGGAGGCGTGGCGGTCGCCGAACCCGGCGCGGGCGCTGATGGACCCGGCCGCCGTCGCAGGCCTGGTCTGGGAGGGCGTCACCTCGTCCCGGACGGACAAGCAGCCGCATGCGCCGTACTGGCGCGGCCGTGGCGTGGGCGGCAGCTCGTCGATCAACGGGCAGATCGCGATCCGCCCGCCTATGGAGGACTTCGCGGACTGGGCCGCCGCCGGATGCACCGGCTGGTCGCCCGAGGACGTCCTGCCGTACTTCGCCCGGCTGGAGGACGACGAGGAGTTCGGCGACGAGCCCTACCACGGGCGCGGCGGGCCGACCCCGATCTTCCGGATGCCGCAGGCGCGGTGGGGCGGCGTGGACGCCGCGCTGTCGGAGGCGGCACGAGCCGCCGGGCACGCCTGGGCGCCGGACGTGAACGCGCCCGGGGCGGCCGGGGTCTCGCCGTACCCGATCAACTCGTGGGCCGGGCGCCGGGTCACCGTCAACGACGGTTACCTCGAACCGGCCCGGTCCCTGGACACCCTCACGGTCCGCGGCGACGCCCTGGTCGACCGGGTCGTCTTCGAAGGCGACCGGGCCGTCGGCGTCCGCGTCATCACGGGCGGGACGGCGGTGACCGAGTACGCCGGCGAGATCGTGCTCAGCGCCGGAGTGATCCACTCTCCGGCGATCCTGATGAGGTCGGGCATCGGCCCGGCGGACGACCTTCGCCGCCTCGGCATCGCCGTCCGGGCCGACCTCCCCGTCGGCCGCGCCCTGCAGGACCACCCGATGATCGTCGTCGGGCTGCCGCTGACCGCGGACGCCGCTGTCAAGACGGCCGACGACCGCCACACCAACGTGTGCGTCCGCTACAGCAGCGGGTCGCCCGGCGGCACGGCCCTCGACATGATGTTCGTGTCGCTGAACATGAACGTGCTGTCCATGGAGGGGGCCGACACGCGGTTCCCGGTGGGCGGCTTCGGGGTGTGGCTCAACCAGAACCACTCCCGCGGGGTGCTGACGCTGACGTCCGCCGACCCGCAGGCCCAGCCCGAGGTCCGGGAGCGGATGCTCTCGGACGACCGTGACCTGGCGCGCCTGCGCGATGGCGTCCGCACGCTCGTCGAGCTGGCGCGCAGCGCGGAGGCCGCCGCAGTCGTCGAGGGATCGGTGGAGGCCGTCAACGACCGCCTGTTCGCGGTGCTGGACGACGACGCGGAACTCGACGATCTCCTGCTGGCCACCGCGGTGGACGCCCAGCACGGCACCAGCACCTGCCGAATGGGCGCGCCCGGTGACCGCCGCGCGGTGGTCGACCCGGCGTGCCGCGTCCTCGGCGTCGACGGCCTGCGCGTCGCGGACGCGTCGATCTTCCCGTCCGTCCCGCGGGCCAACACCAACCTGGCATCGATCATGGTCGGCGAGCTCATGGCCGACCGCTTCGACTGACCCGTACGACGCCCGGCCCGGGCCCTCGGGCGATAGTACTCGCGCAAGGAGCACGACCAGTGAAGGCTTTGCAGAACCTGATCGGCGGCGTCTGGGAGGACTCCCGCGGCGACGCGTTCCACGAGGTGGTCGACCCCGCGACCGAGGAGGTCGTCGCGCGTTGCCCCAGCGGCTCGCCCGAGGACGTCCGCCCGGCGGTGGCCGCGGCCGCCGGAGCGCAGCCGGCCTGGGCGGCGCTGCCCGCCGCCGAGCGGGTGGCGCGGCTGACCCGGTGGGCGGACGCGGTCGCCAAGCACGCCGCCGAGCTGGCGGAACTCGAGTGCCGCGAGATGGGCAAGCCCGTCGCGCTCGGCACCGGCTTCATCGGCGCGGCCGCGCAGCAGGTCAAGGCGGCCGCCGCCGAGGCCCTGGACTACCCGTTCGAGGAGACCGTCCCCGGGCCGGACGGCAGCAGCACCACCATCCTGCGCAACCCGGTCGGCGCGACCGCGGTCATCGTGCCGTGGAACTTCCCGGTGCCGATGGCGCTCGGCGCGATCGGCCCGCTGCTCGCCGCGGGCAACACGGTCGTGGTCAAGCCGTCCGAGCGGTCCCCGATGTCGGCGGTCCGGCTCCTCGAACTCGCGGACCTGCCGCCCGGCGTGGTGAACCTCGTCCACGGCGACTCCCGGGCCGGCGTGCCGCTGGTCGCGGACGAGCGGATCGGGCTCGTCCACTTCACCGGCTCCGTCGAGGCGGGCCGCCAGGTCGGCGCCGAGACCGGGGGACGGCTGAACCGTTCGATCCTCGAACTCGGCGGAAAGGACCCCGTGGTCGTCGACGCCGATGTGGACCCGGCCGTCACCGCCGCGGCCGTCGCGTTCGGCGCGTTCGCCAACTCGGGTCAGATCTGCACGTCCATGGAGCGCATCTACGTGCACCAGGACGTCGCCGAGGAGTTCATCGACGCCCTCGTCGACGCCGCCGGGACCTACACCCTCGGGAACGGCCGCGACGCGCAGACGGTGCTGGGTCCGTTGGTGGACCAGCGGCAGCGCGACATCGTCGAACGCCACGTCGCCGACGCCCTCGAACGCGGTGCGACCGTCCGCACCGGAGGGAAGAGGCCTGAGGGCAGGGGCTTCTTCTATCCCGCCACCGTGCTCACCGATGTCGACGACTCCATGCTCGTCATGAACGAGGAGACCTTCGGCCCGCTCGCCCCGGTGGTGGTCGTGCCCTCCTTCGAGGAGGGGCTGGCGCAGGCCGCCAAGACGCGGTTCGGTCTCGCCGCCACCGTGTACACCAACGACCCCGAGCACATGGCCGCCGCACGCGCCGTCCCTGCCGGCGTGGTGTGGGTGAACCAGTGGCAGGGCGGCGGTCCCGAGCGCCTCTACGAGCCGACGGGCGACAGCGGGATGGGCGCCACCGGGTCCAGGGCCGCCTACGACGCGGCCACCCGCCCCGTCTCGATCCACACCGCACCGGCGGCGCGAGCATGACCGCCACCGTGAGGATCGAGAACGCGAAGCGGCACGCAGCGGACGTCGTCGGCGCTTGGAGCGACCGCCTGGTCGAGCTGTCCCACCGCATCCACGCCAACCCTGAACTGGCCTTCGAGGAGACGCGGGCCAGCGCGTGGGTGGCCGAGGCGCTGGCCGCCGCCGACTTCGAGGTCGAGCACGGCTGCTACGAGCTGCCCACCGCCGTCCGCGCGACCGCCGGGACGGGACCGGTGCACGTCGGGATCTGCGCCGAGTACGACGCCCTCCCCGAGATCGGCCACGCCTGCGGCCACAACATCATCGCCGCCGCCGCGGTCGGGGCCGGGGCGGCGCTCGCCGGCATGGCCGACGACCTGGGGCTGACCGTGACCGTCCTCGGCACCCCGGCGGAGGAGGGCGGCGGAGGCAAGATCCTCATGCTGGAGCGCGGCGCGTTCCAGGGAATGGACGCGGCGATGATGGTGCACCCCGCCGCGGTCGAGATGGCCGCGATGCCGGGCTCGGCCGTCTCCCAGTTCCAGGTCGCCTACCGCGGCAAGCCCGCGCACGCCGGCGCGTACCCGCAGTTCGGCGTCAACGCCGCCGACGCGATGACCGTCGCGCAGGTCGCGATCGGGCTGCTCCGCCAGCAGACGGGCCCGGACGACCGCATCGCCGGCATCGTCACCGAGGCGGGCACGGCGGCCAACATCATTCCCGACGCGAGCCGGGGAGGGTGGATCGTGCGGTCGTCCACGATGGAGGGTCTCGCCGAGCTCAATCAGCGCGTGCGGCGTTGCTTCGAGGCCGGCGCGGTGGCCACCGGTTGCGAACTGACCACCACGCCGATCTCCCCGGACTACGCCGACCTGCGGCCCGACCCGGCCATGCTGGAGCTGTACCGGGCCAACGCCGAGGCGCTCGGGCGCGTCTTCCCGGACCTGCCCGGCGGCTCCCCGGCCGGCGCGGCCACGGACATGGGCAACGTCTCCCACGCCGTTCCCGCCATCCACCCGATGCTCGGGCTGGACTGCCTGCCCGCGGTGAACCACCAGCCCGAGTTCACCGCGGCGTGCGTCACCCCGGCCGCCGACAAGGCGGTCCTGGACGGCGCCACCGCGATGGCGCGGACGGCCATCGACCTCGCCCGTCCCTGACCGGCCGGCGGTGGGCCTTCCGCGTGTCGAGGTCGCGTCCCCACGCGGCGCCGGTGCGCGGGGTGATCTGCTTGACGGTCAGCGCCACCTCGATGGTGTCGTCTAGGGCTTGCGGCCGCCGCGAAGGGCGCGCGGGAGGGCGGTGGCCGCCCGGCCGACCCTGAAGCTGACCGAGCCGCGGACGGCCTCCAGTTCGTGGCGCGCTCGGGCCAGCCCGTCCTCCGCGCGGGCGAGCCGCTTCTCCGCCCGCGCGAGCCGCTCCTTCAGCCTGCCCGTCTCGTTCGGTGGGCGTGTCGCTCCCTTGCCCTTGATGCGGACGAGCCGGCGGCCGGCGACCTGCTGGACCTCGTGCCAGGCGTCCTCCCGCGTCGCCAGCCAGTCCAGGAGGTCGTCCTGGACCGCGTCGGCGTCGCCCCAGGTGCCGTAGAGCTTCTGCGTGGTGACGCAGATCGGGCGCAGCCCGTCGGTGGCCACCGCCTCCCACACCGCGGCGGAGACCCCGGGGGTGTGCTCGGACCGGTAGTCGTCGCACACGATGAGGCCACCGGCGGGGAGCAGCACGTGCGCCGCCTTGATGTCGGCGTGCACGTGCTCGTACAGGTGGGACGCGTCCACGTGCACGAACCGGCAGGTCTCCGGCTGGACGTGGTCCAGGATCAGCGAGGTCGGCCCCTGGACGATCTCCGGGAGCCGGTCGTGGAAGGCGCGGTAGTTCGACTCGAACGCCCGGCGGGTCAGGGTCGAGTACGACCCCTGCATCTCTGCCTGGTTGGAGTCGTCCGGGGCGTCGCCGTCGAACAGGTCGCACACGGTGAAGGTGTCGCCCTCCCGCAGGTGGCGGCCCATCAGGATGGCGCTCTTGCCGAGGTAGGAGCCGAGCTCCACCAGGTTGCCGCGCTCACCGAGCCGCTCCTGGCGTTCCAGGAGCCAGGTGAAGAGCAGTTGGTCGATCTTCGGGAACCACCCCTTGACCTCGTCGAGGGAGGCGGGCGGCACGGTCTCTTGGCTGATCATGTAGGGAGCTCCAACGTCGTCGTTCTCGACAGCGGGGGGGACGCGAGACGAAAATCGCCATGATAGGCGAGTCGCTCCTCATGGCAACAAAACCGGATTTCGGGCTCTTGCCGACCGGTTATCTGGTTCTGCGGGGGGCGGGGACCGCTGTTGACAGGGCGATCGCCGGGCCCGTACCGTTCGGCTGATTCACGGTTGCCCGAGGGAAATCCGGTGAGATGCCGGTGCGGACGCGCCACTGTATCCGGGACGACGATCCCGGGAGCCAGGTCGCTCGGGTGATCGCGACCTCATTGTCCGGGACGCGCCTGATCCCCACCGGAGGCTCCGTGAGCACGCTGTCGGCTCGCCACATCCCCCTTTCCCACCTCGTTCCCTGGTTGCTCGCGGTTCCCGCGCTGCTGCTCCTCGGCTACCTCGTCCTGATGGACAACGGCGCCGTGTCGCAGACCGGCGGCTACCTCCACGAGCTGATGCACGACGGGCGGCACCTGCTCGGCGTGCCCTGCCACTAGGCCGCCGCATGGTGCGCACCCTGCTGGTCAGGGGCCTTCTTCTGGGCCTGCTGGCCGGTCTTGTCGCGGGCGTCTTCGCCTTCACGGTCGGCGAGCCCCGCATCGACGACGCGATCGCCCTGGAGAACGCCGCCGCCGCGCACGAGCACGGCGCGGCCGCCGAGCCCGAGTCCGCAACGCACGGGCACGAGTCCGGAACACACGAACACGAGTCCGGAACCGGCGGGAAGGAGTCCGGAACGCACGAGCACGGCGAGGAGGTGAGCCGCGGCACGCAGAAGGCCGGGCTCTTCCTCGCCACGGGTCTCTACGGCCTCGCGGTGGGCGGCGTGTTCGCGCTCGCCTTCGCGGGACTGCGGGGACGCGTCGGGCCGCGCTCGGACGCCGCGCTCGCGCTCGCCGCCGCCGGGACGGCCTTCGCCGCCGTCATCGTCGTGCCGTTCCTGAAGTACCCGGCGAACCCGCCCGCGGTGGGCGACCCGGAGACGATCAACACCCGCACCCTGCTGTACCTGGCGATGATCGGGGTCGGGCTCCTCTCCACCGCCATCGCGGTGACCACGGCGCGCAGCGTGCGCGGCGGGCCGTGGGCGCGGTGGCCGGCGGCCGTGCTGGCGTTCGTCGTCCCGGTGGTGGTGGCGTCGCTGCTGCTGCCGGGCGTGGACGAGGTGCCGGACGGGTTCCCCGCCACCCTGCTGTGGCAGTTCCGCATCACCTCGCTCGGGACGCAGCTGGTGTTCTGGGCGTCCTTCGGAACCCTGTTCGGATGGTTCTGCGACCGGGCCGCCCGTGCCCCGGCGCCGGCGTGATCGGCCCGCCCTGACCGGCGTGCTGTTCGTCCGGCACGCGACGTCGGCGGGGATGCGGCAGGCCCGCTTCCCCGCCGACCTCGCCGCCGACCCGTCGAGTCTGGCGAGGGCGGAGGCCCTGGCCCGCGCGCTGCCGGCCGGCGAGGCGTGGACCTCGCCCGCCCGCGCCGCCCGGGAGACCTGCGCCGCGCTCGGCCTCGACGCCCGCCCGGTCGCGGCGCTCGCCGAGGCCGATCATGGTTCCTGGGCGGGCGTGCGCTTCGCGGAGGCCGATCCGGACGCGCTGGCCGCCTGGCTGGCGGACCCGGACGCCGCGCCCCCCGGCGGCGAGAGCCGGTCCGCGCTCGCGGCGCGGGTCGCGGCGTGGCTCGACGGACGTCCCTGCGGCGTCGCCGTCTGCGACGCGGGCGTGATCCGGGCGGCGCTCGCCCACGCGCTCGGCGCCGGCGTTCTCGCGGCCGACCGGATCGACCTCGCGCCGCTGTCCACCACGAGGCTCGCCGCCGCCGGGAGCGGCTGGCGGGTCGCCCATGTCAACCGGAAGGTCCAGGTGTGAACGTCGCCTATCCGTTCAGCGCCGTCGTCGGGCTGGACGACCTGAAGCTGGCGCTCCTGCTCAACGCCGTCTCACCGCGGGTCGGGGGTGTGCTGGTGCGCGGCGAGAAGGGGACCGCCAAGTCGACGATCGTGCGGGCCCTGGCCGCGCAGCTCCCCGCCGTGGACACGGTGCCGGGCTGCCGGTTCGCCTGCGACCCGGCGGCGCCCGACCCGTCCTGCCCGGACGGCCCGCACGATGCGGGCGGACCGTCCGAGCGGCGGCCGTCCGCGCTGGTGGAGCTGCCGGTGGGCGCCTCGGAGGACCGTCTCGCCGGGGCGCTGGACGTCGAGCGCGCCCTGACCGAGGGCGTCAAGGCCTTCGAGCCGGGGCTGCTCGCGGCGGCGCACCGCGGCGTCCTGTACGTGGACGAGGTGAACCTCCTGCACGACCATCTGGTCGACCTCCTGCTGGACGCCGCCGCGCTCGGCACCTGCTACGTGGAGCGCGAGTCGGTGTCGGTGCGGCACGCGGCCCGGTTCCTGCTGGTCGGGACGATGAACCCCGAGGAGGGCGAGCTGCGCCCCCAGCTCCTCGACCGCTTCGGACTGACGGTCGAGGTACGGGCGACGCGGGACCCGAAGGAGCGCGCCGAGGTCGTGCGGCGGCGGCTGGCGTTCGAGGCGGACCCCGCCGCGTTCACCGCGCGCTGGGAGAACGCCGAGGCGGAGCTGGCGGAGCGCATCGCGGCCGCGCGGGAGAGGCTCGCCGGGGTCCGGCTGCCGGACGAGCGGCTGGAGCAGATCGCGGCCGTGTGCGCGGGCTTCGAGGTCGACGGGCTGCGCGCCGACCTGGTCACGGCGAGCGCCGCGCTCGCGCACGCCGCGTGGCGGGGAGGCGACGAGGTCACGGACGAGGATGTGCGCGCCGCGGCCCGGCTGTCGCTGCCGCACCGGCGCCGGCGGGATCCCTTCGACGCCCCCGGCCTGGACGAGTCGCTGCTCGACGACCTGCTCGACGGCACGTCCCCCGAGGATCCTCCCCCGGACGGCGGCGGGGGCGGTGAGCCCCCGGCCCCGCCTGAGGACGGCGGGCGGGGACCGGCCCCGTCCGAGGACGCGGGCCCCGAGCAGGACGGGCGGCCGGGAGGCGGGGGCGGCGAGCGGGTCGCGTCGGCCGCCGCGCCGCACGCCGTGCCGCTGCTGGAGGTGCCGGGCGTCGGCGAGGGCGCCGCGGGACGGCGGTCGCGGTCGCGGACGGCGCGGGGCCGGGTCACCGGGGCGCGCCGCCCGGCCGCGAGGGTCCGCGACCCCCACGTGGTGGCGACGCTGCTGGCCGCCGCGCCGCGGCAGCGGGCGCGCGGCCGGTCCGGCGCCGGGCTCGTGCTGCGCCCGGACGATCTGCGGGAGGCGGTCCGCGAGGGCCGCGAGGGGAACCTGGTGCTGTTCGTCGTGGACGCCAGCGGCTCGATGGCCGCCCGCCGCCGCATGACGACGGTGAAGACGGCCGTCCTCAGCCTGCTGCTGGACGCCTACCAGCGCCGCGACAAGATCGGCCTGATCACGTTCCGGGGGCGGACCGCCGAACTCGTGCTGCCGCCGACGTCGTCGGTCGAGGCGGGCGCGGCGCGGCTGCGGGCCCTGCCGACCGGGGGCCGCACGCCGCTGGCCGCCGGGCTCGCGCGCGCCGCCGAGGTGCTGCGCGCCGAGCGGCTGCGCGACCCGGCGCGGCGCCCGCTGCTCGTGGTCGTCACCGACGGGCGGGCGACCGCGGAGGGCGACGTGGACCGGGCCGCCGGATTGCTGGCCGGCACCGCCGGGATCGTCGTGGACTGCGAGGACGGCCCGGTCCGGCTCGGCCTGGCGGGGAGGCTCGCGGCCCGGCTCGGGGCGCGGCTCGTCCCGCTCGGCGACCTCGACGGGATCGTCCGCGCCCACCGCGGGCGCGACGGCGGGAAGGCGGCCTGAAATGCCACAGGGAAAGCCCGAGTCCGTCCCCGACGACGGCCTCACCACCCGGCAGCGCCGCAACCGGCCGCTGCTGATCGTCCACACCGGTCCCGGCAAGGGGAAGTCGACGGCGGCGTTCGGGATGGCGCTGCGGGCCTGGAACCAGGGCTGGCCGGTCGGGGTGTTCCAGTTCGTGAAGTCGGCGAAGTGGCGCATCGGCGAGGAGCGGGCGCTGCGCGTGCTCGGGGAGAGCGGCGAGGGCGGCCCGGTCGCCTGGCACAAGATGGGCGAGGGCTGGTCGTGGATCCAGCGCCCCGGCACCGAGGAGGACCACGCGGCCGACGCCCGCGAGGGCTGGGCGCAGATCAAGCGGGACCTGGCCGCCGAGAGCCACCGTTTCTATGTGCTCGACGAGTTCACCTACCCGCTCAAGTGGGGCTGGCTCGACCTGGACGACGTGGTCGAGACCCTCACCGCGCGTCCCGGGTCCCAGCACGTCGTCGTCACCGGCCGGGACGCGCCCGACCGGCTGGTCGAGGCCGCCGACCTGGTGACGGAGATGGGCAAGGTCCGGCACCCGATGGACGCCGGGCAGAAGGGGCAGCGGGGCATCGAGTGGTGATCCCCCGGCTGGTCGTCGCGGCTCCGGCGTCCGGCAGCGGCAAGACGACCGTGGCGACCGGGCTGATCGCGGCGCTGCGGGCGCGCGGCCTCGCCGTGTCCCCGCACAAGGTCGGCCCCGACTACATCGACCCCGGCTACCACGCGCTCGCGGCGGGACGGCCCGGCCGCAACCTCGACCCGTGGCTGGCGGGCGAGGAACGGGTGGCGCCGCTGTTCCTGCACGGCGCCGCCGGGTGCGACGTGGCGGTGGTCGAGGGCGTGATGGGCCTGTTCGACGGGCGCGGGGACACGGGGTTCGCCTCCACGGCGCACGTCGCGCACCTGCTCGCGGCGCCGGTGGTACTGGTCGTGGACGCCGCGCGGCAGAGCCGGTCGGTGGCGGCGCTCGTGCACGGTTTCGCGACGTTCGAGCCGGGCGTGCGGATCGGCGGCGTCATCCTCAACCGGGTCGGTTCGGAGCGGCACGAGGAGCTGTGCCGCGGCGCGCTGGAGGCGACGGGCGTGCCGGTGCTCGGCGCGATCCGGCGGGACGACGCGGTCGTGACCCCGTCCCGCCACCTCGGGCTGATCCCGGCGGCCGAGCGGGGTGCGGAGGCCATGCGCGCCGTGGAGCGGCTCGGCGCGCTGGTGGAGAGCTCCTGCGACCTGGACGCCGTGCTCCGCCTGGCGGCCACCGCTCCGCCGCTGCCGGGGCCCGCGTGGGATCCGTCCGACCAGGTCGTGCCGGTCGAGGGCGGGCCGGTGGTCGCGGTCGCGGGCGGGGCGGCGTTCACCTTCTCCTATGCCGAGCACGTGGAGCTGCTGCGCGCGGCGGGCGCCGACGTGGCCGTCTTCGACCCGCTGCGGGACGAGGCCCTGCCGGACGGGGCGGCCGCGCTCGTCGTCGGCGGCGGCTTCCCGGAGGTGCACGCCGCCGAACTGGCCGCCAACGCGCCGATGCTCGCCGAGGTCGCGGCGTTCCCCGGACCGATCGCCGCCGAATGCGCCGGGCTCCTCTACCTGTGCGAGGAACTCGACGGGCGGGCGATGTGCGGACGGGTGCCGGGGCGCGCGCGGATGACGTCCCGGCTGACGCTCGGCTACCGGGAGGCGGTCGCGGTGGCGGAGTCCCCGCTGACCCGGCCGGGCGAGCGGTTCCGCGGCCACGAGTTCCACCGGACCGCGCTGGACACCGAGGCCGGGCCGCTGTTCCGGTGGCGGGACGGCCGCGACGGTTACGGCGACGCCCGGATCACCGCCTCCTACCTGCACCTGCACTGGGCGGGGTCCCCGGAGGCCGCTCAGCGGCTGGTGTCGTCCTCGAGGTCGCCCTCCGTCTTGAGGTAGACCTCCTGGAGGCCCCGGAGAACCTCGGGGTCGGGGTGCTCCCACATGCCGCGCTCGGCCGCCTCCAGCAGCCGCTCGGCGATGCCGTGCAGCGCCCACGGGTTCGACTCCGCCATGAAGGCGCGGTTCTCCTCGTCCAGGACGTAGGCGGCGGTGATCCGGTCGTACATCCAGTCGGCCATGACGCCGGTGGTGGCGTCGTAGCCGAACAGGTAGTCCACGGTCGCGGCCAGCTCGAACGCGCCCTTGTAGCCGTGCCGGCGCATGGCGGCCAGCCACTGCGGGTTCACGACGCGGGCCCGGAAGATCCGCGCGGTCTCCTCCGAGAGGGTGCGGGTGCGCACGGCGTCCGGGCGGGTGCTGTCGCCGACGTAGGCCTCCGGGGCCCGGCCGGTCAGCGCGCGGACGGTGGCGATCATTCCGCCGTGGTACTGGAAGTAGTCGTCGGAGTCGGCGATGTCGTGCTCGCGGGTGTCGACGTTCTTGGCGGCGACGGCGATCCGCCGGTAGGCGCTCTCCATGTCGGCGCGGGCGGGCACCCCGTCGAGGTCGCGGCCGTAGGCGTGGCCGCCCCACACCGCGTACACCTCGGCGAGGTCGGCGTCGTCACGCCAGTTGCGGCTGTCGATGAGCGGCAGCAGCCCGGCCCCGTAGGCGCCGGGCGCGGACCCGAACACGCGCAGGGTCGCGCGGCGCTCGTCGCCGTGCCGGTCCCGGTCGGACCGCACGTGGGCGCGGACGTGATTGTCGGCGTCGGGCTCGTCCAGCCCCGCGACGAGCCGGACGGCGTCGTCCAGCATGGCGACGACGTGCGGGAACGCGTCCCGGAAGAAGCCGCTGATGCGGACGGTCACGTCGATGCGCGGCCGGGCGAGCTCGGCGAGCGGCACCGGCTCCAGCGCCGTGACGCGGCGGGACGCCTCGTCCCAGGCCGGGCGGACGCCGAGCAGCGCGAGGACCTCGGCCACGTCGTCGCCCGCCGTGCGCATCGCGCTCGTCCCCCACACCGACAGCCCGACCGAGCGCGGCCACTCCCCGTGGTCGGCGCGGTAGCGCTCCAGGAGCGAGTCGGCCATCGCCTGCCCGGTCTCCCAGGCGAGGCGGCTCGGGACGGCGCGCGGGTCGACCGAGTAGAAGTTGCGACCGGTCGGCAGGACGTTGACGAGGCCGCGCAGCGGCGACCCGCTCGGGCCCGCGGGGACGTAGCCGCCGTCCAGGGCGTGCAGGACGTGGTCGAGCTCGTCGGACGTCCGGGCCAGGCGCGGGACGATCTCGGCGGCGGCGAACTCCAGGACGCGCGTCACGGCTTCGCGGTGCTCCGCCGGGACGTCCCGGGCGGTCTCCCGGGCCGCGTCCACGGCCCAGCCGGCGTCCTCCATGGCCTGGACGAGGGCGCGGGCCGCGGCCTCGGCGGCGTCCACGTCGGCGAGCGCCTCGCCGCCGGCCTCGCTGAGCCCGAGCGCCTCCCGCAGGCCGGGCAGCGTCTCGCGCCCCGACCACATCTGGCGTGCGCGGAGCATGGCCAGCACCAGGTCGACGCGGGTCGCGCCGGTGGGCGCCTGGCCGAGGACGTGCAGGCCGTCGCGGATCTGCGCGTCCTTCACCTCGCACAGCCAGCCGTCGACGTGCAGGAGGAAGTCGTCGAACTCGGTGTCGTGCGGGCGGTCGTCGAGGCCGAGGTCGTGGTCGAGCCTGGCGGCCTGGATGAGCGTCCAGATCTGCGCGCGGATCGCGGGCAGCTTCGCCGGGTCCATCGCGGCGATCGTCGCGTGCTCGTCGAGGAGCTGTTCGAGGCGGGCGATGTCGCCGTAGGTCTCGGCACGGGCCATCGGCGGGACCATGTGGTCCACGAGGACGGCGTGCGCGCGGCGCTTGGCCTGCGTCCCCTCGCCGGGGTCGTTGACAAGGAACGGGTAGATCAGCGGGACGTCGCCGAGCGCCGCGTCGGTGCCGCACGACGCCGACATGCCCGCCGCCTTGCCGGGCAGCCACTCAAGGTTGCCGTGCTTGCCGACGTGGACGATCGCGTGCGCGCCGAACTCGTCCGACAGCCACCGGTACGCCGCCAGGTAGTGGTGGCTCGGCGGCAGGTCGGGGTCGTGGTAGATCGCGATGGGGTTCTGCCCGAAGCCGCGCGGCGGCTGCACCATGACGACGAGGTTGCCCGCGCGGAGCGCGGCGAGGACGATGTCGCCGTCCTGGACGAACAACTCCCCCGGCGGCGGGCCCCAGTGCCGCTCCATCCCCTCGCGCAGATCGGCGGGCAGGGTTCGGTACCAGCGCTCGTAGGACGCGGCGGAGATACGGACGGGGTTGCCGGCGAGCTGCTCCTCGGTGAGCCAGTCCTCGTCCTGGCCGCCCGCCGCGATGAGGGCGTGGACGAGGGCGTCGCCGTCCTGCTCGTCGACGCCGGGAAAGCCCTCCCCCAGGTCGTACCCGGCGTCCCGGAGCCGGGCCAGCAGCCGGACGGTGCTCGCCGGGGTGTCGAGGCCGACGGCGTTCCCGACGCGGGCGTGCTTGGTCGGGTAGGCCGACAGCATCACGACGAGGCGGCGCCCGGCGGCCGGGGTGTGGCGGAGCCGGCCGTGCCGGACGGCGATCCCGGCGACCCGCGCGGCCCGTTCGGGGTCGGCGGCGTAGACGGTGAGCCCGTCCCGGCCGACCTCCTTGAACGAGAACGGGACGGTGATGATCCGCCCGTCGAACTCGGGGATCGCGACCTGCGACGCCGCGTCCAGCGGGGACAGCCCTTCGTCGCCGCCCTCCCAGTCGGACCGGCTCGTGGTGAGGCAGAGGCCCTGCAGGATCGGGACATCCAGCGCGGCGAGGGCGCCCACGTCCCACGCCTCGTCGTCGCCGCCCGCCCCGGCCGTCGCGGGCCGTGACCCGCCCGCCGCGAGCACGGTCACCACCAGCGCGTCCGCCTGGCGCAGGGTGTCCAGCAGCTCGGGCTCGGCGGTGCGCAGCGACGAGCAGAACACCGGCATGGCGCGCCCGCCCGCGTCCTCCACGGCCGCGCAGAGCGCCTCGACGAACGCGGTGTTGCCCGCCACGTGGTGGGCGCGGTAGTAGAGCACGCCGACCACGGGCCCGTCGCCGTCGCGGGCGGCCCGGTCGAGCCGTCCCCAGGTCGGCGTCGGGGCCGGCGGCGCGAAGCCGCGCCCGGTCAGCAGCACGGTGTCGGACAGGAACGCGTGCAGCTCGGCGAGGTTGGCGGGTCCGCCGTGCGCGAGGTAGGCGTGCGCCTCGGCGCACACCCCGCCGCTGACCGTGGACAGCTCCATCAGCTCGGCGTCGGGGGCCTGCTCGCCGCCGAGGACGACGACCGGCCGGGGGCCCGCGAGCAGCGCGTCGAGACCGTCCTCCCAGGCGCGCCGCCCGCCGAGCAGCCGCACCACGACGAGGTCGGCGCCCTCGGTCAGCTCGGGCAGGTCGGCGGCGGTGAGCCGCGCCGGGTTGCCGAGCCGGTAGGCGGCGCCGGAAGCGCGGGCGCTCAGCAGGTCGGTGTCGGACGTCGACAGCAACAGGACCGTGCGGCTGTGCTCGGGCACGGCGCATCCTCCCCCTGGGGTCCTCGCCCCGGTCGCGGGTGTCGCGACGGCAGGAGTCTCCTGGCTCCCGGATCGATGCTCGCCCCGGCCTTCCCGTCCCTGCGGACAGTGGCCTACAGCGGGGTTCGCTCCCCGGTCACAGTGGCGGGACCGCGCCGGATTCGCACCGGCTTCCTCCCATTGCCATCGTCTGAGCAGAAGAGTACGGCAGCGCGGTCGCCCTGCAAACTGTGGTTAACATCCTCCCCGTGCCGAATGTCAGAGCCCGTGCCGACGCGTGCCCCGGGGCACTGCGCACCCACGACGCCGCCGACGGGCCGCTGGCGCGCGTCCGCGTCCCTGGCGGCGCGGTGTCCGCCGCGCAGCTCGCGGTGCTCGGCGCCGCCGCCCGCACGCTGGGACGGGACGTGATCGAACTCACGTCCCGCGGCAACCTCCAGGTGCGCGGCGTCCGCGACACCGCGGCCCTCGCGGCCCGGCTGGAGGCCGCCGGGCTGCTGCCGTCGGCGACCCACGAGCGGGTGCGCAACATCGTCGCGTCCCCGCTCGGCGGGCGCGGTCCGCGCGGCGTCATCGCCACGGATCCGCTGGTCAGGGCGCTGGACGAGGGGCTCTGCGCGCGTCCGGGTCTGGCCCGGCTGCCGGGGCGGTTCCTGTTCGCGCTCGACGACGGCACCGGCGACATGGCCGCGCTGGACGCCGACGCGGCCCACACCGCCCGCGGCCTGCGGCTGGCCGGGACGTCCCTCGGACCCGTCCCGGGCGATCCCGTCGCGGCGCTGCTCGCGGCGGCGGAGGCGTTCCTGGAGATCCGGGGCGACGCCTGGAGGCTCGCGGAGGTGCCGGACGGCGCGCGGCTCGTCGCGGAGCGGCTGGGCGCGGCCGTGCGGGAGACGCCGCCGCGCCCCGACCCCGCTCCGCCGCACGCCGGGATCGTCGCGCAGCGGGACGGGCTCGCCGCGCTGGAGGTCGTGCCCCCGCTCGGCCGGCTGTCCGGCGCGCAGGCCGAGGCGCTCGCCGGAGTCGCGCGCGGGGTGCGGGTGACGCCGTGGCGCAGCGTGGTGCTGGTGGACCTGGACCGGGACGGGGCGCGCCGTGCGGCCGCGGCGCTTGCGGCGGCGGGCTTCGCGACCGATCCCGCGTCGCCGTGGGTGGGCGTGACGGCCTGCACCGGCAGCCCCGGGTGCGCCAAGTCGCGCGGCGACGTGCAGGACGAGGCGCGGCGCTTCGTGGACGGCCTGGCCCGCGCGCCGGAGACCCCCGTCCACTGGACGGGATGCGAGCGGCGCTGCGGGATGCCCCGCGGCCCGGTCGTGCTGAGGACGGCGGAGGGACGGCAGTGACCGATTACGTCCGGGACGGCGCCGAGATCTACCGGCGGTCGTTCGCGACGATCCGCGCGGAGGCCGACCTGTCGGGACTGCCGGACGACGTGGCGCGGGTCGCGGTCCGCATGATCCATGCCTGCGGCATGACCGACCTCGTCGAGGATCTCGCCTGGTCGCCGGGGGTGGTGGCGCGGGCGCGGGCGGCGCTGCTGGCCGGCGCGCCGGTGCTGTGCGACGCGCGGATGGTCGCGTCCGGCGTGACCCGCGCGCGGCTGCCCGCCGGCAACGAGGTCGTGTGCGCCCTGGGCGACCCGGGCGTGCCCGAGCTGGCCGAGCGGCTCGGCACCACGCGCAGCGCGGCGGCGCTGGAGCTGTGGCGCGACCGGCTCGGCGGCGCGGTCGTCGCGATCGGGAACGCGCCGACCGCGCTGTTCCGGCTGATGGAACTGGTGGAGGAGGGCGCGCCGCGCCCGGCGGCGGTCCTCGGGATCCCGGTCGGGTTCATCGGGGCGGCCGAGTCCAAGGAGGCGCTCGCCGCGAGCGGCCTGGACCATCTGGTGGTGCGCGGGCGGCGCGGCGGCAGCGCGATGACGGCGGCGGCGGTCAACGCCATCGCCAGTGAGGCGGAGTGATGGCGGGACGGCTGTTCGGCGTGGGCGTCGGGCCCGGCGACCCGGAGCTGGTCACGGTGAAGGCGGCGCGGCTGATCGGCGAGGCGGACGTGGTCGCCTTCCACTGCGCGCGGCACGGCCGCAGCATCGCCCGGGCGATCGCCGAACCGTACCTGCGGGACGGACGGATCGAGGAGCAGCTCGTCTACCCGGTGACGACGGAGACGACCGACCACCCCGGCGGGTACCAGGGGGCGCTGGAGGACTTCTACGCCGACTGCGCCGCCCGGCTCGCCGCGCACCTCGACGCGGGGCGGACGGTCGTGGTGCTGAGCGAGGGCGATCCCCTGTTCTACGGGTCGTACATGCACCTGCACAAGCGGCTCGCGCCGCACTACCCGGCCGAGGTGGTGCCGGGCGTGACGTCGCTGAGCGCCGCGTCGGCGGCGGCGGGGCGCCCGCTGGTGGAGCGGGAGGAGACGCTGACCGTCCTGCCGGGGACGCTGCCCGGCGAGGAGCTGGCCGCGCGCCTGCGCACCGCGGACGCGGCGGCGGTCCTCAAGCTCGGCCGGACGTTCCCCAAGGTCAGGCAGGCCTTCGAGGACGCGGGACGGCTCGGCGACGGCTGGTACGTCGAGCGGGCCGCCACCGACCGGCAGCGCGTCCTCCCGCTCGCCGACGTCGATCCGGCGGACGTGCCCTACATGTCGCTCGCGCTGCTGACGAGCCCGGCGGAGCGCTCGTTCGCGGCTTCTCCCCCGGTACGGCCGGAAGGGGCCGGCGGGGTGTGGGTCGTCGGGCTCGGGCCGGCGGGGCGGCCGTGGCTGACCCCGGAGGCGCAGGACGTCCTGGCGTCCGCGACCGACCTCGTCGGCTACGGCCCCTACCTGGAACGGGTGCCGCCGAACCCGAGGCAGCGGCGGCACGGGTCCGGCAACCGGGTGGAGGCCGACCGGGCCCGGCACGCGCTGGCGCTCGCGCGGGACGGGGCCCGCGTCGCCGTCGTCTCGTCCGGCGATCCCGGGGTGTTCGCGATGGCGACGGCCGTGCTGGAGGCCGCGGACGCGGACGCGTTCGCGGACGTGCCGGTGCAGGTCGTGCCGGGCCTGACGGCGGCGCAGGCCGTGGCCGCCCGGGCGGGCGCGCCCCTCGGGCACGACTTCTGCGTCCTGTCGCTGTCGGACATCCTCAAGCCGTGGGACGTGGTGCGGCGGCGGCTCGCGGCCGCCGCCGAGGCCGACCTGGTGCTGGCCCTCTACAACCCCTCGTCGAGCCGGCGCAGGCACCAGCTCCCGGCGGCGCGCGACCTGCTGCTCGAGCACCGCTCCCCCGAGACCCCGGTGGTGATCGGGCGGGACGTCGGCGGGCCGGAGGAGACCGTGACGGTGACGACGCTCGGCAAGCTGGACCCCGAGCGGGTCGACATGCGCTGCCTGCTCATCGTCGGGTCGTCCGCCACCCGGGTGACCGAGCGGGGCGTCGTCTACACCCCGCGCCGCTACCCCTGAGCCCAGGCCGCCGCGGCCGCCACGTCGTCCGTCGCCCGGACGCTCCCGGGGAGTGCCGGGCGGTCGACCATCACGACCGGCACCCCGGCCTCGCGGGCGGCGGTGAGCTTCGCGCGGGTCATCGCGCCGCCGCTGTCCTTGGTGACCAGGACGTCCAGGCGGTGCTCGCGGATCAGGGCGCGCTCGCCGTCCACGGTGTAGGGGCCGCGCGCCAGCAGGACGTGCACGTGGGACGGGACGGGCGGTTCCGGCGGGTCCACCGACCGGGCGAGGAACCACACACCGGTCCGCGCGGCGAACACCGGGATGCTGCGGCGGCCGGTGGTGAGGAACGCGCGGGCGCCGTCCGGCAGCGCGGCGGCGGCGGCCGGCAGGGACGGGACGCGCCGCCAGTCGTCGCCGTCCTCCTCGTCCCAGCCGGGGCGGCGCAGCGCGAGCAGCGGCACGCCCGTCAGCCGGGACGCGCGCGCGGCGGAGGCGCTCATCCGCTCCGCGAACGGGTGCGTCGCGTCGACGAGACGGTCGATCCGGTGCTCGCGCAGCCACGTGGCGAGCCCTTCGGCGCCGCCGAACCCGCCGATGTGGACCTCGCCGGCGGGCAGGCGCGGGTCGGACACCCTCCCGGCGAGCGAGGAGACGACGTGCACACCGGTCAGCCGGGCCGCGAGCGCGCGGGCCTCGGCCGTCCCGCCGAGGATCAGGACGCGCCGCACGCCCGGTCCCGCCCGGCGCTGTAGAGGTGGCTGTCGGGGAACGCCGACGCGGTGAGGACCCGCCCGACGACGATCACCGCGGTGCGCCGCACTCCGGCCTCGCGCACCAGGGCGGCGATGTCGGCGAGCGTGCCGCGCAGGACCAGCTCGTCCGGGCGGCTGGCGCGGGCCACGACGGCGACCGGGCAGTCCGCGCCGTAGCGGGGCAGCAGCTCGGCGGCGACCTCCTCGATGCGCTGGACGGCCAGGTGCAGCACCATCGTGGCGCCGCTCGCGCCGAGGGTGGCGAGGTCCTCGCCGTCCGGCATCGGGGTGGCGCGGACGGCCGTCCGGGTCAGGATCACGGTCTGGCCGACGCCGGGGACGGTCAGCTCCCGCCCGAGCGAGGCCGCCGCGGCCGCGAACGCCGGGACGCCGGGGACGACCTCGTACGGCACGCCCGCCGCGTCGAGGCGGCGCATCTGCTCGGCGACCGCGCTGAACACCGACGGGTCGCCCGAGTGCAGCCGCGCGACGTCCAGGCCGTCCCCGTGGGCGGCGGTCAGCTCGGCGACGATCCCGTCCAGCGTCATGTTCGCGGTGTCGACGAGCCGGGCGCCGGGCGGGCACGCCTCCAGCAGCTCGGCCGGCACCAGCGACCCCGCGTACAGGCAGACCGGCGCGGACTCCAGCACCCGCAGGCCGCGCACGGTGATGAGGTCCGCGGCGCCGGGGCCCGCGCCGACGAAGTACACCGTCACAGGATGTCCTTCCGCGTCGTCCAGACGGTGACGGGCATCGCGGGGCGCCAGCCCGTGAACCCGCCGAGCGGGGCGGCGCGCTCGACACCGAGGCGGACCAGTTCGCCGCCGTGGGTCCGGCGGAGCTCGGCGACCCTGGCCTCCGATTCGAGGGTGACGGCGTTGGCGACGAGGCGCCCGCCGGGCCGGAGCGCGTCCCAGCAGCGTTCCAGCAGGCCGGGGACGGTGAGCCCGCCGCCGACGAAGACCGCGTCGGGCGGCGGCAGGCCCTCCAGGGCGTCCGGCGCGCGGCCCGCCACGACGCGGACGCCCGGGACCCCGAGCGCCCCGGCGTTGCGGCCGATCCGCTCCGCCCGCTCCGGGCGGCTCTCGACGGCCACCGCCGCGCACGACGGGTGCGCCCGCGCCCACTCGATCGCGACGCTGCCGGACCCGGCGCCGACGTCCCACAGCAGCTCGCCGGGCAGCGGCCCGAGGCGCGACAGCGTCACCGCCCGGACCTCGCGCTTGGTGATCTGCCCGTCGTGCTCGAAGGCGTCGTCGGGCAGACCGGCGGCGCGCGGCAGCGGGGCGGCGTCCGGGCCGGGCACGCACTCGACGGCCACGACCGCGAGCGCCGAGGCCGCGGGGTCGGTCCAGTGGGACGCGACGCCGTGCGCCGCCGTCTCGGTCTCCGCCCCCAGGTCGCACAGGACGGTCATCCGGCTGGGGCCGAACCCGCGCCCGGTGAGCAGCGCCGCCACGACCGCCGGGGCCTGCCGCCCCGCGCCGAGGACCAGGACGCGGCGGCCGGGCGCGACGGCGGCGTTCAGCGTCTCCGCCGGACGCCCGACGAGGCTGACGACCTCGACCCGCTCCAGCGGCCAGCCGAGGCGCGCGCACGCCAGCGACGCCGACGACGGGTGCGGCAGCACCCGCAGCCGCCGCGGGCCGACCAACTCGGCGAGGGTGGAGCCGATCCCGTAGAACATGGGGTCGCCGCTCGCCAGGACGGCGATCGACCGCGCCTCGTACCGTTCGATCAGGCCGGGCAGCGCGGGGAGCAGCGGGGACGGCCAGGGCACGCGCTCGGCGGGGCCGTCCGGGACGAGGGCGAGGTGCCGGGCGCCCCCGAGCAGCACGCCGGCCGCCCGCAGCGCCGCGCGGGAGCCCTCCGCGAGGCCGTCCCACCCGTCGGCTCCGACGCCCACGACGGTGATGACACGCGCGTCCACTGGCCTCCTTGAGCGAAATGCGGCGCCAAGTCTACAGCTGGCACACTTGGCCAGGTGAAGCGGCTTTTGATCATCGGCATCGGCGCGGGCGACCCCGACCACCTGACGTTCCAGGCGGCCAAGGCGATCGCCGCCGCCGACGTCTTCCTCGTCGTGGACAAGGGCGAGGCCAAGAACGACCTGGCCGGGCTGCGGCACGACCTCATCGCGGCGCACGGCCGGCACCCGTACCGGATCGTGGAGGCCCGCGACCCCGAGCGCGACCGGGACGCCGCCGCCTACACCGCCGCCGTCGAGGACTGGCGGTCGCGGCGCGCGCGCATCTACGAGTCGTTCGTCACCGGCGAACTGGCCGACGGGCAGACCGGCGCGATCCTCGTCTGGGGGGACCCCGGCGTCTACGACAGCACCCTCGCGGCGCTGGAGGAGGTCGGCGCCGCGTTCGAGTGCGAGGTGATCCCCGGCATCAGCAGCGTCTCGGCGCTCACCGCGCGGCACCGTGTCGGGCTCACGCGGGTGGGACGCCCCGTCCACATCACCACCGGACGCCGCCTCGCCGCCGAGGGCGCCACCGCCGACGACGTGCTCGTCATGCTGGACGCGCACTGCGCGTTCGCCGAGGCGGGCGACGGCTACCACGTCTACTGGGGCGCCTACCTCGGCACGCCCGACGAGATCCTCGTCTCCGGCCCGGTCGCGGAGGTGGCCGAGGAGATCCGCGCCGTGCGCGCCGAGGCCCGCGCCCGCAAGGGTTGGATCATGGACACCTACCTCCTGCGGCGCGAGTCCCCGGCGCGGGGCTGACCGGCGTCAGGCCTTCGACCCGGCGCGCTCCTCCGCCGGGGCGGCCTGCTCGGCCGCGGTGACCGAGCGCCCGCGCCCGGGGATGGCCAGCGCGATGACCCCGGCGATCACGGCCACGCCGCAGCCGATCAGCAGGCCGGCGCGGAAGCCGTCCTCGGACGGCAGCACGTGCCCGCCGAGGTCGATGGTCAGCTGGGACAGCACGACCCCGACCACGGCCGCCGACACCGACGTGCCGACCGAGCGCATCAGCGTGTTGAAGCTGTTGGCCGAGGCGGTCTCCGACCGCGGCACCGCGCCCATGATGAGCGCGGGCATCGCGCCGTAGGCGAGGCCGACGCCCATGCCGCAGATCGCCGTGACGATCATCAGGCCCCACGCGGCGCCGATGAGCAGGGTGGACGACCCGTACCCGAGCGCGATCACCAGGCTCCCGGCGACCAGGGTGACCTTGGGCCCGCGGGCGGCCGACAGCCGGGCGCCGAGCGGGGACACCGCCATCATCAGCAGGCCGGACGGCACCATCCACAGGCCGGCGGCGACCATCGACTGGCCGAGCCCGTACCCGGTCGCCTTCGGCAGCTGCAGCAGCTGCGGCACGATCAGCGACTGGGCGTACATCGAGAACCCGATCACGACCGAGGCGGCGTTGGTGAGCAGCACCTGGCTGCGCGCGGTGACGCGCAGGTCGACCAGCGGGTCGCGGGTCCGCAGCTCCCACCAGCCCCACGCCAGCAGGACGACGACCGTGGCGGCGAACAGCCCGATGGTCGTGCCGCTCGCCCAGCCCCAGTCGGCGCCCTTGGAGACGCCGAGCAGCAGGCACACGAGGCCGGTGCCGAGGCCGACCGCCCCCACGGCGTCGAAGCGGCCCCGGGTCTGGACGGGCGTGGCCGGCACCAGCAGGTAGATCAGCGTGGCGACGAGCGCGCTCAGCGCGGCCGACCCCCAGAACAGCACCCGCCAGCTCGTGTTCTCCGCGATGACGGCCGCGAGCGGCAGCCCGAACGCCCCGCCGATGCCCATGGACGAGCTCAGCAGCGCGATCGAGGACCCCAGCCGCTCGGGCGGCAGCAGGTCGCGCAGCGCGCTGATGCCGAGCGGGATCATGCCCATGCCGACGCCCTGCATGCCCCGGCCGACGACCATCGGGATCAGCGAGCCGGACAGCGCGCAGACCACCGACCCGGTGATGAGCGGCACCATGCAGACCAGCAGCATCCGGCGCTTGCCGTACAGGTCGCCGAGCCGCCCGATCATGGGCATGGCGACCGCGGAGGCCAGCAGCGTCGCGGTGACCACCCAGGTCGCGTTGGACGCCGTGGTGTTCAGCAGCCGCGGCAGCTCGGCGATCAGCGGCACCACGAGGGTCTGCATGAACGCGGCGACGATGCCGCCCACGGCGAGAACGCCGACGATCCCGCCGGGTCGGACGGCGGGCGCGGACTCGTCCACGTGACATCCCTTCTGTGGGGTCGATTAACTTGTGCACCATACATACGTTATGGTCGATGCACAACTTGTGTACGGCGCACATCGCTGTGGTAGGCATGGGGTGCGAGCATCGAGGCAGGAGCGACCCGGGCGGCCCGCGTCCGGGAGAAGGACCGGCATGCACAAGCCCACGGATCTGATCGAGTACGAGACCATGCTGCTCGGGCGGCACAGCCTGGCCACCCGCCGATCCCGGCGCGAGGGCGGCCTGCTGGAGCGCAGCGCCTACATCCTGCTCAGCCGCATCCGCATCGAGGGCCCCATGTCGATCCGGCAGCTCAGCGAGGCGTTCGACCTGGACCCCTCGACCCTGAACCGGCAGACGTCGGCCATGCTGCGCGACGGCCTCGTCGAGCGCATCCCCGACCCGGCCGGCGGCATCGCCCGCAAGTTCCGCATCACCGCCGAGGGCGAGCGCCGCCTCGACAGCGAGCGCGGCCAGATCACCGCCGGCATCGACAAGATCATGTCGGACTGGACGGCGGAGGAGGTCGAGGCCTTCGCCTCCTTCCTCCAGCGCTTCAACACCGACATCGAGCGCCTCGCCGGAAGCCCCTGGCCCCGTCCCTGACCGGGCGCGCCCTCGCGGCGGTCGCCGCCTCGGACATCACGGCGGTCGCCGCCCCGTGATCCAGGAGATCCGACGCTGCGCGTGTCCGGAGACCGTCCGCCCGGTTAACGATCAGTGAAGTTATCGCTCTCGTCGCGGGACCCGGCCGCGGCGCGGCAGTAGGCTCGGCGCGAACCTGGCGCAGGTCGGAGAGGAACCGGGCCCTTGAGCGTGATCAATGTCGGGCAGGCGATCGTCCTCGGGATCGTGGAGGGCCTGACCGAGTTCCTCCCGGTCTCCTCGACCGGGCATCTGAAGATCACCGAGGGCCTGATGGACATCCCGGTGGACGACAAGGGCGTGGTCGGGTTCACCGCGGTGATCCAGGTCGGCGCGATCGCGGCGGTGCTGGTGTACTTCTTCTCCGACATCGTCCGGATCGTCAAGGCGTGGGGCGTCGGGATCGCCCGGCCGTCCGAGCGCTACCACCACGACTACAAGTTCGGCTGGTGGGTCATCTTCGCCACCGTCCCGGTCGTGATCGTCGGGGTCGCGGCCAAGGACCTCATCGAGGGCCCGCTCGCCTCACTGTGGGTGGTCGCCGGGTCCCTGATCGGCGGCAGCGCCGTGATGTTCGCCGCGGACCGGCTCGGCACCCACAAGCGCGGCGAGGACGACACGTCCCTCACCGACGCGATGCTGATCGGCTCCTCGCAGATCCTCGCCCTGCTGTTCCCCGGCTTCTCCCGGTCGGGCGCGACGATGTCGACCGGGCTCATGCTCGGCCTCGACCGGGTCGCCGCGACCCGCCTGTCGTTCTTCCTCGGCATCCCCGCGCTGACCGGCGCCGGCATCTACGAGCTGCCGAGCGCGCTCGGCTCGGGCGCCGGCGTGCTGCCCCTCGCGGTGGGCACCACGGTGTCGTTCATCGTGGCCTACGCCTCCATCGCCTGGCTGCTGCGCTTCGTGGCCCGGCACAGCTTCACCTCGTTCGTGGTCTACCGGATCGTCATCGGCCTGCTGCTGTTCGGCCTGCTCGGCACGGGGACGTTGAACGCCTGAGCCTCGTGGGGTATGCGTGAGACTGTCACGGTCCGCGCGCCGGCGGGAGCACGGCGTGCGCGCGCACCCCGCCGAGGAACGGAGCACCGACGTCATGAACGACGCGATGTGGGCCGGAACGGTCTCCATCACCGGGTACGGCAAGGACGAGCTGGAGGCGTACCTGGCGCGGCCGCTGGGCGACGCCCCGCGCGGCGGCGTCGTGGTGATCCACCACATGCCCGGCTACGACCCGGGCACCAAGGAGTTCGTCCGGACGTTCGCCGCGCACGGGTTCGCCGCGATCGCCCCGAACCTGTATTCGCGCGAGGGCGCGGGCGTCAGCCCGGACGACCAGGCGGCCGCCGCCCGCGCCAGGGGCGGCGTCCCGGACGAGCAGCTCGTCGGCGACGTCGCCGGCGCCGCCGCCCATCTGAACTCGCTCGACCACGCCGACGGCCGGATCGGGGTGATCGGGCACTGCTCGGGCGGGCGGCACGCGTTCCTGGCCGCGTGCGAACTGGACCTCGACGCGGCCGTCGACTGCTACGGCGCCTTCGTCGTCAACGACCCGCCCGAGGACTACCCGACCTCCGCCCGGTCGATCGTCTCGAAGGCGCCGGACCTGTCGTGCCCGCTGCTCGGCCTGTTCGGGGAGGAGGACCGGTTCCCCGCGCCCGACGAGGTCGCCGCGCTCGACGCCGAGCTGACCAGGCTCGGCAAGGAGCACGAGTTCCACACCTATCCCGGCGCGGGGCACGCGTTCTTCGCCGTCGAGAGGCCCGCGTTCCGTCCCGCCGCCGCCAAGGACGGCTGGCAGAAGATCTTCGCCTTCCTCGACCGCCACCTCGGCGCCTGAGAGGAGATCCCCATGTGCACCTACCAGACGGTGAAGATGGAGCTGGACGGCGCGGCCAAGGGCGCGAACGGCTGGTTCACCCTGACCGGCGGCGCGGTCTACGTCGACCACCCGTACCACGCCTGCCACGAGCACACCGTGAACATCGACTTCACCAACGCCGGAGAGGGGCCGTCCGCGCGCGTCGCGGTCGAGCTGACCGAGGAGTCGGCGCTGGCGCTGGTCGAGGCCATCCAGGCGGCCCTCGCCGCCGCCCCGCCCGGCCTCGCCTCGGCCGCCGGCGCCGGCCGGCGCGCGGGCGCGACCTGACGCGGCCCGGCCGGCCCCGGACCCGCCGGCCGGGGCCGCCCGGACGCCGCTGAACCGGTGTGCCGAGGGGCGCGTACCCCCATGCGTGCCAGCGGACCAGATCGATCCGAGCGTGCTGCGCCAGAGCGCGCACAGCCCGTCCTTCTTCGCCCTCCAGCGGGCCTCGTCCGGACGCCGGGACCTGGTCGACTTCTGCATCCCGTGCAACCCGTACTTCCCCACGCCGGGAATGTTCTCCCAGCTCGCGGGCTCGCTGGAGCAGATCCTCAAGTACTACCCGAGCGACGCCGACACGATCACCGCCGAGCTCTGCGCGACGCTCGGGCACCACCCGCAGACGGTCGTCATGGGAAACGGGTCCACGGAGCTGATCACCTGGATCGACCACCTGCTCGTGCGCGAGAGCCTCGCCACGCCGATCCCGACGTTCGGCCGATGGACGGACCAGCCGTTGGAGACGGGCAAGCGGGTCGACATGTTCCAGCTCCACGAACTGCTCGGCTTCGAGTTCGACGTGGACGCCTTCGTGCGGTTCGTGCGGGCGCGGGGCTCTCGGACCGCGGTCGTGTGCAACCCCAACAACCCCGACGGCGGGTACGTCCCGCGCCGCGAGATCGTCCGCCTGCTGGACTGCCTCATCGACCTGGACCTGGTCGTGGTGGACGAGTCGTTCCTGGACTTCGTCGACGCCGAGGCGCACACCAGCGTCGCCGACGAGGCCCGCATCCGGCCGAACGTGATCGTACTGAAGAGCCTCGGCAAGAACTTCGGGCTACACGGCGTCCGGTTCGGCTACCTGGTGGCGAATCCGGCGCTGGCGCGGACCGTCCGGGCGGCGCTGCCGAAATGGAACCTCAACTCCTTCGCCGAGTTCGTGGTGTTCCTGCTGCGCGAGCACGGCTCGGAGTACCGGGAGAGCCTGCGGCTGCTGGCCCGCGACCGGCTGCTGATGTCGCAGCAGCTGGCGTCGCTTCCGGGCCTCAAGGTCTTCCCGTCCCAGGGCAACTTCCTCATGGTCAAACTGCCGGACGGCAAGGACGGCGTCGGGCTGCGCGACCACCTGATCGCGCACCACGGGGTGTTCGTCCGCGAGTGCGGCAACAAGCTCGGCTCCACGAGCCAGTTCCTGCGGCTGGTCGTCCGGCCGCAGGCGGACGTGCAGCGGCTGCTGATCGGGCTCGGCTCCTACCTGTACGGCACCGCGCCGGAGGCCCCGCCCGACAACGTGGTGTCGCCCGGCCACGGGTGGGGCGAGGGCGATCCCCAGCACACCGAGACCCGCCCTGAGGATTTCCGCGCGGCCATTTAGGGAAAGGCCGAAACAGGCGGGACGCGTCCGTTTCCAGGTGAATTGGCGGTATGGCGCCACGACCCCTTACGTTGGCATCGTCGCTCATCGCATGCATGTCGTTACGGACATGTTCCATCCCCGCTTGGAGAGGACCTCAATGGAGATCCCGCTCGTCATCGACCCGGCCGGCAGCGACGTCCAGGGAGAGGCCGCGAAACTGCGGGCGCGGGGGCCGGTGACCCTCGTGGAACTGCCCGGCGGCGTCGTCGCCTGGGCGGTGACCGGCCAGGAGCAGCTCAAACGACTGCTGGCCGATCCGCGGGTGTCCAAGGACCCGAACCGGCACTGGACGAAATGGATCGACGGTGAGATCGCGGAGGACTGGCCGCTGAGCCTGTGGGTCTCGGTGCGGAACATGTTCACCGCCTACGGCGACGACCACCGGCGGCTCCGCACCATCATCTCGCGGGCCTTCACCCCGCGCCGCACCGAGGCGCTGCGGCCGGACGTCGAGGAGATCACCGGGTCCCTCCTGGAGGATCTGGCCGCCTCCCCCGGCGGCCGCGCCGACCTGCGCGAGGCGTTCGCCTACCCGCTGCCCATCGAGGTGATCTGCCGGCTGTTCGGCGTCCCCGTCGCGGCCCGGCCGGCGCTGCGCCGCTGTGTGGACGGCGTCTTCAACACGGCGCTGACGTCCGAGGAGGCCTTCGCCAACCAGACCGAGATGTACGGCATCCTGCAGGACTTCGTGGCGTTCCGGCGCCGCGAGCCCGCCGACGACCTGGCCGGCGTGCTCATCTCCTCCCGCGACGAGGACGGCTCGCGGCTGAGCGAGCAGGAGCTGGTCGACACGCTGATCCTGATGATCTCCGCCGGGCACGAGACGACGGTGAACCTGCTCGACCAGGCGATCACGGCGCTGCTGACGCACCCGGACCAGTACGCGCTCGTCCGGTCCGGCGAGGTGCCGTGGACGGAGGTCATCGAGGAGGCGCTGCGCTGGCAGGCGCCGGTCGCGAACCTGCCGCTGCGCTACGCCGTGGAGGACATCGACGTCGACGGCGTGACGATCGGCAAGGGCGAGGCGATCCTCGCCGCCTACGCCGCCGCGGGCCGCGACCTCGCCCTGCACGGCGACGACGCCGACCTGTTCGACGTCAGGCGGGCGAACAAGGAGCACATCTCGTTCGGCCACGGCGTGCACTTCTGCGTCGGCTCCCACCTGGCGCGGCTGGAGGCCGAGATCGCGCTGCCGGCGCTCTTCGGCCGCTTCCCCGACATGGCGCTCGCCGTCGACCCGGCCGAGATGAGGCCGGTCGAGTCGTTCATCTCCAACGGCCACCGGACCCTGCCCGTCGTGCTCGGCTCCTGAGCGCCTCCCGCTGGCTGTAGCTAGCCCTCGCGGCGCGCCCGGGCCCGGCGCTTGCCCTCGTGCATCGCCTGGACCCGGGCGATCGGGATCGTGTGGCCCTGCTCGACGAGGTCGGCGGGGACCGCCTGCGGCTCGGGCATGAGGTCCGTCCAGACGTCGCGTCCGGCGAGCAGGGCGGCGGCCGTGCGGAGCGTGAAGTCCGAGGGCGTCACGCGGTCGAGGTCGCCCCAGGCCACCGGGAACGAGACCGGCGCGCCCGGACGGATCCGCGGGCTGTAGGCGGCGATGACCGTCGCGCCGCCCGCGCGGGTCGAGTCGAGGAACACCTTGCCGCCGCGGTCCTCGCGGATGAAGGCCGTCGTGACCAGATCAGGGTCGAGCCGCTCGGCGCGGACGGCCAGGGCGCGGGTCGCGGCGGCCACGTCCTCGATGCGCGTGGCGCCGTCAAGGGGCACGAACACGTGGACGCCCTTGGCACCGCTGGTCTTGACGGCGCCTCGCAGGCCCGAGTCGTCCATCGCGCGGCGCACGAGGTGGGCGGCGGCGACCGCGTCGCCGAACGCGTCCGAGCCGGGCGGGTCGATGTCGATGACCAGGTGGGTGGGTTTGTCCCACGTCTCGGCGCGTACGAGCGGCGGGTGGTACTCGACGGCGCGCTGGTTCGCGAACCACAGCAGCGTGCGGCGGTCGTCGCACAGCGCGTAGGACACCTCCCGCTGCGAGGTCTCCGCCCACACCGCCACCGTCCGCACCCAGGACGGGGTGTACTTCGGCGTGTTCTTCTGCATGAACGGCTTCTGGCCGCGCAGCACGCGCTTGACCGACAGGGGCCGGCCTTCGAGTTGCGGGACCAGGCATCCGGCGACGGCGTCCAGGTAGTCGACCAGGTCGCGTTTCGTCGCGTCCGCCCCCTCGAACAGGGGCTGGTCGAGGTTCGTCAGCCGAACCCCGTCACGCTCTTCATCGGCGCTCACCCCACCAGCTTCGCACGCGGCGCCGACATCGCCGTGGGGTAGCGTCGCGTCCATGTACGTACCGGCGCATTTCTCGGCGGACGACGCCGAGGTCAGGGAGCTGCTGGCCGGATGCGGGGCGGCCGACCTCGTCACCGTCACCCCGCGGGGTCTGATCGCGACGTACCTGCCCGTCCTGTACGACCCGTCGGTGGGCGAGCACGGGGCGATGCTGGCGCATGTGGCGCGCAACAACGACCAGTGGCGCGAGCCCGCCGACGGGGAAGCACTGCTGATCGTCCACGGGCCGGACGCGTACGTGTCGCCGTCCTGGTACGCGTCCAAGGCCGAGCACGGGCGCGTGGTGCCGACGTGGAACTACCTCACCGCCCACGTCTACGGCCGCCTCGTCGTGCACGACGACCCGGCGTGGGTGGAGTCAATGGTCCGCCGCCTGACCGACCGCCACGAGCGGGGCCGCGCCCCGTCCTGGGCGGTCGACGACGCCCCGCCCGCGTTCGTCGCCGGTCAGCTGCGCGCGATCGTGGGCCTGGAGCTGCGCGTCACCCGGGTCGAGGCCAAGGCGAAGATGAGCCAGAACCGCCCCGAGGCCGACGTCGCGGGCGTCATCGCGGGCTACCGGGCCCAGGGCGACACCACCATGGCGAACGCGGTGCAAGCGGCGGCGCGGACGGAACGCGAGGGGTAGCGCGGCAGGTCAGCGGGGGCGCCAGGGGGATTCCGGCGAGGTCGGGCGGGCGTCGGCCGCCACCCGGAGCGCGTAGGTGGGGGTGGGCGCGCCGTCCACGGGGCCGAGGTAGGCGTGGCCGGTCAGGTGGCACCAGGCGGGCAGGTCGATGGGGGCCGCCGGGTCGGCGGCGATGAGGTGGACGACGGTACCGGGCGCCAGGTCCGCGATGCGGCCGCGCAGTTCGAGCAGGAGGCGCACGCAGGAACGGTCACCGCCGTCGATGACGACTGGGTTCGAGCTCATGTCCACCCCCGGTTCCGCGCGCCTTGCCGGCGTAGGGGGAAATATAGGGCTTTGTTGTGACAAGGGCGGTGGTCAGACCGCGCCCTCGGCGGAAATGACGGCCGGGTTCCAGGCGCGGGTCATCCGTGGCGACGGCCTGAGCGTCAAGCTCGTGTCGGGTCAGGGAGGGTTCGGGAATGAGGACGGCCCTGGAGTGGACGGCGGGACGGCGGCAGGGCGAGCGGCTCCGGCGCGCGTCCACCAATGCGACGAAACGGGATCAAACGCCAGTGAACGAGATCGTCGGCGATATGGGTGAGGGAGGTCCTAGACTTGACTCTTTCTTTCAGGTTTCGTCCAGCTTTGGAGCTTACAGTCGCAGTGAAGTACCCCCCGTTGTCATCCAGGTGAGGAAATCGGCTTTGGGGCGAGTCATGGATCTCGGAGTGGGGCGCGTGGAGCGCACGGAGACCTGCGGGACGCTGACGTTCCCGGACGAGGTCGACCTCAGCAACGGCGAGGCGGTCCTCGCGCAGGCCGTCCGGCTCCTGGACTCCGGGACGCCCGCCCTGATCCTCGACCTGACCGGCTGCACGTTCTGCGACTCCAACGGGCTGAACGTCATCACGCGGTCGCAGATGCGGGCGACCGAGCTGGGCGTGCCCATGTGGGTGGTGCTGCCGCCGCGCGGAATCGTCCGCCGGGTGTCGGAGGTGGCGGGGCTGCAGCGCCGCGTCGCCATCGCGCCGGACGTGGCGACGGCCCGCGAGGCGCTGTCGGCGGCGGCGAGCGGGTAGCCCTCAGCGCTCCAGTGCGCGGTCGATCCACTCGTCCGCGATACCGAGGAGCAGGTGGCCCGCGCCGAGGATGCTGGCGTCGCGGCCCGCGCGGGAGGTGGCGATCTCCAGGTTGCGGGTGGCGAGCGGCAGGCAGCGCTCGTAGATGACGCCCCGGATCGTCGCGACGAGCGGCTCGGCGTTGGACAGGCTGCCGCCGATGACGAGCGCGTCGGGGTTGAAGAAGTTCACGAGCGCGGTCAGCACGTCGCCGATGAGGCGCCCGGCCGTGCGCACCGCGCTGGTCGCCTGGGGGACGCCGTCGGTGACGAGGTCGACGATCCGGGACGGGTTGTCCGCCTCGATGCCCTGGGCGGCCAGGGACGCGGCGAGGGCGGCGCCGCTGGCGTGGGCCTCCAGGCAGTCGGGATGGCCGCAGGAGCAGTCGACGGTGGCCTCGGACAGGATCCGGACGTGGCTGATGTCGCCCGCGGCGCCGCGCCCCCGGTGCAGCCGCCCGTCGACGATCACGCCGCAGCCGATGCCGCTGCCGAGTTTGATGACCATCACGTTGTCGAGGGTCGGCCATGACCCGCGGTGCTCGCCGACGGCCATGAGGTTGGCGTCGTTCTCGACCAGGGCCGGGACGCCTGCGCGGCCGGACACGTAGTCGCGGACGGGGAAGTCGTTCCAGCCGGGCATGCGCGAGGGCGAGACGACCTGGCCCGTCGCCGGGTCGACCGGCCCGGGAAGCCCGATGCCGACGCCGCGGACGGGGACGTCCCGCAGGCCGTGCTCGCCGGCGAGGGTGTGCAGGCTGCGCAGGACCGCGGCCAGCGTCTCCTCGGGCCCGACGGCGATGTCGCACGCGAGGTCGGACAGGGCGAGAGGCGTCCCCGCGAGGTCGGCGACCGCGAGGCGGGCGTGGTGCGCGCCGAGATCGGCGACCAGGTGCACGCCCGCCTCGCGGGCGAGCCGAAGGCGACGGGGCCGCCGGCCCCCGCGCGAGGCCCCGGCGCCTTCCTCTGCGAACAGGCCGGCCTCGATGAGCTGCTCGACCCGCAGCGAGACGCTGGAGGCGGCGAGGCCGGAGAGCCGGGCGAGTTCGGCCCGCGACTCCGCCTGGCCGGTCGCCACCAGCCGCACGAGTGCCGCCGGTCCGTCGTCTCTGCTGTTACGCACCCCAGATAGATAGCATGCGCGAACTTGGTACGGCAACGCGTTGACTTACGTCGATTTGACGCTCTATCGTCCTCTTTGACTTCGATTTCGAAGGAAGTTGGGACGTAGGTGACCGAATGATCGAGGTTCGCGGCCTGTACAAGCGCTTCGGCGACCACACCGCCCTGCGCGACGTGGATCTGGACGTGGCCCGCGGCGAGGTCGTCGTGGTGATCGGCCCGTCCGGGTCGGGCAAGTCGACGCTGTGCCGGTGCCTGAACCGGCTGGAGACGCCGGACGGCGGCGTCGTCCGCGTCGACGGCGAGGAGCTGCCCGAGGAGGGCCGCGCCCTCGCCCGCCTCCGGGCGGACGTGGGCATGGTGTTCCAGTCGTTCAACCTGTTCCAGCACAAGACCGTCCTGGAGAACCTGACGCTCGCGCCCACCCGGGTGCGCGGCGTCTCGCGCGCCGAGGCCGAGCGGACGGCGCGCGAGCTGCTCGACCGGGTCGGCATCGGCGAGCAGGCCGGCAAGCTGCCCGCGCAGCTGTCCGGCGGCCAGCAGCAGCGCGCCGCGATCGCCCGCGCGCTCGCGATGCGCCCGAAGGCGATGCTGTTCGACGAGCCGACCTCGGCGCTCGACCCCGAGATGGTCGGCGAGGTCCTCGACGTGATGACGGGCCTCGCCCGCGACGGCATGACGATGGTGGTCGTCACCCACGAGATGGGGTTCGCCCGCCGGGTCGCCGACCGCGTCGTGTTCATGGCGGACGGCGAGGTCGTCGAGACCGGAGCGCCGGCCGCCTTCTTCGACTCCCCCGCCAGCGACCGGGCCCGGGACTTCCTGGCCAAGGTCCTCAGCCACTAGTGCGACCCCGGTGCGCCGCCCATGGCGCGCCACCCGAGAAAGGTTGATGATCATGGTGCGTACCCCTGCGGGGATGCGGCGGGCGGCGGTGGCCGCGATGGCCGCGCTGTCGCTGACGGGCCTGGCGGCCTGCTCCGGCGGCGACTCCGACTCCGCGGTGCCCGGCTCCGGCGGCGGCGCGGGCGACGACCTGGCGGCCTCGGCCCCGGTCGCCGCCGACCTGCCCGCCGGCTCTACCATGGAGAAGATCAAGCAGCGCGGTGAGCTGGTCGTGGGCGGCTCGCTGGACGCGCCGCTGCTCTCCCAGCAGAACCCGGCGACGAAGAAGGTCGAGGGGCTGGACGCCGACTTCGGCCGGCTGCTCGCCAAGTACATCATCGGCAAGCCCAACGTGAAGATCGTCAACTCGGCGTCGGAGACCCGCGAGGCGCTGCTGGCCAACGGCACCGTGGACGTGGTGTTCCAGACCTACAGCATCACTCCGGAGCGTGCCAAGCAGGTCGCGTTCGCCGGGCCGTACTACAGCTCCGGCCTGGTCATCGCCACGAAGAAGGACGAGACGGGCATCAAGGCCCCGGCCGATCTGAAGGGCAAGACCATCATCGCGGGCGCCAACACCCCGGCGATCCCCGCCATCAAGAAGGTCGCCCCGGACGCGAAGATCGTCACGTTCGGCAGCGACCCCGAGTGCGTGCAGGCGCTCAAGCAGGGCCGCGGCGACGCCTACGTCCAGGACGAGGCCGTGCTGCTCGCGACCGCCAAGCAGGACCCGTCCATCCAGATCCAGGGCAAGCCGTTCACCAGCGACCCGTACGGCATCGGCCTCAAGCACGGCGACGCGCAGATGAAGCAGTTCGTCAACGACTGGCTCAAGCAGATCCAGCAGTCGGGCCTGTGGGCGAAGGTCTGGAAGAACTCGATCGGGACGGTCGTGCAGGGCGAGGCGCCGCAGCCGCCCGCGATCGGCTCGGCCCCGGGCTCGGAGTGAGCGGAGGCCCCGCCCTGTCATGAACGTCATCACCGACCACCTCGGGGAGTTCGGCGACGGCCTGCTGCTCACCGTCGAGCTGACGCTGCTGGCCCTCGCCGGAGCCCTCGCGACCGGGACCGCCGTCGCCGCGATGCGGGTCAGCCCGGTGCGCGTACTGCGCGCCGCCGGGATGGCCTACGTCGAGGTGCTGCAGAACATTCCGCTGCTGGTGTGGCTCGTCATCGCCGTGTTCGGGCTGCCCGAGATCGGGGTGATCGCCGGGCTGTTCACCACCTCGGTCGTCGTCATCGCCCTCTACCAGGGGGCGTACACGGCCGAGGCGATCCGCTCCGGGATCAACGCGGTGCCGGCCGGGCAGGGCGAGGCCGCCCGCGCGCTCGGGCTGACGTTCGTCCAGTCGCTGCGGCTGGTCGTCCTTCCGCAGGCGCTGCGGACGGTCGTCCAGCCGCTCGGCAACATCGCGATCATGACGCTGATGAACACGGCACTCGCGGCCGCGGTCGGCGTGGTCGAGCTGACCGCCGCCGCGAACCGGGTCAACCTCGCCGAGGCGCAACCGATCTGGATCTTCGTGACGGCGGGCCTGGCCTACATGGCGCTGTCGGGGGTCTTCGGCCTGGTGACCGGCGGCCTGGAACGGAAGCTGGCGATCCTGCGATGAGCTCCTCGCGCCTGCTGTTCGACGAGCCGGGGCCGCGCGCCCGGCGCCGCATCCGGATCGCCACCGCGCTGACCCTGCTCGGCGGCGCCGTCCTGGTCGCGCTCGCGCTGCGCCAGTTCGGTGAGAACGGCCAGCTCGCCGCCGACCGGTGGCGCCCGTACGGGACGTGGCCGATGTGGCGGTACCTGCTGGAGGGGCTGCGCTCCACGCTCTACGCCGCGGCCGTGTCGATCGCCCTCGCGATGGCCGCCAGCGTCGCGCTCGCGCTCGGGCGGCTGTCGCCGGCGCGGTGGCTGCGCGTCCCATCCGCGGCCTACGTCGAGATCGTCCGGACGGTCCCGGCGCTGCTGCTGGTCTACGTCGTGCTCTTCGCGCTGCCGAGGTACGGCCTCGACCTCCCGCTGTTCTGGAAGCTCGTCGTGCCGCTGTCGGTGTCCAACGCCGCCGCGTTCGCCGAGATCTTCCGGGCCGGGATCCGGTCGGTGGAGCGCGGGCAGCTGGAGGCGGGCCTCGCGCTCGGCCTCACCCGCGGGCGGGCGATGCGGCTGGTCGTGCTGCCGCAGGCGGCGCGGCGCGTCCTGCCGTCGCTCGTCAGCCAGTCGGCCGGGCTGCTGAAGGACACCTCGCTCGGCTTCGTCGTCAGCTACGCCGAACTGCTCTACAGCGGGAAGGTGCTGGCGAACTACAACCACCTGCTCATCCAGACCTACCTGGTGATCGCGCTGATCTACCTGGTGATCAACGCGTCGCTGGCCAAGCTCGCGCGGACGCTGGAGGCGCGGCAGCGGACCCGTCCGTCCCGCGCCGTCCGCGAGGCCGTTCCGGCGGCGCGACCGTGAGGATCGACATGTACGAAGTACTGGCCGAGGTCGTGCGCAACGGCTTCGTCGAGAGCCGCCACTACGGCAGTGTCGCCGGGTTCGCCCCGGACGGCTCACTCGCCCACGTGCGGGGCGCCGCCCGGGAGACCGTCCTGCCGCGCTCCACGACCAAGCCGTTCCAGGCGCTCGCCTGCCTGAAGGCGGGCGCGCCGCTGGCCGGGGAGCGCCTCGCGATCGCGGCGGGCAGCCACACCGGCGAGGACTTCCACGTCAGGACCGTCGAGGGGATCCTCTCGGACGCGGGGCTCGGCGCGGACGCGCTGCGGTGCCCGCCGTCCTGGCCCGAGGACGAGGCGACGAGGAACGCGCTGATCAGGGCGGGCGAGGGCGAGTCGCGGGTGCGGATGAACTGCTCCGGCAAGCACGCCGCCATGCTCGCCGCGTGCGTCGCCAACGGCTGGCCGCTCGACACCTACCTCGACCCGTCGCACCCCCTGCAGCAGCTGGTGCGGCAGGTGATGGCCGACTGCGCCGGGGAGGACCCCTCGCCCGTCGCGGTCGACGGGTGCGGCGCGCCGCTGTTCGGCCTGACCCTGACCGGCCTGGCCCGCGCCGCGCGGTCCCTCGTCCTGGCCGAGGACGCCCGCCCGGTCGCGGACGCCATGCGCGCCCACCCCGAGTACGTGGGCGGGACGGGACATGACAACACCGAGTTCATGCGGGCACTGCCCGGCTCGGTCGCCAAGGGCGGCGCGGAGGGCGTGCTCGTCGCCGCCACCGCCGAGGGCCGCGCCGTCGCGGTGAAGGTCATCGACGGCAGCCCCCGCGCCACCACCGCCATCGCGCTGCGCGCGCTCGCCGCGCTCGGCGCCGACACCACCCCGGCCGGCCCGCTGGGCACCGTCCCCGTCCTCGGCGGCGGGCGCCCGGTGGGCGAGATCCGCACCATCCCGGAAGGACGTCCGTGAGCCTCACCTACGAGATCTGCATCGACAGCGTCGCGGGCGCCGTCGCCGCCGAGAAGGCGGGCGCCCACCGCGTCGAGCTGTGCGCGGCACTGTTCGACGGGGGGCTCACCCCGACCCTGGGCACCGTCCGCGCCGCGCTCGCCGCCGTGTCGTCGATCAGGGTGCACGTCATCATCCGCCCGCGCGGCGGCGACTTCATCTTCGACGAGCACGAGGTCGCGGCGATGGAGCACGATGTGGCGCTCGTCCGGGAGGCCGGCGCGCACGGCGTGGTGATCGGCGCGCTCACCCCGGAGGGGACGGTCGACCGCCCGGTCGTCGAGCGGCTCATGGCGGCGGCGGGCGAACTGCCCGTCACCTTCCACCGCGCCTTCGACATGGCCGCCGACCCGTTCGCCACGCTGGACGTCCTCGCCGGCCTCGGCGTGGCCCGCGTCCTGACGTCCGGGCAGGACGCGAGCGCGCTGGAGGGTGCGCCGCTGATCGCCGAGCTGGTGCGGCACGCCGGGGACCGCGTCATCGTGATGCCCGGCGGCGGCGTCACCGACCGCAACGTCGCGCGGGTCGTGGCGGCGACCGGCGCCCGCGAGATCCACTTCGCCGCGCTCAGCGAGGAGCCGAGCCCGGCCGTGCACCGCAACCCGTACCCGTTCATGGGCGGGGAGCTGCGGCGGCCGGAGTACCAGCGCCTCGTCACGACGTCCGGCGGCATCGCCTCGGTCATCCGCGCCGCCGACTAGCGCGGTCGCCACGGACGTCCACCGGGCCGGATGACCCCGCCGGGCCGGGTGTTCCAGGCGGGACCCCGGCACGGCGTCGCGGTCCTGTGGTCGATCAGCCGTGGCGGGTCGGCCGGTAGGTCAGCACCTGCGTGTGGCGGTCGAAGGTCCGGGCCTGGACGAGTTCCAGGTCGAAGTCGTCGGCGCCGTCGAAGACGCGGTCCACGCCGGTCTTTCCGGA
>NZ_JBFAGB010000043.1:0-81238 GCF_040639875.1 Actinomadura sp. NPDC023710
GTGTGGGGGGTCGTCCCTCCACGGGGAGCAGGGATGAGCGAAGCGAACCGGGGGGTGTGGGGGGTCGTCCCTCCACGGGGAGCAGGGATGAGCGAAGCGAACCGGGGGGTGTGGGGGGTCGTCCCTCCACGGGGAGACAGGGATGAGCGAAGCGAACCGGGGGTGTGGGGGCGTCCTCCACATGAACTCTTGTAAGCAAGCGCTTGTATGGGCATGGTGGAGCGGGCAGGCCAACGCTCCGCAAGGGAGTCATGATGTCTTACGTCCTCCTCGCCATGGGCCTCCTGTTCGCCCTGACGGCCGCCAACGCGTACGCCCCGCGGCGCAGCCCCGTCCTCCTGGCGGCGAGCTTCTTCGTGGGCTGGCTCACGATCGAGCTGGCGCCGCACGTCCTGGTCGCCTGGGCCGCCGCCACGGCCCTGCTCGCGGCCTTCGGGGGACTGGACGGCTGGGCGGGCTGGACCGGGCTCGTCCTGGCGGTCCTCGGCATCGCGGGCGTCGCGGCCACCCTCGCTGCCTCCCGCCGGACGGTGGTCACCCTGCGCGACAGCGGCGCTCCCCTCGAACTGGACCCGGAGGGCGCGCCGCGCTACCCGCTCGGGCACCTGATCGTTCCCCCGCTGTGCCTGGTGCCCCGCAAGGGCGTGCGGGTCGAACGCAACGTCGTGTACCGGCAGGAGGGCCGCCTGCGCCTGAAACTGGACGTCTTCCGGCCCGCCGGCGAACGCGCGGACGGGGAGCTGCGCCCGGGGCTCATGCAGATCCACGGCGGAGCCTGGGTGATCGGCGACAAGCGCGAGCAGGGGCTGCCGCTGCTCAACCACATGGCCGTCCAGGGATGGGCCGGCTTCAACGTCAACTACCGGCTCAGCCCGCGCGCCACCTGGCCGGAGCACCTGATCGACCTGAAACACTTCGTCGCCTGGTACAAGGAGCACGCCGAGGAGTACGGGGCGGACCCCGACTTCCTCTGCGTGACCGGCGGTTCGGCCGGCGGGCACCTCACCGCGATGGTGGCGCTGACCGCGAACGTCCCCGAGTTCCAGCCGGGCTTCGAGGACGCGGACACCACCGTCCAGGGCGCGGTCCCGTTCTACGGCTTCTACAACTTCTTCGAGCCGGGCACCTTTCCCCGCCCGTTCGGCACCACCCGCCTCATGGAACGGATGGTCGTCAAGCAGCCCTTCGCGGAGAACCAGGAGACGTACGCCAAGGCGTCCCCGGTCACCTACCTCCGCGAGGACGCACCCCCCTTCTTCGTCATCCACGGCAGCCGCGACTCGCTCATCCCCGCGGTCGAGGCCCGCCGGTTCGTCGAGCGGCTCCGGGAGGTCTCCGGCTCGCCCGTCCTCTACGCCGAGATGCAGGGCGCCCAGCACGGGTTCGACGTCTTCCCCTCCTACCGGACCGCCCGGGTCATCGAAGGCGTCGAACGGTACCTGACGGGCCTGCACCGCCAGTACCGCCAGGGCCGCACCCCCGAGGTCCCCGACGAGGTGACGCGGTCCTTGGGAGAGCCATCCGTCGGATAGCGTGGGACACGTGCGGCTAACACTCTTCTGGGATCGGATGAACCAGCAGTTCGGCGAGCACTACGCCGAGAGCGTGGCCAAGGACTACGTCATGGCCGAACTCGGCGGCCGCACCATCGACCAGGCCCTCGCCGACGGCGAATCCGCCAAGCAGGTCTGGCAGGCCGTCGTCGCCACCTTCGACGTCCCCGCGACCCTGCAGTAGGGGTCCCGCTACATCGGGATGCGGTGCGGGACGAAGGACGACGTGTCGTCGGTGATGAGTCCGGACGTCTCCCTGATGCCGATCCCGGCGGCCCCGTCGTGGACCACCCACGCGCCGAGCACGGGGTGCTCGCCGTCGAACTCCGGTAGCGCGCAGAACTCCTGGAAGACGTACCCCTCCGCGCCGTAGTCGCCCTGGGTCCGCTGCTCGGAACCGTCCGGCGTGACGATGCGCATGCTCGCGCCCTCCCGCCCGAGCAACGGCTTCTGCACATAGGACGTCAGGTTCGACGGGGTGTTCAGGTAGGTGGGCAGCAGATTGGGGTGGCCCGGGAACAGCTCCCAGAGCAGGACGAGCAGCGCCTTGTTGGAGAGCACCATCTTCCAGATCGGCTCTATCCAGGACGTGGGCGTCCCCGGGATGCTGCGCCCGAACGGCTCGGCGACGATCCACTCCCAGGGGTAGAGCTTGCAGAGCGTCCCGATCTCCCGCTCGTCGAGGTCGACGAACCGCCCGCGCGCGGCGTCCCAGCCGATGTCCTCCATGGCGATCGCCACACCCGGCAGGCCCGCCTCCTCGGCGGTCTCCTGCATGTAGGCGATCGTCATGACCTCCTCGCCGGTCTCGTCACCGGTCGTCCAGGCGAAGTGGACGGGCCCGCCGTCCACGGTGGGCGCCATCTCCTTCCAGCGCGCCACGAACCGCTCATGGATGGAGTTCCACTGGTCGTCCTCAGGATGGGTGTCCTGGAGCCAGTACCACTGGACGACGGCGCTCTCCACCAGCGCGGTCGGCGTATCGGCGTTGTACTCCAGGAGCTTGGCGGGCCCCTGGCCGTCGTAGCGCAGGTCGAACCGCCCGTACAGGTGCGGGTCGCCGCGTCGCCACGACTCCTCGATCAGGGGCGCCACCCAGTCGGGGATGCCGAGGACGTGGTAGCGACCGGTGGACACGACGTGCTCCACCACGTCCAGGCACATCCGGTGCAGTTCCTCGACGACGCCTTCGAGGGCCAGTACCTCGTCCATGTCGAAGACGTAGTGCACCGACTCGTCCCAGTACGGCCGGGTCAGATGCTCGGGGTGCGCGGTGCGGTGGAAGGCCAGGCCGTGCGCCTCGACCTTCTCCGCCCAGCCCTCACGCGGTGTGGAACGGACACGGCGCACGGGTCAGCTCCCGCCCCGGCCGCCGCCGCCGAACCCGCCCCGGCTCAGCGTCCGCCCGCCACTCGACTTGATCTTCCCCTCGGGCCGGTACTGGCTGCCGCCGGACACGAAGCCGGACCGGCTCTTCCCGCCGTAGTACCAGAAGTAGCGGCCGTAGGAGGTGGAGGACCCGCCGTCGATGTCGCCGGTGTCGCAGTTGCCGTCCGAGACGACCTTGTACCCGCCCTTGCCTTTGGCGGGCGCGTTACGGTCCACGCATCTCGCCGTCGTCGAACCGGAACCGCAGGCGACGAGTGTCAACGACAGGGCGCTCACCATCCCCACCTTCACGGCGCGGGAGCTGAGCCGGCGAGTGGGCTCCTGAGGGGGCAAGAGAGCACGTCCTTCTCACGCAGGGATCGATCGGCGGCCGGGGGCCACAGATCATGAGACGGTGAAGACCCCGATCCGGTTCGATCACACCACATCCCCCGTGCGGACGTTATTCCGGCACGGGGAGATGCGCGTAGAGGTCCATCGCGTCCACCGACGTCGGCAGGTCGCTGACCTGGCCGTCGCCGACCTCCACGACACGCCAGGCGCCGTCCGTGCGGCGGGCCAGGTCGGTGGTGATGAACCGGCAGCCCAGCGCGCGGACGGCGGGAGCCACCGCGCCCAGATCCGGATCGAGCTCCACGCCGGGGCTGTCAGGGTGCGGGCCGACCAGCGCGGGTTCGCCGTCCACCCACCACACGCGCGCCTCGCCCTCCTCGTCGTACTGCTCGAACTCCCGTACGACGAGACCGCCGGCCAGGTGGTCGTCGCGCAGCGCGACCATCTTCGCCGCGATGTCGTGCAGCTGCGCGAGGTTCTTCAGGTCGGGGACGAAGCACGCCTCCTCCCACTCGTGCTTGCACGACTTCACGTAGTCCTTGACCACGCCGGGCCCGCCGCGCAGCGGCTTGACGAGCTCGCCCAGCTCGCTCAGGGGGCCGGGATCCTGGCCGGTGCCGAGAGACCGCCACACGCTGTGCGGGGTCAGCCCGGCGAACGTGTCGTGCCATCCCGGCAGCTCGTGCGCGCGGCGGTAGTCGTCCGGGTGCGTCAGGAGCACCGTTCCGCGCCGCTTCAGGGCGGCGGCCATCGCGCCGTACTCCTCCGCCGAGAGCATCCATCCGCGGTACCAGACCGGGCCCAGGTCGGAGGGCGCCGCGTCGACCGCGTCCTCGACGTCCCCGCGGCGCAGCGCGTCGTGGTCGATCAGGGCGATCTCGCCGTAGTGGTCCCGCACGGCGGCCGCCTCGCGGGCGAAGTGGGGGTCAACGCGCCGGGGATGGAGCGGATCGACGCAGAAGAGGACGGTCAGCGTCATGATTGGAACCCTCCGTCAACTCCGCCAGGTTACGGGGTCGGGACCATCGATCGCACGGAGATTCCACCGCAAATCGGTGGGCGGGACGATGATCGAACGAATGTTCGGTAAGCTGGCCCCGCCCCGCGGCGACGTCCTCGGACCGCGCCGGGGGTGAAAGTGTCGGTGGCCCGCCGTAACGTCGCCCTCGACATCGCAAGCAGCGGCCGAGAGCCGACACATCTCAACGAGAAGGACATCTCAATGGCAGCGAACGACCGGGAGAAGGCTCTCGAGACCGCACTGGCCCAGATCGAGCGGCAGTTCGGCAAGGGATCGGTCATGCGGATGGGCGAGGAGGCGCGGGCCCCCGTCGAGGTGGTCCCCACCGGCGCGATCTCCCTCGACATCGCCCTCGGCATCGGCGGCCTGCCGCGCGGCCGCGTCGTCGAGGTGTACGGCCCCGAGGGGTCCGGCAAGACCTCCATCGCGCTCCACGCCGTCGCCAGCGTCCAGAAGCAGGGCGGCATCGCCGCCTTCGTCGACGCCGAGCACGCCCTCGACCCCGAGTACGCCACCAAGCTCGGCGTCGACATCGACGCCCTGCTGGTCTCGCAACCCGACACCGGCGAGCAGGCCCTGGAGATCACCGACATGCTGATCCGCTCCGGCGCGATCGACATCGTCGTCATCGACTCCGTCGCCGCGCTGGTGCCCCGCGCCGAGATCGAGGGCGAGATGGGCGACAGCCACGTCGGCCTCCAGGCCCGCCTCATGTCGCAGGCCCTGCGCAAGCTCACCGGGGCGATCAACCAGACCAAGACCACCGTCCTGTTCATCAACCAGCTCCGCGAGAAGGTCGGCGTCATGTTCGGCTCGCCGGAGACCACCACCGGCGGCCGCGCGCTGAAGTTCTACGCCTCCGTCCGCCTCGACGTCCGCCGCATCGAGACGCTCAAGGACGGCACCGAGGCCGTCGGCAACCGCGTCCGCGTCAAGGTCGTCAAGAACAAGATGGCCCCGCCGTTCCGCGTCGCCGACTTCGACCTCCTCTACGGCCAGGGCATCAGCCGCGAGGGCGGCCTGATCGACCTCGGCGTGGAGCACGGCTTCGTCCGCAAGTCCGGCGCCTGGTACACCTACGACGGCGACCAGCTCGGCCAGGGCAAGGAGAACGCCCGCAACTTCCTCAAGGCCAACCCCGACCTGGCCGACGGCATCGAGAAGAAGATCAAGGAGAAGCTCGGCATCGGCCCGAAGGTCGACAAGGAGGCCGAGCCCGCCGCCGCTCCGGGCGCCGCGCCCGAGCCCTCCGCCCCCGCCCCGGTCAAGGCCCCCGCCGCGAAGCGGGGTGCCAAGGCCGCCAAGGCAGGTGACTCCTGACAAGGAATCTCCTGAGACGGGTGACTCTCGACGAAGAGTGAGCGATGATCTCGTATGCAGGGCGGCGGCGCCCTACCCGGCACCGCACGACCGGTGCCCGGAACTTCCCCGACGGCGCCGCCGCTCCCACGGCTCCCGCCCCCGCGCGGGCCGGCTCCCCATGACGGCCGCGCGCGAGAGCGACCCTGAGGCGAGGGCCCGCGAGATCTGCCTGCGCCTCCTGTCCTCCTCCCCCCGCACGCGGGCCCAACTGGCGGACGCCCTGCGGCGCAAGCACATCCCCGAGGACGTCGCCGAACGCGTGCTGAGCCGCTTCACCGACGTCGGCCTCATCGACGACGAGGCCTTCGCCCAGGCATGGGTCCAGTCCAGGCACGCTGGCCGAGGCCTGGCCAAGCGGGCCCTGGCCGCCGAACTCCGCCGCCGCGGCGTCCCCGGCGAGACCGTCAACGACGCGGTGGAGACCCTGGACCCCGGCCAGGAGGAACAGACGGCCCGCGCCCTGGTCACCCGCAAGCTCCCCGCCACCCGAGGCGTCGACCCCGCCAAACGCATGCGCCGCCTGGTCGGCATGCTCGCCCGCAAGGGCTACTCGCCCTCCCTGTCCTACCGGGTGGTCAAGGAGGCCCTGGCCGAAGAGGGCGCCGACCCGGGAGACCTCCCCGCTCTGCTCGACTGACCGGCACGCCCCGTCCCACCGGTGGTCAGGAGTCCTTGGCCGAGAGGCACCGACCTGAGGCCATCCCGTCCCCTCGACAGAACCGCCGCGTTCGAAACGGGAAGCGGCGCCGGGGGCCGGATCGGTGGGGTAGCAGCTGGGGGGTGGGGTGGCAATGTGGCGTTGTCGTGAGAGACGGGTGGCGACACGCCGGAGTCGCGGGGACGGCGACCGGCGGGCGGTCGGGTCCGCGCTGTGGCGGGGGCGTGATGGTGCAGGTCGGAGCAGGGTCCGGGGGTCAGGGGAGGCGGTAAGGAAGGAGTCACGTCGACGTTCGGTTAGTCCGGAATGCCGGTCGTTTGCTTGCTCATTACCTCTGTGCCGCTTACCGTTACGGCAGTGAGGAGTTACTCCGCGTCTCGCGGATTGCCATACGACCGAGCACGTTCCAGCAGCTGAGAGGCATAAAGGACACGTTCGTCGACCGGATTCGGCCGGGTCGCCGGGGGCGCGCCGCTGCGCGGTCCCGCGATGTCGTGCATCCGCGCGCGAGTAAATCCTCGCTAGGCAGGGCCCCGTACTCCGGACGGGCCCGCGGCGAGGAAGGATCTGCCTCATGGAGAGCGTCCTGCTGGGTGCAGCGCTGCTGGTGACCCTGGTCGCTCTCGTGATCGTCCTGGTACGGCGTCCCGGCACGCCCGGCAGGGCCGCGGCCGAGATGGCCCGGGCGCAGGGCGAGGCGGACGAGATCAGGGCGAAGGCCGCGAAGGACGCGCGGGCCGCCCTGGACAAGGCCGAGCGGGAGGCGCAGCAGGCCACCGCCACTGGACGCGCGGAGCTCGACGAGGAAGGCCGGACCCTGCGGGACGACCTCCGCACCGTCCGGGAGGACCTGGAGCGCCGGGAGGCGCGCCTCGCGGAGCGGGAGCAGCGGCTGGACGCCGAGGTGCGCCGCCTGGAGGAGTGGCAGGGACGGCTCGCCGAGACCAAGAAGGAGCTGGAGGCCCGCGGGCGGGAGCTCGACGGCGTCGCCGACGAGCGGCGCAAGGTCCTGGAGCAGGCGGCCGGGCTGACCGCCGAGCAGGCCAAGGGCGAACTGGTCGCGGCGATCGAGAACCAGGCGAAACGGGAGTCCATCCCGATCGTGCGGGAGATCGAGAACGCGGCGAAGGCGGAGGGCGACAAGCGCGCCCGCAAGATCGTGACACTGGCGATCCAGCGGGTCGCCAGCGAGCAGACGGCCGAGTCGGTGGTGTCGGTCCTGCACCTGCCGAGCGACGAGATGAAGGGCCGCATCATCGGCCGCGAGGGGCGCAACATCCGCGCCTTCGAGACGACCACGGGCGTGAACCTCATCATCGACGACACGCCCGAGGCGGTGCTGCTGAGCTGCTTCGATCCCGTGCGGCGCGAGGTCGGGCGGCTGACGCTGGAGAAGCTCGTCCTGGACGGCCGGATCCACCCCCAGCGGATCGAGGAGATCTACGAGCGCAGCCGCAGCGACGTCGAGCAGCTGTGCGTCCGCGCCGGCGAGGACGCCCTGGTCGAGGTCGGCATCGCCGACATGCACCCGGAGCTCATCGCGCTGCTCGGGCAGCTGCGGTACCGGACGTCCTACGGGCAGAACGTGCTCAAGCACCTGATCGAGTCCGCGCACATCGCGGGCATCATGGCGGGCGAGCTGCGGCTGCCGGTGGAGGTCGCCAAGCGGTGCACGCTGCTGCACGACATCGGCAAGGCGCTCACGCACGAGGTGGAGGGCAGCCACGCGCTGATCGGCGCCGAGATCGCCCGCCGCTACGGCGAGCACGAGGACGTCGTCCACGCGATCGAGGCGCACCACAACGAGGTCGAGGTCCGGACCGTGGAGGCCGTGCTCACCCAGGCCGCCGACGCGGTGAGCGGCAGCCGGCCGGGGGCGCGCCGCGAGTCGCTGGAGGCCTACGTCAAGCGGCTGGAACGGCTGGAGGAGATCGCCCGCGACAGGCACGAGGGCGTGGAGAAGGTCTTCGCGATGCAGGCGGGCCGCGAGATCCGGGTGATGGTGAAGCCCGACGCGGTCGACGACATCCAGGCACAGGTGATCGCCCGCGACATCGCCAAGCAGGTCGAGGACGAGCTGACCTATCCCGGCCAGATCCGGGTCACCGTCGTCCGGGAGTCCCGGGCGATCGAGTTCGCCCGCTGACCGGCGCGAACGAGCGACCGAGCGGTTTGTTGGGGTTCGGGGGAAATTAAGCGGTTGGTCTGGTGTTCGCAAGCTTCCGCGGTGATGATCAAGTCATTTCCAGGCGGGAGGATCTCGTGAACAGGATCGCCATGATCGGGTGCGGGGCCGTGCTGGCGGCCGTCGCCTTCGCGGGCAGCGCCCAGGCCGCGCCGCAGGCCGCGGGGAAGCGGACGCACGCGGTGATCGTCGGGCATCGCGGGTCGCCGGGGCAGGCCCCCGAGGAGACGCTCGCGTCCTACCGCGACGGGGTCCGCGACCGGGCCGACGTGCTGGAAGGCGACGTGCAGCTCACGGCCGACAAACAGATCGTGCTCCTGCACGACGACACGCTCGCCCGGACCACCGACGTGGAGCAGGTCTTCCCCGACCGGGCGCCGTGGAGGGTGGGCCAGTTCACGCTGGCCGAGATCAAGAGGCTGGACGCCGGGTCCTGGTTCGACGCCCGGTACGCGGGCCAGCGGGTGCCCACCTTGAAGGAGCTGCTCGCCGCCAGGGACAGGGGGACCGGGCTCAGCCTGGAACTGAAGGCGCCCGCCAACAGCCCCGGGATCGCCACGCTCCTCGCCGAGGAGCTGAACGCGGCCGGCGTCACCGACGGCGGGACGCTCAAGTCGGGGGCCTACCGGGTGCAGGTCCACTCGCGCGACCAGGCGGCGCTCAAGGAGTTCCACGCGTCCGCGCCCAAGGTCCAGCTCTCCTACCTGACCGGGGGCGCGATGCTCTCCGACGACGAGCTGGCCGGGCTGGCGGGCTGGACGGTCAGCGTGTACGCGCATCCCAGGGCGACCAGTGCCGGCGATGTCAGGCGTGCGCACGACAAGGGGCTGAAGGTGTTCAGCGACCCGGTGGACAGCCCGGCCGAGGTGTCCATGGGGGCGAACCAGGGCTACGACTGGCTCGCGACGAACTTCCCCGCCACGACGCGGCGGATCCTGGACGGCCGGACGCCCTTCCCCGGCGCGAACGGCGTCGTCATCGACAGCGTCTTCCCCGACCCGGGCGGCGACGACGCCCAGCCGGAGAAGAGCGAGCACGTGGTGCTGCGGAACACGACGTCCAGGCCGGTCGACGTGAGCGGCGGCTACCTGCGCGACCAGGCGAGCAACCTGATGCGGATCGGCTCTGGATACGTGATCCCGCCGGGAAGCCTGCTGCGCGTCTACGTCGGCCCAGGCACGAACCGTCCCGACGCCTTCTACAACGGCCTGACGGCCGGCTTCCTGAACAACACCTCAGGAGACACGGTGTCGTTCTTCCGAGCCGACCACACGCTGCTCGACATCTCCTCCTACATCGTCCCCTGATCAGCCGATCGTGAGGTTGACGGGTTCGACGCCGCGCGGCTCGAACCCGAGGGTCTGGCCGTAGAACGCCAGCTCCGCCTCCAGGCAGCGGATGACCGTGTCGGCCTTGCGGAAGCCGTGCGACTCGCCCTCGAAGGTGAGGTAGGCGTACGGCATCTTCTTCTCGGCCAGCGCCTGCGCGAACCGCTCGGACTGGTCCGGCGGCACGATCGGGTCGCTCAGACCCTGCAGGAGCAGGACGGGGCAGGCCGTCCGGTCGGCGCGGTTGATCGGCGAGCGCTCCTCGTAGGCGCGCTCGAACCCGGGGAGGGGGCCGATGAGGCCGAACAGGTAGTGGGACTCGAAGTCGTGGGTGCTCTCGGCGAAGCGCTGCAGGTCGCTGATCCCGAAGTAGGACGTGGCGGCCTTGAACACGTCGGTCTGCGTGATCGCCGCGAGCGTCGTCCAGCCGCCGGCCGAGCCGCCGCGGATCGCCAGCCGCGCCGGGTCGGCGATGCCGCCGTCGACGAGGGCACGGGCGGCGGCGACGGCGTCCTCGACGTCGACCACGCCCCACTGGCGGCGCAGCCGCTCCCGGTAGGCGCGGCCGTAGCCGGCCGATCCGCCGTAGTTGACGTCGATCACGCCGATGCCGCGGCTGGTGAAGTACGCGCGCTCCATGTCGAGGACCGTGGACACCCGTCCGGTGGGCCCGCCGTGCACGAACACGACGTAGGGCGGCAGCTCGTCGTCCGGCCCGGCCGCCTCAGGGTTGGTCGGCGGGAACACGTAGGCGTGGACGGGACGCCCGAACGGCCCCTCCAGCTGCTCGGCGCGCGGCCTGGACAGGTACGCGACGTCGGGCAGCTCGGCCCGCTCCCGGCGCAGCCCCTCGACGCGCCCGGTCGTGGTGTCGACGCGCACCACCGACGCCGGCAGGTCCGGGCCGCCGGCGATCCCCACGATCGTCGTGCCGTCCGTGGACAGCTGCGGCGCCCAGTGCTCGTAGGGGACCTCCAGGTCGACGAGGTCGAGGGTGTCGGTGTCGTAGACGCCGAGCCGCATGTCGCCCTCGCCGTGCAGGACGGCGAGGCGCCCGTCGCCGAGCAGCGCGTACGGCATGCCGCCGAGCTGCCACAGCGGCGCGGCGAACTCCTCCTCGGCCGGGTAGAGCGCCTGGGCGGACTCCCCGTGCAGGCCGACCTGGTAGATGTTCCACCAGCCGGGCCAGTCGGAGATCACGTACAGGGACTCGTCGTCGCGCCACAACGGCGCCAGGGCGGACTCGGTGAGGCCGCCCTTGACCGTGCGGGGAGCGACCACCTCGCCGTCCTCGATCGCCGCCACGCGCACCTCGGTGCCGTCCCACGGCATGCGGGGGTGGTTCCACTGGACCCACGCCAGGTGCCCTCCGCCAGGGGACGCCACAGGGCCCGCGTAGAACTGCGCGCCCGACACCAGCTCGCGGATCGCGCCGGCGTCCCCTGCGGCGCTGCCGTCCAGAGGGATGGCGACAATGGCGCGCCGGATGCCCGTGGCGGGCTGCTCGTCCGCGCTCTGCTCATCCTCGGGGCCCGCAGGCTCGGCGATGTGGCCCTCGCAGACGCACCAGACCTCAGTCCCGTCCGGGGAAAGGACGTAGTCGGCGTACCGCAATCCCGCCGGGACGGCCGGCTCGGGCGTCAGCGGGTACGGCTTCGGGTCGCCCTCGTCGAGGCGGTGCAGCCGCTGGTCCTCGTAGTTGGAGAACACGACCGACCAGCCCGCCCCGGTGCGGATCGGCAGGTACGACCGCCCGCCGTACTCGTGGACGCGGGTACGCGCATCCCACGGCGCCTGCAGCAGCTCGGTGCGATGACCGTCCTTCAGATGGATGACCGTGGCCCGTCCGCCCTCCTCGGGTCGCGTCTCCTGCCACCACACGTCGTCGCCCATGACGGTGGGGAAGCTGAGGCGCAGCCGGGCGCGGGCGACATCGGCCGCAGAGATGGGTGAAGGCCATGAGCCGTAGGGAAGGGTCGCACGAGCGGTCATAACAGGAATCGTCCCGCATACGGGGATCGGTTGGGGCCATGACGGGCCGTTTGAGGTCGGAAAGATACAAGCTCTTGGCCTGGAAACCCACCGGTAACACAGGGGTTCGCCCCTGGCGGGGACGGCGAAGGGCGCCGCCGGAACCGGCGGCGCCCTTCGCGGACGAGCGGACCGTCAGATGGTCTGCTGGGTCACCCCGACCCCGGCCACGGGGGGCGGGCCGCCCGAGCCCATGGTCTTGGCCTCGGTCTTGCGGCTGCGGCGGCTGCGCCCCTCCAGCCAGGTGGCCACACGGCTCAGCGACATGTTGATCGCGATGTAGATGACCGCGACGACGATGCCGGCCTGCAGCACGTTGTTGCTGTAGTTCGCCGGCACCTGCTTGAAGCCGGCCTGCAGGAACTCGCCGTAGGCGATGATGAACCCGAGCGCGGTGTCCTTGAGCAGGACGACGATCTGGCTCACGATCGCCGGCATCATCACCGTGATGGCCTGCGGCAGCAGCACCAGCCGCATGACGCCGTTCTTGCGGAGCCCGATGGAGTAGGCGGCCTCCGACTGCCCCTTCGGGATCGACAGGACGCCCGCGCGCACCACCTCGGCGAGCACGGAGCCGTTGTACATCGTCAGGCCGAACACGACCGCGGCGAACGCGGGCACGGTGACCACACCGGCGTTGATCTCCACCCCGAAGATCGAGAAGAAGTAGTCCACCGACACCCGCTGCAGGGTGCCGAACTGCGACTCGGCGATGGCGGGGCTGATCTTGTTGGGGACGAAGAACGCCAGGAAGATCAGGATCAGCAGCGGGATGCCGCGGAAGAACTCCACCACGGCGCCGGCCGGGACGCGGACCCACCAGTGGTCCGACAGCCGTGCCAGCCCGAACACGACGCCGAACAGCAGGGCCAGCACCGTGGCGAGGGCGGCGGCCTTCAGCGTGTTGATCAGGCCGGGCAGGAGCAGGTGCCTCCAGACCGTCCACTTCAGGAACGGCGTCCAGAGCTTCTCCTCGAACTGGCCCTTGTCGCTGAGGCGCCAGATCAGCGCGGCCAGGACGGCGGCGAGCAGGATCGACACGACGGCGGTCAGGAGCGCGTTGCGCGCCCTGGCCCGGGGGCCGGGGATGTCGAAGAGAACGGTCGCTTCCTTGCTCATCGCGCCACCGCCATCCGCTTGGCGAGCCAGCCGAAGAAGTATCCGGTCGGCAGGGTGAGGATCAGGAAGCCGATCGACACGCCGAGGAAGAGGGGGATGACCCCGTTGGCGAACGTGGGCTTGTCGATGATGGTCTTGGTGACCAGCGCGACCTCGGCGTAGCTCGCGGCCGCGGCCACCGTCGTGTTCTTGATCATCGCGATCAGCACGCTGCCCAGCGGGGCGATGATCGCCCGGAACGCCTGCGGCAGGATGATCATGCGGAGGGACTGGGTGAAGGTCAGCCCGATCGAACGGGCGGCCTCGGCCTGGCCCAGCGGGACGGTGTTGATGCCCGAGCGCAGGGTCTCGCACACGAAGGCCCCGGTGTAGGCCGACAGGCCGAGGACCGCCCACCAGTAGTAGGTCGTCGAGGAGTTCTCGGAGAACTTCAGCGCGAGGATGTCGTTCAGGCCCAGGCTGCACATCAGCAGTACCAGGGTGAGGGGCGTGTTGCGCACGATGTTGACGTAGCCCGTGCCGAACGCGCGGAGCACCGGAACCGGCGAGACCCGGAAGCTCGCCAGAAAGGTCCCGATGATCAGGGAGAGCACCGCCGCGGCGGCCGCGAGGCGCAGGGTCGCCCAGAATCCCTGGAGGATCTCGTCGAAGTTGTCGAAGAACGGGCTGAAGTCAAACATTGCTCAGCTGTTTCATCACGTTCCAGCGGGTGTCAGGCCATGCCGGCGCGCCCCCGGGCGATGTCTGTCGGGGACGCGCCGGCGTGACGGGCGTCAGTCGAGGCCCTGGGTCAGGCGCAGCCTTCCATCTGCGGGGCGGTCGTGACGAGCTTGAGCCCGGTGCCCGCGAAGTGCTTCTCCAGCAGGGTCTTGGCCGTGCCGTCGGAGTACATCTGGCTGACGGCCTTGTTGACGGCCTCGCAGGTCTCGGTGTCGCCCTTCTTGAGGCCGACGCCGTACTTCTCGTCGGTGAAGGGGTCGTTGATGACCTTGAAGGCGCCCTTCTGCTGGTTGGCGAAGCCGGCCAGGATCAGGTCGTCGGTGCTGACCGCGTCCAGGGCGCCGGACTTCAGCTTGCTCACGCACTCGGAGTAGCTGGAGGCGTCCACGAGCGTGACGCCCTTGATGTTCAGCTTGCCGTCCGGCGGGCCCTCGGTGATGCGGCGGAAGGAGTTGGACCCGGCCGCCTTGCAGAGCTTCTTGCCCTTGAGGTCGGTGGCCTTCTTGATGCTGCCGTTGTCGGCCTTGACCATCGTGTCCTGGTGGGCGACGTAGTACGGCCCGCCGAAGGTCACCTGCGACTTGCGCGCGTCGGTGATGGAGTAGGTGGCGACCACGAGGTCGACCTGCCCGCCGCCGAGGAACGACTCGCGGTTGGCGGAGGTCGTCTCCTTGAACGTGATGCCGTTCTCGGGGACGCCGAGCGACTTGGCGATGTACTTGGCGACGTCGACGTCGAAACCGTCGAAGCTGCCGTCGGGCTTCTTCAGCCCGAGCGCCGGCTGGTCGAACTTGATGCCGATGGTCAGCTTCTTGTCGTCCTTGGCCTTCTGGACGACCGTCTTGGCCTCGGTCTTCTCGGTGTCACTGCCGCACGCGCTGAGCGCCAGCGACAGCGCCATCCCCGCCCCGATGAGGGCGCCGAAACGACGTACTCGCATTCTCGTCCTACCTCTGCTCTCTGCCGGAGCCCCGCGGCTCAGTGCGTGAGGATCTTGGAAAGGAAGTCCTTCGCGCGCTCGGTCCGCGCGTTGGTGAAGAACTCGTCGGGGGTGTTCTCCTCGACGATCTGGCCGTCCGCCATGAACACGACCTTCTGCGCGGCCCGGCGGGCGAAGCCCATCTCGTGCGTGACGACGATCATCGTCATGCCCTCGCGGGCCAGCCCCGTCATGACGTCCAGGACCTCGTTGACCATCTCCGGGTCCAGCGCCGACGTGGGCTCGTCGAAGAGCATCACCTTGGGCCGCATCGCGAGGGAGCGCGCGATCGCCGCGCGCTGCTGCTGCCCGCCGGACAGCTGCGCGGGGTACTTGTGCGCCTGGTTGGCGATGCCGACCCGGTCGAGCAGTTCCATCGCGTGCTTCTGCGACTCCTGCTTGCCCTGCCTGCGGACCTTCACCGGCCCGAGCATGACGTTCTCGAGGATCGTCTTGTGGGCGAACAGGTTGAACGACTGGAACACCATGCCCACGTCGGCGCGGAGCTTCGCCAGATCCTTGCCCTCTTTGGGCAGCTCCTTGCCGTCCACGAGGATCGTGCCGTCGTCGATCGGCTCCAGCCGGTTGATCGACCGGCACAGGGTCGACTTCCCGCCGCCGGACGGGCCGATGACGACGACCACCTCGCCGGAGTTCACGGTGAGGTTGATGTCCTTGAGGACGTGCAGCTCGCCGAAGTGCTTGTTGACGTGCTCGACTACGACGAGCGGCCGGTCACCTGCGGCGGCCGGCTCCGGGGTGGAGTCCTCCGGCCCGGTCTCGGTGATCTCGGGCTCGCTTTCGCTGTCCGTCATGGGCACGGACTTTATGTCATCGCCGGTACTGACCGAGTTGCCGGGCGGTACCGATACGATCACGAATACCCACGTCGGACGGGGTTCGGTCGTGGCGGAGAGTGATCATAAAAGGCGGTGGCGGGGTGCGCCGCCCGTTCCGCCATGTCACGCCGGGCCCGTAACCTGGATGACTGTCATGAGTGCGCCAATGGAGACGGCTCCCCGTACGTACGAGATCCGTACCTACGGGTGCCAGATGAACGTCCATGACTCCGAGCGGCTGTCGGGGCTGCTGGAGTCGGCCGGGTACGTCCGCGCGGTGGAGGCCGAGCCCGACATCGTGGTGTTCAACACCTGCGCGGTGCGGGAGAACGCCGACAACCGCCTCTACGGCAACCTCGGCCATCTGCGGCCCGTCAAGGACGGCCATCCCGGCATGCAGATCGCCGTCGGCGGCTGCCTGGCCCAGAAGGACCGCGACACCATCGTCAAGCGCGCCCCCTGGGTGGACGTGGTGTTCGGCACGCACAACATCGGGTCGCTGCCCGCGCTGCTCGAACGCGCACGCGTCCGGAGCGAGGCGCAGGTCGAGATCGAAGAGTCCCTGGTGACCTTCCCCTCGACGCTGCCGACGCGCCGCGAGTCGCCCTACGCCGCCTGGGTGTCGATCTCCGTGGGGTGCAACAACACCTGCACGTTCTGCATCGTCCCGTCCCTGCGCGGCAAGGAGCGCGACCGCCGGCCGGGGGAGATCCTCGCCGAGGTCGAGGCGCTGGTCGCCGAGGGCGCCCTGGAGATCACGCTGCTCGGGCAGAACGTCAACGCCTACGGCTCGGGCTTCGGCGCCCTGTCCGGCGCGCCGGAGGAGGTCCGCGCGATGACCGGGGACGGGCAGTCGGCGTTCGCGGGGCTGCTGCGGGCCTGCGGCGGCGTCGAGGGCCTGGAGCGGGTCCGGTTCACCTCGCCGCACCCCAAGGACTTCACCGACGACGTGATCGCCGCGATGGCTGAGACGCCGAACGTGATGCCCTCCCTGCACATGCCGCTGCAGTCCGGGTCGGACGCGGTGCTGCGCGCGATGCGCCGGTCGTACCGGCAGGCGCGCTACCTCGGCATCATCGAGAAGGTCCGGGCCGCGATCCCGGACGCGGCGATCACCACCGACATCATCGTCGGCTTCCCCGGCGAGACCGAGGCCGACTTCGAGGAGACCCTGCACGTGGTGCGGGAGGCCCGGTTCGCGTCGGCGTTCACGTTCCAGTACTCCAAACGCCCGGGCACCCCGGCGGCGACCATGGACGGCCAGCTGCCGAAGGAGGTCGTCCAGGAGCGGTACGAGCGGCTCATCGCGCTCCAGGAGGAGATCTCCTGGGCGGAGAACCGCCGGCAGCTCGGCCGGACGCTGGAGGTGCTCGTCGCCGAGGGCGAGGGCCGCAAGGACGAGGCGACGCGCCGGCTCTCGGGCCGGGCGCCCGACAACCGCCTGGTCCACTTCGGCGTGCCGCAGGAGCCGGTCCGCCCCGGCGACATGGTCACCGTCGAGATCACCTACGCCGCGCCGCACCACCTGGTCGCCGACAAGCCCGCACTGGGCGTCCGCCGGACGCGCGCGGGCGACGCGTGGGAGGCCCGGCAGGGCGGGGACGGCGAAGCCCGGGGCGTGTCGCTGGGCATGCCGTCGATCGGGCGCCCGGCCCAGCCCGCCGCGGCCGCGCCGGGCTGCTCGACCTGCCCCTGAACCCCGCATGATCGGGCCTGCCGCTTCGGCCGGCCCGCCCTCAAGGAGGCAGCGTGCTCGTATCGGCGGCGGTGTGCCCGCATCCGCCTCTCCTCGTCCCGGAGACGGCGGGGGAGGCGGCGCCGGAACTGGACGCGCTCCGGGCGGCCTGTGACCGGGCCGTCCGCCGCCTGGAGGGGAACGACGCCCTGGTCGTTGTCGGGGGCGGGCCGGAGACCCGCGAGTACAGGGAGGACGCCTACGCGACGCTCCGCCCGTACGGTCTCGACTGGACGATCCCCGGCGACGTCAGGGGCGCCGCCGAGGCGCTGCCGCTCTCACTCACCATGGGTTTCTGGCTGCTGGAGCGGCAGGGGCTCGGTACAGGGGCGCGCTACCAGGCCGTCGCTTTCGACGACCCGCCTGAGCGCTGCCTGACGCTGGGACGGGAACTCGCCGTGTCGGCCGAGCGGGTCGCGCTTCTGGTGATGGGGGACGGGTCGGCCCGCCGCTCGGAGAAGCCCCCCGGCCACCTCGACGAGCGCGCGGCCCCCTACGACGAGGGCGTGGCCGGCGCGCTCGGGCGGGCCGACGCCTGTGCCCTGGCCGGCCTGGATCCGGGGCTCTCCCGGGACGTCCAGGCCGCCGGGCGCGCGGCATGGCAGGTACTCGCAGGCGCGGCCGCTCAGGGCGGCGGCGCCGCGGCACTCACGGCCGAACTCCTCGCCGACGAGGCGCCGTACGGTGTCGGCTACCTCGTGGCGAGCTGGTCACGGGCCGGCGGGCCCGCCTAGGACGGCGGGCCGCCCGTCCCGCCGGGCTGGCCTCCCGCGCCGCCGGGCTGGCCGCCCGGTCCCTCGGCCTGGCCGCCTGCGCCGCCGGGCCGGCCGCTCTCGCGGTCGATGTAGCTTCCGGCCTGGTCCTGGACCCGGTCGACCTTGTCGGCGTGCTTGCCCCCGGTGCGCTGGTCGAACATGTCCCCGGCCTTCTCGACGCCTTGCTTGGCCTTGTCGGAGTGCTGCCCGAGCATCTGCTTGACCTTGTCGACGATGGACATCGAATCCCCCCGGATCCCTCGGCTCGTTCGGCGCCGCGGGCACGGCGCGGCACCCGTTCATTCCGGCCATACCCGTTCTGTTGCCACAATCAATCCCGTGACCTCACCCAATGCCCCGCATGTGATCGCGGTCGTCGGCGCCACGGCGGCCGGCAAGTCCGACCTCGCCGTCGAGCTGGCCCTCCGGCTGGCCGGCGAGGCGGTCAACGCCGACTCGATGCAGCTGTACCGCGGCATGGACATCGGCACCGCGAAACTGTCCGCGGCCGAGATGCGCGGGGTCCCGCACCATCTGCTGGACGTCTGGGACGTGACGGTCGCCGCGAGCGTCGCCGAGTACCAGCGGCTCAGCGCCGACGCCATCGCCGGGATCAGGGGCCGGGGACGGCTGCCGGTGCTGGTCGGCGGGTCCGGGCTGTACGTGCGCGCCGCGCTCGACCGCCTGGAGTTCCCGGGGACGGACCCGGCCGTCCGGGGGCGCCTGGAGGAGGAGCTGGCGCGGGTCGGCCCCGGCCCGCTGCACGACCGGCTGCGCGGCCTGGACCCCGCGGCGGCGGAGGCGATCCTGCCGAGCAACGGCCGCCGGATCGTGCGCGCCCTGGAGGTCATCGAGATCTCGGGCCGCCCGTTCACCGCGACCCTGCCCGAGCACCGGTACCGCTACGACCACGTCGTGCAGATCGGGCTGAGCGTGCCCCGCGAGGTGCTGGACGAGCGCATCGCCCTGCGGGTGGACCGGATGTGGGAGGCGGGCCTGGTCGACGAGGTCCGGGAGCTGGAGAAGCGGGGCCTGCGGGACGGCCTGACCGCCGGGCGCGCCCTCGGGTACGCGCAGGTGCTGCGGTTCCTCGCGGGGGAGTGGACGGAGGAGCAGGCCAGGGAGGACACCGTCCGGACGACGCGGCGTTTCGCCCGCCGCCAGGAGTCGTGGTTCCGCCGCGACCCGCGCGTGCGATGGCTGCCCCACGATGCCCCGGACCTGGTCGATCGCGCTCTCGCCCTGGTGAGCCTGGGGACGCCGGGCCCCATATGATCGGGGGCATGCGGTTCGTCAAAGGGCACGGCACCGAGAACGACTTCGTGATCCTCCCCGATCCGGACGGTGTCCTGGACCTCACCCCGGAGGCCGTCGCGCGGCTCTGCGACCGGCGGGCGGGCATCGGCGCCGACGGCGTCCTGCGCGCGGTCCGGACGAAGGCCACCGAGTTCGACGCCGACGCCGAGTGGTTCATGGACTACCGCAACGCCGACGGCGGCATCGCCGAGATGTGCGGCAACGGGGTGCGCGTCTTCGCCCGCTACCTGGTCGACGCGGGCCTGGCCCCGCCCGGGGAGTGGGACCTGGCCACCCGCGCGGGCCTGCGCCGCGTGACGCTCGGCCCGTCCGGGGACGTCAGCGTGGAGATGGGCCTGCCGGAGCTTCTCGGCCCGGGGGAGGCGTCCCTGGCGGGCGCGAGCTTCGCGGGCGAGCGGGTCAGCGTCGGCAATCCCCACCTGGCGTGCCGCGTCACCGAGCCGGTCGCCGCCCTGGACCTGTCGCACGCCCCGGACTTCGACCCGGCGGTCTTCCCCGCGGGGGTGAACGTCGAGTTCTACCGCAGCGTGGGGGAGCGGCACGTCGAGATGCGGGTGTACGAGCGCGGCTCCGGCGAGACCCGGTCGTGCGGCACCGGTACCGTCGCGGTGGCCGCCGCGGCGGCTCGCGGCACGGCCGACGGCGCCGAATGGACCGTGGACGTCCCCGGCGGCAGGGTGACCGTCGTCCTGGACGGCGAGACCAGTTTCCTGAGGGGGCCGGCCGTCCTGGTGGCCGAGGGCGAGACGCGGCCCGGCTGGGTCTAGCGGACCGTCCGTCTTACCTGGGCGTGCGCCGGTCCCGGGGCGGTCCCGGCACAGACGGGACAACTGTCCCTCTCCGGCGGGACCTTCCACCGCATAACTTCTCTCTTGCACACCCTCTGGTGAATGGCCCGTATGGACCGGGATGGGAGCCCCGGGCCCGTACGGAGCCCGAGGGCCGGTGGCGACCTTCTTGGCGGGGGGCGGTCACCGGCCCTCCCACCGGGGAGGGCGGCGTCTCAGGGGGAGACGCCGTTGACCGGCAGCCTGGCGCGGACCAGGGTCCCGCCCTTGGGGCCGGGCCCCACCGTGCAGGACCCGCCCAGCTCGGCCGCACGCTCGCGCATGGAGGACATGCCGATGCCGGAACGCACCTGGTCGGGCAGTCCCACACCGTCGTCGTCGACGGTCACGTGCAGATCACCGTTCAGATGCAGCCGCACCTCGGCGCAGCCGGCCTCGGCGTGCCGGTGGACGTTCGTCAGCGCCTCCTGGACGATCCGGTACGCCGCGACCTCGGCGGCGGCAGGCAGGCCCTTCAGATCGCCCTCGACGCGCACGTCCACCCGCGGGCCGTCCCCGGCGGCGACGACGCCGCCGAGCGCCTGGATCGCGCCCTCCAGCCCGAGGTCGTCCAGGGCGGGCGGCCGCAGGCCGTACACGAGCTCCCTGATGTCGCCGATGGTGCGCCCCATGGTGCTGCGCAGCTCCTCCAGCAGCCCGTCGACCGCCTCCGGGTCGGTCCTCAGCGTGATGCGCGCGGCGTCCACCGTCATGGCGAGGCTGGCCAGCGTCGGCCCGAGCCCGTCGTGCAGGTCGCGGCGCAGCCGCCGCCGCTCCTCCTCCCGCGTGCGCAGGATGTGCTCCCGGGAGCGCTGGACGTCCGCGGAGAGCCGCGCCGCGTTCGCCAGTTCGGCGAGGTTGCGGGCGAGGACGTTCGACAGGCGGGCGTCCGGGGTGCGGGTGACGCCGAACAGCAGGCGCCCCACCGGCTCGCCGTGCCACACCAGCGGGATGAGCTGCGGGCGCTCGCCGAGCACTCCGTCCTCCGCCGAGACCGTCCGGCCGTCGCGGTCCAGCACCTCGATTGTGACGCCGGTCGCGTGCAGGGCCGAACGCGCCACCTCGGCGGCGACGGCGAGCGCGGCGCCCGGGTTCGCGGCGGTCTGCAGCCGCCGGTTCAGCCGGTCGGCGATCCGGTACGGATCGCGTTCACCGTGGATGAACCCGTCCACCGTGCGCTGCAGCCGCCGCCGGACGGGTTCGAACACCGCGCCTGCGACGATCGCGCCGGCGAGCCCGGCGAGGGTGCCCCGGCCGTGCGCCAGCAGGCTCGCGCTGCCGACGAGCGCGAAGTACACGCCGGTGATGACGACGACGAGGCCCGCGTACACCAGCGTCCGGCTGACCACGAGGTCGATGTCGTACAGCCGGTAGCGGGTGATCGCGATCGCGATGCAGATGGGGACGGCGACGATGGTGAGGTCGCGCAGCGGGTCGCCGATCGGGCTGTTCTCGCCGGCGAAGATGATCGCCTCGGCGAGGATGCCCGGATAGACCACCCAGGCGATCTGCCGCCGGACATCCGGCGGCGCCTGCACGAACCGCACGGCCACCGAGAACAGGCCCGCCGCCAGGGCGGTGACGATGACCGCGCTGATCGGGAGCGGGATCGTCTCGAACGGGTACACCGAGACCCCGTTGTGCCAGCGGCGCACGTCCGGGTCGATCGTCAGGTGCGCGCAGACGACGACCGGGACGAGGCAGGCGAGCGCGAGGGCGGGCCGGAACCACCGCGACACCAGCCGGCCGTCCGGGAAGATCAACGGCAGCACGAGTGTCAGGGCGTAGGTGTCAACGGCCCACAGCCAGACGGCGAGCCACTGGACGAACCCGGCTCCGGGCCGGTGGTGGAGTTCCAACCAGGGGCCGAGGTTGAGTGACAGCACGTACAGCGAGGCACTGAAACCCGCGCCGACCATGAGCCAGGCGACCGTCAGCCCCGGGCGGTGCCGCAGGAGGACGGCGCCTGCGGGCGTCCAGGCCAGGGCGACCAGGATCTCCGGATGCCACCACACCATCCGCAGTTCGGACGGCACGCGGGCGCCGATGGTCAGTGACGCGGCGACGGACACGACCGCGGTCAGCGCGAGGAGGGCGCCCACGCGCCCCGCTCCGCGGTCGTGCTCTTCCGTCCCCATGCACACTCCCCGCCCAAAAGTAATGGAATGTTAAAACGCGCAGCTCCCTGTCCTGCAGTCCAAATCGCGTCCGCCTCAGGACACCGCTCGACCGGTTCGGCGGAGAACTCCCCGGGCGAGGTGCATGCGGGCGTGCCGTGATGGTAGCCGCGAAATCGGGCGAAATAAACGAAAGGCGCAGGTCAGCGCCCTCTCGTGGCCACGCCGCCCGGCGAGGTGGGCCGGAGGCGGGCGCGGGTCAGGCCGTCAAGGTCAACATGCTTTCGCGTGTCAGCGCCTTCAGCCCGCGCCTCATGTCCTCGGGGCCGAAGTCCTTGAGCAGCAGGCGCTGGATGAGGAATCCGGGGAAGAGGGCGAACAGCGTCTTTCCGGCGGCCACGACGTCGGTCTCGGCGGGAAGCAGACCCGCGTCGACCAGCCGCCGGATGTAGAGGGTCCAGGTGTCCCGCAGGTCGGTGACGTTGTCGGCGACGTACGCGGCGATCTCGGGATCGTGCATGGCGAGGGCCCAGGCCTGGGGCGCGAGCCGGAGCGGGCCGTTCTCGCCGGACAGGGTGACGACGTGGGAGGCGAGCCGCTCGACGACCTCGTCGACCGGGAGCAGCGGGTCGCCGTCGGCGAGCGCGGTGAAGAACGTGCGCAGGTCGCCGATCACGGTCGCGATGTTCGCCTCGATGATCTCGTTCTTGCTCTTGAAGTACCGGTAGACGGCACCGGCGGAGAGTCCGGCCTCGGTGAAGATGTCCTGCATGGACGTCGCGTGGATGCCCTTGCGGATGAAGCAGGTGCGCGCCGCTTCCAGGATCTGGCGGCGGCGGCGCTCCAGGTGCTCCTCGCTGACTCTCGGCATGGTGCCAATCTAAAACGAACGTTCATTTCTTGACAAGCTCCGGAGAGGGTGCAAGGCTACGGCGCCAAAGAGAACGGACATTCGTTTTTGGAGGAGACCGTGCGGCCATCGCCCGTCGCGCGCACCGTCGGCGTGGCCGTCGGTGTCGCGTTGCTGCAGCTCATCATGATCGTCGCCTTCTCGTGGCCCGCCGCGCGGACGGCGCCGCGTGACGTCCCGATCGTCGTGACCGGCCCGCAGGCCGCCGTCGTCGCCGACCTGCTCGACCGCGGGCGGCCGGGGGCCTTCGACGTCCGGACCCGTCCGGACGAGGCCGCCGCGCGCGCCGCGATCGCGAATCGCGAGGCGTACGGCGCCGTCGTGACGTCGCCGTCCGGCCCGAAGGTGCTCACCGCTTCGGCCGCCTCGCCGCTGGTCGCCCAGCAACTCGCCGCCATGGCGACGCGTCTCGAGCCGGGGGGCGCCCCGGCGCCCCCGCCCGTCCAGGACGTGGTCGCCGCGGACTCCGACGATCCCCGCGGGGCCGGTTTCGGCGCTCTCGCGCTCCCGCTGACCATGTCCGGGCTCGCGGCCGCGGTGCTGCTGACGTTCGCCATCCCGTCCCTCGCCTGGCGCACCGCCGGCACGGTGATCTTCGCCGGACTGGGCGGGCTGGGCATCGCGTGGATCGCGCAAGGCTGGCTGTCACTGCTCCCCGGCTCCTACATCACGCTCGCAGGTGCCATGGCGCTGTCCGTCCTCGCCGTGACCGGCACCGTGGTCGGCTTGGCCGCCGCCCTGGGCCGCGCCGGGTTCGGACTCGGAGCGCTCACGCTGCTGCTGCTCGGCAATCCTCTGTCGGCGGCCACGTCGGCGCCCGAACTGCTGCCGCAGCCGTGGGGCGCGATCGGCCAGTACCTGCCACCGGGCGCGGCGGCCACCCTCCTCCGGTCGGTGGCGTTCTTCGACGGCGCCGGGGACACCGGCCCGCTCACCGTCCTGACCGCCTGGGCCGCCGCCGGTTTCGCGCTCGTGGTCCTCGGCGGTCTGCGGAGGCGTTCGGAGGGGGAGGCCGTGCCCGACCGCGAACCGGTGCTCGCGTGACCTTCACGGCATGAGTCCTGGCAATCCTCTGCGCTTTCCGTACTCACTCAATAACATTCGGTGACCCTCGGGTGGTGAGAAGGGAACACGGTGGCGACGTTCGTGGTCCGGCGGCTGGCGAGCCATGCGGCGCTTGCCGTGCTCGCCGCCGGCCTCGGCTACCTGCTCGCCGCCGCGGCACTCGATCCGCGGGCCGTCCTCGAAGACCGCGCGCCCCGTCCGCCGGAGGCCGTCGTCGACGCGCGGCTCGGCGCGCTCAATCTCGATGACCGGACGCCCTTGGCCGAGCGCTACCTCACCTGGGCCGGGGGCGTCGCGCACGGCGACTTCGGCCGTACATGGGACGGCGAGCCGGTCAACGCCGAGCTGTGGCGCCGGCTCGGCGTGAGCCTGCGCCTGGTCGCTCCAGGTGCGGTCCTGGGGGGCGCCTCGGGGGTCGCCCTCGGCGCCTACGCCGCCGTCCGGCGCGGCCGGGCGGCCGACCGGCTGATCTCCAGCGGCGCCTATCTGCTGCCGGCCGTCCCCGTGTTCGTCCTGGCCGTGCTCTTACAGATCATGGCCGGTGAAGCCAACGACGCCATGGGGATGCGTGTGTTCGTCTGGGTGGGGGAGTCCACACCGGGGGCGTCCCACGGCGCGCTCTGGGATCTTGCGGACCGGGGACGCCGCCTGCTGCTGCCGACGGCCACGATCGCCCTCTGCCAGCTCGCCCTCTACGCCCGCTACCAGCGGGGCCTGATGCTGGACGTGCTCCACGCCGATCACGTGCGGGCCGCGCGGGCCAGGGGGCTCCGGCGGCGCGACGCGCTGCTGCGGCACGGGCTGCGGACCGCGATGGTCCCGATGACGACCTACTTCGCCTACACGTCCGGTCTGGTGCTCCTCGGCGGGGTGTTCACCGAGACGGCCTTCGGGCGCCACGGGCTGGGGGAGTGGCTCGTCGCGTCCATCTCCCGCGGCGATGTCAACGCGGTCGCCGCCATCGAATGCCTCGCCGCCTGCGCCGTCGTCCTGGCCTCCCTCGCGTCCGACGCGCTGGCCGCGGCGCTGGACCCCCGCGTCCGCGCGGGAGGCGCGCCGTGACCGCCGGCCGTCGCACGGCGGCCGGGGCGGTCCTGCTCGTGCTGGTGTTCCTCCTGGCCTTCGTCGGGCCGCTCGTCTCGCCGTACGGATGGGACGAGACCGACTTCGCGGCGTTCCGGCAGGGGCCGTCCGGCGGCCACTGGCTTGGCACGACCCAGAGCGGACGCGACGTCTTCGCGTTCACCCTGCGCGGTGCGCAGCACTCGCTCCTGGTCGGCCTGAGCGCCGCCCTGCTGTCGACCGGTCTCTCCGCCGCCGTCGGTACCGCGGCCGGGTTCCTGGGCGGGCGGGTCGACCGGCTGCTGATGTGGGGGGTCGATCTGCTCCTGGTGCTCCCGTCCTTCCTGATCGTGATCGTCCTGGCGCCCCGGATCGCCGGAGGGTGGCCGGTGCTCGCGGCGGTGCTGGCCGCGTTCATGTGGATGGTCACCGCCCGTGCGGTGCGGGCCGCGACGCTCTCCCTGCGGGACCGCGATCACGTGCTGGCCGCGCGGTTCCTCGGCGTGGGCACGCCGCGGCTGGTCATGCGGCACGTGGCGCCCGGGCTGGCGTCGCTGCTGGCCGTGGACGCGAGCCTGAACGTGAGCGTCGCGATCGTCGCCGAGAGCGGGCTGTCCTACCTCGGGTTCGGGGCGCGGCCGCCGGACGTCTCCCTCGGCACGGTCATCGCCGACGGCCAGGGCGGGACGACCGCGCGTCCGGGGGCGTTCGGGTTCGCCGCCGGGCTGCTCATGCTGATCGTCGTCGCGGTGAACCTGCTCGGGGACGGGTTGCGGGACGCTCTCGACCCGGAGGCCGGGCGTTGACGGTTCTGCGGGTCGCCGACCTGGTGGTCGGTTACACGGCGGGCACGCGTGCCCTTCGCGGTGTGACCTTCTCGGTGGAGGCCGGGGAGGCGCTCGGGATCGTCGGCGAGTCGGGAGCCGGCAAGACCGCGCTCGCTCTCGCGCTGATGGGGTTGCTGCCAGAGGGAGCGCGTGTGACCGGCTCTGTCCGGTTGCGTGGCCGGGAACTGCTGGGACGAAGCGACGCGGAACTCTCGCGGGTGCGCGGCAAGGACCTGGCGATGGTCTTCCAGGATCCGTCGTCGGCGCTTTCGCCCGTCCACAGGGTGGGCGACCAGATCGCAGAAGCCGTCCGGATCCACTCGGCGGTGAGCCGTGCGGCGGCGCGCGCGCGTGCTGTGGAGTTGCTCGAACTCGTCGGCATGCCGGACGCGGCACGACGGGCCCGGGCCTATCCGCACGAGATGTCCGGCGGGATGCGGCAGCGCGTGATGATCGCCATGGCCATCGCCAACGACCCGGTCGCGATCGTGGCGGACGAGCCCACCTCGGCCCTCGACGTCACCGTTCAGGCACAGGTGCTGGACGTTCTGCGCGTCGCCCGGGAGGCGAGCGGCGCCGCGATCGTGCTGATCACTCACGATCTGGGGGTCGTCGCGGGCTTCGCGGACCGCGTGATGGTGATGCGGGAGGGACGGGTGGTGGAGACGGGCACGGTGGAGCAGGTCCTCCTCCAACCCCGGGTTCCCCATACGAGCCGCCTGCTGCGCTCGTGGCCGCGTGCGGGCGACGCGCCGGTTCCCCGTGCTCGGCCTGGGCGTCCGGTGGTCCTACAAGTGGACGGCCTGGTCCATCGCCACCCCCTCTTCAAAGGGACGCTTCTGCGGCGGCGGGCCGGGGAGATGCGTGCCCTGGACGGCGTGAGCTTCGACGTCCGTGAGGGCGAGACGCTCGCGCTGGTGGGGGAGTCGGGGTCCGGCAAGACCACGACACTGATGGAGATTCTGCGGTTGTCCCGTCCCCAGGAGGGCCGCGTCACCGTCCTGGGCCAGGACGCGGCCGCCTTACGCGCCGCCGGCCGCAAGGCCCTGCGCAAGGACGTCCAAGTCGTGTTCCAGGACCCGTACGCCTCGCTGAACCCGCGTATGCGGGTGGCCGACATCATCGCCGAACCGCTCATCACGCACCGCATGCCGGTCGGCGGTCGTGTGGAGGAACTTCTCGCGCTGGTGGGTATGGAACCCGGCCATGCACGGCGCTTCCCGCATGCGCTCTCCGGCGGGCAAAGGCAGCGCGTAGCCCTGGCCAGAGCGCTCGCCTTGGAACCCCGCCTCCTGCTCTTGGACGAGCCTGTGTCCGCACTGGACGCCACCGTGCAGGCGGGCGTCATGGACCTGCTGGAAGGGCTCCGGGTGCGGCTCGGCCTGGCGTGCCTCTTCGTCACCCACGACCTCGCGCTGGTGCGGGGCTTCGCCGATCGGGTCGCCGTGATGCACATGGGCCGCGTCGTTGAGATCGGGCCGGTCGCCGACGTGTACGGGGCTCCAGCCCATCCCTACACGCGGGCGCTACTGGACGCGATTCCTTCGCCCCGCCCAGAGCGAGACCGACCTCGCCCCTTTCTTCTGCACGGTGACCCATCCGGCCCCATGACCGGGCTCTTGGAGTGCCGTTTCCGTGCTCGCTGCCAGCACTACGCCACGCTCACCCCCGACGACAGGCTCCGATGCGAAGGCCACGACCCAATGCCGCATGCCATGGCGGCGGACCACTCCGTCGCCTGCCACCACCCCCTCGTCTCGGCGACGGCCGAACGATGAAACAGGTCCTCGCCGTCGCCCTCCTCGGGGTCGTGCTCATGACCGGTGCCGGGTGCCGCGCCCCGGAGGCGTCGCCGTCCAGCGCGCCGGGGGCGCTGCCCGCGGCGGATATGAACCCGACTCCGCGCGACCGCGTCGTGAACGGCGGGACGCTCCGCTGGCCGCTGCCCGAGCTCCCGTCCCAGTGGAACACCAACCACGTCAACGGCGCCAAGGGTGCGGTCGAGCAGGTCGTCCAGGGCGTCCTGCCGTACCTGATGCGTGCCGATGAGAAGGCCGTCCCGCGTCCCGTCCCGGAGTATCTGGAGTCGGCCACGGTGAAGCGGACCCGGCACGGCCAGACCGTGACCTACAGGCTCAACCCGCGCGCCAGGTGGTCCGACGGCCGGCCCATCGGTTACGCCGACTTTCTGGCGCAGGCCCGTGCCCTGTCGGGACGTGACCCGCGCTACGAGGTCTCGACCGTCACCGGATACCAGCAGATCGAGCGAGTCGAACGCGGCGCCGATGAACATGTGGTCGAGGTGACGTTCGCCCATACGTACGCGGACTGGCCCAGCCTGTTCAGCCCCCTGTATCCGGCTGCCGCCTACGCCGGCCCGCGCGCGTTCAACCGAGCCTGGACGGGCCGCGTGCCCGTCACGGCCGGACCGTTCAGATTCCAGCGGATCGACCGGACGGCCAAGACGGTGACCCTGGTGCGAGACGCGGCCTGGTGGGGCGCGCCGGCCAAGCTCGACCGGATCGTGTACCGCGCCATGGACACCAGCGCGATGCCCGGCGCGTTCGCCAACGACGAGATCGACCTGATGGACATCGGCCTCGACGCCGATGCGCTGCAGCGCGTCCAGGGCGTTTCGGGCGCCGCCGTCCGCAGAGCGGGCGGGCCGGACTGGCGGAACTTCACGCTCAACGCGGCAGGACCCATCCTCTCCGACGCCAGGGTGCGTCGGGCGGTCATGCTCGGCATCGACCGGCGCGTCATCGCACGGTCCGACCTGTCAGGCCTCGGCGTACCGGTCCGGACGCTCGGCAACCACTTCTACGTCAACACGCAGGCCGGCTACCAGGACAATTCCAGCGGGCTCGGTGGGTACGACCCCGCGCGGGCCAGACGGCTCCTGGACGAGGCGGGCTGGAGACCGCGGGGCAGGTACCGCGCCAAGGCAGGACGCACGCTCGCACTGCGGTTCGTTGTGCCGTCAGGGGTCCCCATCAGCAGGCGGGAAGGAGAACTGACGCGTGCGCTACTCGAACGCATAGGCGTCCGAGTGGACATCCAGGTCGTCCCCGCGGACGACGTCTTCGAGCGGTACGTCACGCCCGGGAACATGGACATCGTTCCGTTCTCCTGGCTCGGCACCTCGTTCCCCGTCTCACAGATGAAAGCGGTGTTCGCGCGACCGCAGGGGCGGAACGTCCAGCAGAACTACTCGCGGATCGGTAGCGCCGCCATCGACGCGGCGATGGACCAGGCGATCGCGGAGATCGCGCCAGAGAGAGCTCACGCCCTGGTGAACCGAACCGACCGGCTCATCTGGCACCAGGCGTCGGTCTTGCCGCTGTACCAGCGTCCCCAGCTGGTCGCAGTGCGCGCGGACCTCGCCAACGTGGGGGCCGGCGGCTTCCTGAAGCCCACCTATCAGGACATCGGTTTCACCGGCCGGTGAAGCTCACGGGAAGGCGAGCCGGACGCCCTTGCGGTCGCTGGTGAAGCGGGCGTTCCACACGTACAGGCGCAGGTCGTCGGCGGAGAGGTCCTCCTCGACCGGGAGGTCGGAGGCGACGCGGACCACGTAGGAGGCGCCGGCCGGCATCATCGTGTCGCCGCCGTCCTCGACCGGCGCCTTCGCCCCGTCGATCCGGCCAGTGATCTTGCTGTGGTTGGGGAGGGTGCACATGTCGTCCGGGATGCCCGCCTGCGGCATGCACCGCTCCTGCGCCGACGACGGGATCTGCGACTTCGGCATGAACAGGTCGGCGGGGAAGTCCAGCAGAACGGGCCGCCGCCGGCTGTTGGTGAGGACGTAGTCGGCGTAGGCGTAGGTCGTCCCGGACGGCGGGGCCTGCGTGGCGCCGAGCGGCTGCCGCGACGTCCCCGCCATGACCGCGGCGAGGCTGTAGCCGTAGCCCTCCGGGGTCGTGAAGCCGATCGGCGGGCCGGCCTTCGGAGCGGGCACGGACGCGCCCGCCGCGCCGCCCTGGCTGGCGAGGCTGGGCGGCGAGGAACCCCCGCCGTCGCCCGTGCCGGGCCGCAGGACCACGATCGCTCCGGCCACCGCCGCGATCCCGACCGCACCGGTCAGTGCGCCGGCGAGTCCGAGCCTTCCCGCGTGGCTCTTCTTCCTGCGGCGGTGCGAGCGGTACGGCTGGTGGCTGTTGGACATGGTCGTCGGTGCTCCCTCGGGCCCTCTCCGGCTCGGTCGGCGTGTCCCTGCCCACGGCGGGCAGGCCACGATACCGGACGGCCGGATCGGCGGCGGCCCCGGTCTGCGGGCTACGAACCGCGTGCGATAAGGGCGTCGCGGCCGAGCCCCCGCAGGGATGCGTCCAGCACCTGCGCGGTGTGCGCGACCGCGATGGCGGCCCCGCGCCGGCGCAGCGCCGTGGCGATCTGCATCGAGCAGCCGGGGTTGGCGGCGACCAGCAGTTCGGCTCCGGTGGCGTCCACGCTCACCGCCTTGCGGTCGCCGAGTTCTCCGGCGGCCTCCGGCTGGAACAGGTTATAGGTCCCGGCCGAACCGCAGCAGATGTCCGGTTCGGCGATCTCGCGGACGGTCAGCCGGGGGATCGCGGCGAGCAGGTCGCGGGGCTGGCTCCGGATGCCCTGCGCGTGGGCGAGGTGGCAGGCGTCGTGGTAGGCGATCGTGACCGGAACCGGCCGCCGCTCCGCCCGCGGCCCGAGTTCCACCAGGTACTCGGCCAGGTCCCGCGTCCTGGCCGAGAGCGCCTCCGCCCGCCCGGACCATTCCGGGTCGTCGGCGAGCAGTGCCCGGTACTCCTTCATCGCGGACCCGCAGCCCGCGGAGTTCACCACGATCACGTCGACGGACTCGAAGGTCTCGACCGTCCGGCGGGCGAAGGCGCGGGCCTCCTCCTCCCGCCCGGAGTGCATGGACAGCGCGCCGCAGCACCCCTGGCCCTTGGGGATGACGACGTCGCAGCCCTCCATCGCCAGCACCCGGGCCGTGGCGGCGTTGACGTCCGGGAAGAACTCGCCCTGGACGCATCCGGTCAGCATCCCGACCGTGGCGCGGCGCTCGCCGCGCGCGGCGACCCGCTCGGGCAGCCTCGGCGCCTTCCCGAGGGGCGGCGCGAGCCGCTCCATCGCCGCCAGGGACGGTGAAACGCGTTCCAGAAGGCCGCTGAACCGCACGAGCCGTTCCAGACCTGACTTCTGGTAGGCGCGGAGGGGCCCTCGCAGGGCTCGGAGCCTCCGCTTGTACGGGAACAGCTGGAAGACCAACTCCCGTAGGGCGCGTTCTTTCAGGGAGCGTGGGTGCTCGCGTTCGACGTCCGCGCGCGTCATCTCGATGAGCCGGTCGTACTGAACACCGGACGGGCAGGACGTCACGCACGCCATGCATCCCAGGCAGCGGTCGAAGTGCTCGACCATCGGGCCGCCGAGCGGCTCGCCTTCCGCGTGCTGCTGCATCAGATGGATGCGGCCCCGGGGAGAGTCCATCTCCTCGCCCCACAGCACGTAGGTGGGGCACGTCGGAAGGCAGAACCCGCAGTGCACGCAGTCGTTGAGCAGGTCCGGGAGGTCGTCTTGGGCGCTCATCAGATCCCTCCCACGAAACGGCCCGGGGACAGCCGGTGATCCGGGTCGAACTGGTCCTTCACCCGCCGCATCAGTGCCAGCGCCGGAACCGGCCCCCACAGGTCGATCTCGCCGCGCACCTCTTGCGGCGCATAGCGGACGACGGCGTGACCGCGGTGCCTCCTCAGCACGTCCCGTAGACGGCCGAGGACATCGGCCACCTCGTTCGGGCCGAGTCCGGCTGGAAGCCCCACGTGACCGTGCCCGCCGGCGCTCCAGGCGGCGGCGACGTCCGGGCCGAGCACGGTGATGACGTCGCGGAGCGAGGACGGCGGGGCTCCGATGTCGATGAGCGTGGTGCCGCCCGGGTAGAGACCCCAGCCGTCCGGTGCGGTATCGGAGATCTCGGCCTTCTCGCCGAGGAGCTCTGCGGTCTGCCGAGCGCGCGCGGCGACGCCATCGGGCACGCCTTCCAGGAAGACCGCGACCGTCCCTGGGCTGATGTACTCGACCGCGCTCGGGGCGACAGGGGAGTGGAGGACGGTCTGGACCGCGTCGTGCGTGTCCTCCGGCCCGTCAACGGCGCACGTCACGTACGCGGTCGCCTCCGGGATCGGGTGCAGGCGGAACGTGGCGTCCACGATCAGGCCGAGCGTTCCGTAGGAGCCGCAGAAGAGGCGTCCCAGGTCGTACCCGGCGACGTTCTTGACGACCTTGCCGCCCGAGTGCGCGACCTGGCCGTCTGCCCGGACGACCGTGAGCCCGATGACCAGGTTCCTGGGCGTCCCGTAGAGCGTGCGCAGGGGACCGGCCGCGCTCGTGGCGATCGTCCCGCCGACCGTCGAACCCGGCAGTGGTACGTCGAGCGCGAGCCGCTGCCCCCGTTCCGCCAGTTTCCCGGTGAGCTCCTCCATCGCGAGCCCGGCCTCCGCCTTGGCGACGAGGTCCCCGGCGGTGTGCTCGACGAGCCTGTTGAGGCGATGGGTGTCGATGAGCAGATCGCAGCGTTCCGGTGGCTCGCCCCAGTCCAGCCGGGTCTCGGCCCCGCGCGGAACGACGGCGAGTCCCTTCTCGGCGGCCACGCGCATGACGTCGGCGGCCTCGGCCAGGTCCTTCGGCGCCGCGACGAGCGCGGGCTCCACGCCGAGCACGCCTTCCGCGGGCTCACCGGGCCGCACATCGCCGCAGACCTTCGCCAGGGCGTCCAGGGGCCGCATCAGAAGATGTCCGCCTTTCCCTCGTACGGGTGCGGGCCCTTGCGCTTGCCGGGCACCTCCCCGCACAGCCGCGGCGTGGGGAAGACCTTGCCCGGATTGCACAGCCCCGCGGGATCGAAGCCGCAGCGGACCATCTGCATCGTGTCCAGATCGGCGTCGGTGAACATGCGCGGCATGTAGCGCGCCTTGTCGACGCCGACCCCGTGCTCGCCCGTGATGGAGCCGCCGTGCTCGATGCACAGGTCGAGGATCGCGCCCGACACCTCCTCGGCGCGCTCCTCCGCGCCCGGCTCGGCGTCGTCGAACAGCACCAGCGGATGCAGGTTGCCGTCCCCCGCGTGGAACACGTTGGCGACCCGGACGCCCGACTTGGCCGACAGCGCGTCGATCCTGGCCAGGACGTCCGGGAGCACCGTCCGGGGGATGACGCCGTCCTGGACGAGATAGGCCGGGCTGATCCGGCCCACGGCCGCGAACGCCGACTTGCGCCCCTTCCAGATCAGCGCCCGCTGGGCGTCGTCGGCGGCGATGCGGATCTCGAAGGCGCCCGCGTCCCGGCACATCCGCTCCACCTCGGTGAACTGGGCGGCGACCTCGGCCTCCGGGCCGTCCAGCTCCACGATCAGCACCGCGCCGGCGCCCGGCGGGTACTCGCAGCGCACCGCCGCCTCGGCCGCCTCGATCGCCAGGGCGTCCATCATCTCGATCGCCGCCGGGAGAACGCCCGCGCCGATGATCGCCGACACCGCGGCGCCGCCCGCCTCGATCGAGCCGAACGCGGCCAGCAGCGTCTGCACGGTCTCGGGGACCCGCGTCAGCCGGACCGTGATCTTGGTGGCGATGCCGAGCGTGCCCTCCGCCCCGACGAACACCCCGAGCAGGTCGTAGCCGGGCCCGTCCGCCGTCAGCTCCACTAGCTCGCCGTCGGGCGTGACGACCTCGCAGGCCAGCACGTGGTGGGCGGTGAACCCGTACTTCAGGCAGTGGGCGCCGCCCGAGTTCTCCGCGACGTTCCCGCCCACCGAGCAGATCTGCTGGCTGGACGGGTCGGGCGCGAAGTAGTACCCGTGCGGGCGGACGGCCCGCGTCACGTCCAGGTTGATCACGCCGGGCTCCACCACGGCCCGCTGCCCCGGGACGTCGACCTCCAGGATCCGGTTCATCCGGGAGGTGACGATCAGCACGCCGTCCGTGCGGGGGAGCGCGCCGCCCGACAGGCCCGTGCCCGATCCGCGCGCGACGTAGGGGACCCCGGCCGCCGCGCACTCCCGCACGATCGCGGCGATCTGCTCGGCGGTGTCGGGCAGCACCACGACGCCGGGCGTGGACCGGTGGTTGGTGAGGCCGTCGCACTCGTAGGTGCGCAGCCGCACCGGATCGGTGATCACCCGGTCGGTCCCGAGCAGCGCCTCCAGCCGGGGCCCGAGCGTCGTGAGCATGGTCTCCATCCCCTCCACGATCCCTCGCCCGGCGACCTGCCGCAAGGCCCTGCGGGCCGTCCGGAACACCTCTCCCGGACGGCCCGCACAACGCCGCCGGAGCCGGGCTCCCTACGGGAACTGCTGGTAGGCCGGGGTGGTGAGGAACTCGGAGTACTCGTCGGCCAGCGTGACCTCCTTGAAGAGCTCCACGGCCTGGCCGTAGCGGGGCTCGTTGTACGCCTGGCCCAGCTCTTCGCGGATCTTGCCCAGCTCCTCGTCCAGGAGCCGCTCCACCCAGTCCTTGGTGATCTTCTGGCCCTCCGCGGTGGAGATGCCGTTGTAGATCCACTGCCACACCTGGGAGCGGGAGATCTCCGCGGTGGCCGCGTCCTCCATCAGGTTGTGGATCGCGACCGCGCCGGCGCCGTCCAGCCAGGTGGCCAGGTAGCGCAGCGCGACGTCGATGTTGTTGCGCAGGCCCGCCTCGGTGATCTCACCGGGGGTGGCCCTGACGTTGAGCAGGTCGGCGGCGGAGACGTGCACGTCCTCGCGGAGCCGGTCGCGCTGGTTCGGCCTGTCGCCGAGGACGCCGTCGAACACCTCGCGGCAGACCGGGACGAGGTCGGGGTGGGCGACCCAGGAGCCGTCGAAGCCGTCGCCGGACTCGCGGGTCTTGTCGGCGCGGACCTTCTCCAGCGCGACCCGGTTGACCTCCTCGTCGCGGCGGGACGGGATGAACGCCGCCATGCCGCCGATCGCGTGCGCGCCCCGCTTGTGGCACGTCCGGACGAGCAGCTCGGTGTAGGCCCGCATGAACGGCGCGGTCATCGTGATCGCGTTGCGCTCGGGGAGCACGAAGTCGGTGCCCCGGTCCCGGAACTTCTTGATCACCGAGAAGAGGTAGTCCCAGCGGCCCGCGTTCAGGCCGGCGGAGTGGTCGCGCAGCTCGTAGAGGATCTCCTCCATCTCGAACGCGGCCGGGATCGTCTCGATCAGCACGGTCGCGCGGATGGTGCCGCGCGGGACCTCCAGGGCGTCCTGGGCGAGGTTGAACGCGTCGTTCCAGAGCCGCGCCTCAAGGTGGCTCTCCATCTTCGGCAGGTAGAAGTAGGGGCCCTTGCCCTTGTCCAGCTGCCTGCGGCCGCAGTGGAAGAAGTAGAGGCCGAAGTCGAACAGCGACCCGGACATGGGCTCGCCGTCGACGAGCAGGTGCTTCTCCTCCATGTGCCAGCCGCGCGGCCGGACGACGACCGTCGCGAGCTCCCCGTCGTCCTTCAGCGCGTAGGACTTGCCGCTCTTGGCGTCGGTGAAGTCGATGGTGCGGTCGAGGGCGTCCCGCAGGTTGAGCTGCCCCTCGACCATGTTGTTCCACAGCGGGGTGTTCGCGTCCTCGAAGTCGGCCAGCCACACCTTGGCGCCCGAGTTCAGCGCGTTGATCGTCATCTTCCGGTCGGTCGGGCCGGTGATCTCGACGCGGCGGTCCTCCAGGCCGGGCGCCGGCGCGGCGACGCGCCAGGAGTCGTCGCCGCGGACGCCGGCGGTCTCGGGCAGGAAGTCGAGGGTCCCGCCCGCGGACAGCTTGCGCTGGCGTTCCGCGCGCGCCTCCAGCAGCTCCTTGCGGCGGGCGCCCAACTCGCGCTGCAGGGCGGCGAGCAGGCCGAGCGCCTCGGGGGTCAGGATCTCCTCGTACCGCTCGCCGAGGGGTCCGGTGACCTCGATGCCTTCCAGTCCAGCCATCTGCCTGCCCTTTCGTATAGCGAAATTCGACTTCTGTTACGTGGAGAACCGTACTCGCCGGTTCGGAGGCCGGTCAAAGCGGGGTTCCCTGCAGACCTCCCCGCGCGCGCTTGCGTCAACCCAAGGGGAAACTGGGTGATAACCAGGTGACCACTGGGGACGGTGCGTGAGACGATCGCGGGAAGATACGGCCGCGAAGCGGCGTTCTACGAGGACATATGACTCAACCTTTCTCTGCAGACCAGACCCAGACCCAGACTCCTGACGAGATCGAGTACGAGCCCCTGACGGGCGAGCTCGACCTGGAAGACCGGAAGGCACTGCGCCGCGTCGCGGGCCTGTCCACCGAACTGACCGACGTAACCGAGGTCGAGTACCGCTCCCTCCGGCTGGAGCGGGTCGTGCTCGTGGGCGTCTGGACGGAGGGGACGGCCGCGGAGGCCGAGAACTCCCTGCGCGAGCTGGCGCTGCTCGCCGAGACCGCGGGCTCCCAGGTGCTCGAAGGGCTCGTCCAGCGCCGGTCCCGCCCCGACCCGGCGACCTACATCGGCTCCGGCAAGGCCGCGGAGCTGCGCGACATCGTGATCTCCACCGGCGCGGACACCGTCATCTGCGACGGCGAGCTGGCGCCGAGCCAGCTGCGGCACCTGGAGGAGACCGTCCAGGTCAAGGTGATCGACCGGACGGCGCTGATCCTGGACATCTTCGCCCAGCACGCCAAGAGCCGCGAGGGCAAGGCGCAGGTGGAGCTCGCGCAGCTCGACTACCTGATGCCGCGGCTGCGCGGCTGGGGCGGCAACCTGTCCCGGCAGGTCGGCGGACGCGCCGCGGGCGGCGTCGGCATCGGCGGCCGCGGTCCCGGCGAGACCAAGATCGAGCTGGACCGGCGGCGGATCCGCACCCGGATGGCCAAACTGCGCCGGCAGATCGCCGAGATGTCCAAGGCGCGCGACACCAAGCGCGGCGAGCGGCGCCGCCACCAGGTGCCCGCCGTGGCCATCGCCGGCTACACCAACGCGGGCAAGTCGTCCCTGCTCAACCGGCTCACCGGCGCCGGGGTCCTGGTGGAGAACGCGCTGTTCGCCACCCTCGACCCCACCGTCCGGCGGGCCGAGACGCCGGGCGGCCGCGCCTACACCCTGGCCGACACCGTCGGGTTCGTCCGGCACCTGCCGCACCAGCTCGTCGAGGCGTTCCGCTCGACGCTGGAGGAGGTCACCGACGCCGGGCTGGTCCTGCACGTCGTCGACGGCTCCGACGCCGATCCCGAGGCGCAGATCGACGCCGTCCGCGAGGTGCTGCGCGAGATCGGCGCCGACCGCATCCCCGAGATCATCGTGATCAACAAGGCGGACGCCGCCGACGAGCTCGCGATCGCGCGCCTGCAGCGCCGCGAGCCGCACAACGTCGTCGTGTCCGCCCGCACCGGGTTCGGCATCGAGGAGCTGCGTGCGGCGATCGAGGCCGACCTGCCCGGCCTGGAGAGCGAACTGCACGTCCTGGTGCCCTACGAGCGCGGCGGCCTCGTCGCGCGCGTGCACGAGCGCGGAGAGGTCCTCAAGCAGGAGCACGTCGCCGACGGGACCGTCCTGCACGCCCGCGTTCCCGCCGACCTCGCGGGTGAACTGGCCCAGTACGAGACTGTCTCGCCTACCGCGTAATCCCTGACCCACCGGGCCCCTCCGCGGAGGGGCCCGGTGGGTTTTGGGACGGGTCGAGCAGCCAGTTCGAGGACGTCCAAAGGCCCCTACTGGCCGCCGAACGGTGACAGCTTGTCCAATCCGCTTGACGGTGCGGTTGAAATCCGTACCGTCGTAGAGCCAAGGGGCGGGGTGATGGGTGTCGATGCGCTGCGATCAGAGGTTGTCGGACGGACGTTCAGTGCACTACCGTGACGAAACCGATATCTCCGGTCTCGTTGCCAGCGGCGGCCTCCCGGCCGCCCGACCCTCCAACGGTGGAGTCGCCGGCACCCAGTCGGCGTTTCGGATCGAGAGCAGGTGGCCCAACCATGGCAGGTCCGAACGCTCCAACGAGGGACCGCGGCCCGCACCGTCGCCCCACGGCATCCTGCACCGCGCTCACGTGCGCATGGCCCCATCCAGGTCGGTGAACCTATGACGGTACGGCTGTTGACGAACATCGGCAGGCTCTGGACGGGCACCGACGTCTGCAGCAACGCCGCGGTGCTCATCCACGACGACCGGGTCGTCTGGGCCGGGCCCGCCTCCGACCTCCCGCAGAGCGTCCCCGGCATCATCGACGACATCGTCGACGTCGACCACGTCGAGAACCTGGGCGGCGGCCTCGTCACCCCCGGCCTCATCGACGCCCACTCCCACCCCGTCTACGCGGGCAACCGCTGGGCCGAGCTCGCCATGCGCACCAGCGGCTCGTCCCACTCGGCCATCACCGCGGCGGGCGGCGGCGTCAACTCCACCGTGACCGTCACCCGGGGCACCGACCCCTGGACGCTCTGCAACGGCGTCCGCGAACGGCTCCGCCAGTGGATCCTCGCCGGCACCACCACCGTCGAGGCCAAGACCGGCTACCACCTCACCCGCGACGGCGAGCTCGCCGACATCCGGATGCTGCGGTCGCTGGAGGGCGAGCCCTCCATGCCCCGCATCCACGCCACGTTCCTCGCCGCGCACATCCTGCCGCCCGAGTTCTTCGGACGCCGCCGCGACTACATCGAGGCCGTCCGCCTGTGGGCCGGCGACGCCGCCGTCGCCGGCGCCGACTCGATCGACGTCTACTGCGACGAGGGCCACTTCACCGCCGAGGAGGCCCGCGCCCTCCTGCTCACCGGCAAGCGCGCCGGCCTGAAGGCCCGCATGCACGCCTGCGCCAACGAGCGCATGGGCGCCGCGCAGGTCGCCGCCGAGGTCGGCTGCGCGTCCGCCGACCTGCTCACCCAGGCCAACGACGACGACATCAAGGCCCTCGCCCACGCCGGCGTCACCGCCACCGTCTGCCCCGGCAGCTCCCTGAACAGCAGCCGCGCCCCCGCGCCCGTCCGGCAGATGCTCGACCGCGGCGTCACCGTCGCCCTCGGCACCGACCACAACCCCGGCCAGTGCGGCATCACCTCCATGCCCCTCGTCATCGGGCTGTCGGTCGCGATGTTCGGGCTCAGCGTGACCGAGGCGCTGCGCGCCGCCACCCTCGGCGGAGCCGCCGCGCTGCGCGTCGGCGACCGCGGCTCCCTCGCCCCGGGCATGCTCGCCGACATCGTCCTGTGGGACGCCGACCACGAGGGCGCCTTCGCCTGGGCGTTCGGGCTCCGCGCCCTGCGCGTCTGGCGCGGCGGCGTCCCCGTCCAGCCCTGACGGAGGCGCGCGGCGGCGGGTAGTGTCGCCGGCATGGGCAGCGCGGTCGTGGTCGTCACCGATTCCACCGCCTACCTTCCCCCCGGGCTCGCCGAACGGCACGGGCTGACCGTCGTCCCCCTGCAGATCGCCGTCGGCGGCACCACCCGGGACGAGGGCGACATCAACACCGCCGAAGCCGCTCGGGCGCTGAAGGAATGGCACCCCGTCACCACGTCCCGTCCCGCGCCCCAGCGGTTCGCCGACGCCTACAAGGCCGCAGCCGCCTCGGGCGCGCGTGAGGTGGTATCCGTGCACCTGGCCTCCGCCATGTCGGGGACGGTCGAGGCGGCGCGGCTCGCCGCCGAGGACGCCCCCGTGCCGGTGCGGGTCATCGACAGCGGGACCATCGGCATGGGCCTCGGATTCGCCGCCCTCTCCGCCGCGGCCGCCGCTCTGGCGGGCGGGTCCGCCGACGACGCCGTGTCCGCCGCCACCCGCCGGGCCGGGCTCACCCGCTCCCTCATCTACGTCGACACTCTGGAGCACCTGCGGCGGGGCGGCCGGATCGGCGCCGCCGCCAGCCTGTGGGGCTCCGCGCTGATGGTGAAGCCGCTCCTGGAGATCACCGGCGGCCGCATCGCGCCGCTGGAGAAGGTCCGCACGTCCTCGCGGGCGCTGGCCCGGCTGGAGGAACTGGCGGTGGCCGAGGCCCGCGACCGGCGCGTCGACCTCGGCATCCAGCACCTCGCCGCCGCCGCCCGCGCCGACACCCTCGCCGCCCGGCTGCGCGAACGCCTCCCGCACGTCCAGGACGTCTACGTCGGCGAGGTCGGCCCCGTCATCGGCGCCCACGTCGGCCCCGGCATGCTGGGCGTCGTCATCGCCCCCCAGCTCTGACACCGCGGGCGCCGGGAGACCCTCAGGAGCGCAGGAGGCGGCGGAGGACGGTCGGCGGGTGACCGGTCTCCGCCCTGATCGTCCGGGTCAGATGCGCGTGGTCGGCGAAGCCGAGATCGGCGGCGAGGCCCGACAGGTCCCGTTCGCCCTGCTCCAGGCGGTCCAGGGCGCGCCCGACCCGGATCCGGTTCCGGTAACGGGTGACGGACATGCCGGTCTCGCGGCGGAACGTCCGGCTCAGGTGGGAGGGGGAGACCTCCAGGAGGCGCGCCAGCGGGACGAGCCCGACCGCTTCCCGATGGCCGCTCGTGATGGCCTCGCGCGCTTCGTCGACCAGAGCGCGACGCTTCCCGCCCTGCTCGTCCACGGCGAGGTGGGCGAGCAGCACCATGAGCCGCTCGGCCGTCTCGAAGGCCACGTCGGGGCGGGGACGCAGGAGGAGGCGATGAGCGACGTCCGCGCGCGCGTTGACCCTGACCGGCCCGGACGGGCGTCGCCACAGGCCGGGGGAGAGCATGATGGCCGTGCACACGTCGCCGCCTGCGGGATGCGCGAACTGGCCCTCCTCATCGACGGTCTGGGTGTAGCCCATGGCGGGGTCGATGACGGCGCGTCCGTGGCGCGACCGCATGCGGAACCGTCCCGCCCGCACCAGGACGATCTGATCCCCGGTGAACGGCTCGGGCTCCGACCACCCGGGCCGGTGCCCCGTGCAGTGCACCGCGTGGACGGCGAAGCCGTCCGTCTCCGCCACGGTGGTCGACTCGCGCATGCCCGTCATCGTACGCAGGGCAAACATCTTCAAGCGCCGGTGCGCGGCCGCCCCGCACACTCGCGGAATGGTCAGACGATGGCTGCTGGTGGTGCTGCTCACGGGGCAGACGATGGTCTCGATGGACGGCTCCATCGTGGCGGTGGCGATGCCCGACATCGCGGAAGGGCTCCACGCGTCCGGCTCTCTGCTTCAACTCGTCACGGGCGGCTACATCTTCGCCTTGGCCGTCCTCGTGGTCACGGGCGCGCGACTGGGCGACGGCTACGGCCACCGCACGATGTTCTTCCTTGGGCTGTTCGGCTTCACAGCCTCGTCGTTGGTCTGCGGGCTGGCACCGACCGGTGCCGTTCTCGTCGCCGCACGGATCTGTCAGGGTGCTGCGGCCGCACTCCTGCTGCCACAGGTTCTGTCGTTGATCCAGCTGTCCTTCGAGGGGGCGGCCAGGGCGCGTGCACTGGGCCTGTACTCGATGGTCCTGGCGCTGGGGGTGGCCTTGGGCCAGATGGCGGGAGGCGTCATCGTGACCCTGGGCGGCAGCTGGCGGCCCATCTTCCTGGTCAACGTCCCTGTGGGAGCTGCGCTTCTCGCCATCGGGCCGCGTCTGATGCCGCCGGAACACAGGAAGGCCGTCCGCCTGGACCTGCCAGGCGTGGGGCTCCTCTCCTGCGGCATGGGCGCGCTCGTCATACCCCTGGTACTCGGCAGAGAACAGCATTGGCCGCTGTGGACGTGGCCGTCCATCGCGACGGGATGCGTCGTGCTCACCATCTTCTGCGTCTACGAGCTGAGGACGGCATCGCCGCTTCTGGACCTCTCCGTGCTGCGCAGACCCTTCATCAAGCCCGGCCTGTTCGCCTCATGCGCGGTGATGGGCGCCTACACCGGCTTCATCTTCACACTCGCGCTCTACCTGCAGAACGTGCTCGGCTTCTCGCCGCTCCACGCCGGGCTCACGTTCCTCCCGTACACGGCGGGCTTCGCGACGGCCGGCCTCGGATGGACACGCCTGCCCCTCCCGGTAAGAGCGAATCTGCCGACCTGGGGCCTGCTCACGTTCGCCGCCGCCGCGTCGGCACTGGCCTTCCTGACGCGGGACGGCTGGCCGGTGCTCCTGTCGATCCCGCTCCTGTACGCCGCCGGGTCGGGTCACGCCGCCGGCTTCAGCCCTCTGGTCGATCGGATCACCGGAGCCGTGGGACCGGACCAGGCCTCGTCCGTCTCCGCCCTGACGAACACGGGCGTGCTGCTGTCGAACGTCCTCGCGATCGCCGCCTTCGGCGGCCTCTACCTCTCCTCGCCCGGCACGTTGACCCACGTCACGGCGCTGCTGGCGGCGCTGCTCGTCGTCGCCGCCGCGGCGTCCCGGCACCGCTGACCCAGAGTTGTCCACACTTTCCGAACTTCGCGCACCTGTCCGCCCGGCCTCCTTAACGTCAGGCTCCATGAGACCTGACACCGAAGACCGCCTGCACACCCTCACGGGCCGGTGGAAGCCGTCCGCCGCCTCGACCGACCCGCCGCCGGCGGCCCGGTTACGCGCGACTCCCGACCGCTCCCACGTCCGCATGCTCGTCCTCGTCGGCGTGCTCGCCGCCCTGGTGGCCGTGGGATACCTCTGGCTCGCCCGGCCACGCCCGCAGCCGGCGGCCCCCGCGGCGACCGCCTCCCTGAGCGAACCGCGCCCCACCCTGTCGGCCGGCCCGGCGGCTGCGGCGTCCTCTCCCGTGGTGGTCCACGTCCTCGGCAAGGTCAAGCACCCCGGCGTGGTCACCCTGCCATCCGGATCCCGGGTCGCCGAGGCCATCAAGGCCGCGGGCGGAGTCCGTTCGGGCGCGAAGACCGGCACCCTCAACCTGGCCCGCCCCCTGGTGGACGGCGAGCAGATCCCGGTCGGCGTCCGCGCGCCGTCACCGTCCCCACCATCGCCCGGCGGCGCGACCCCGGCCGCCCCGGGCGCTCCCGGCGCCCCGCTCGACCTCAACGCGGCCACCCCCGACCAACTGGACGACCTCCCCGGCGTCGGTCCCGTCCTCGCCCAGCGCATCGTCGCCTACCGCACCCAGCACGGCGGCTTCCGCTCCGTCGAGCAACTCCAGGACGTCAGCGGCATCGGCGCCCACCGTTTCGCCGACCTGAAGACGATGGTCCGCGTATGACCCACGACCTCCGCCTCCTGGCCCCCGCCCTCGCCACCTGGCTCGCCGCCGCCGCGACCCTCGGGCTGCCCCAGCCCCTCATCTACGGCCTGGCGGCGACCGCCGCCGCCGCGTCCCTCTACCTCCTCTCCATCGCACGGCGGGCGGATGGCGGCGCCGCGCGGCGACCAGGCGATGCGTGGCGGCTTCTCGCCGGAGCGGCCCTGGCGTGTGCCGCGGCGTCGGCCTGCGGGGTGGCGCTGCGGACGACGGCCGTCGGCACGGGACCCGTGCGTGATCTGGCCCGGGCGGGCCGGTTCGCGACGGCCGAGGCCGTGGTGACCGGGGACCCGCAGGCGAAGCCCGGGAACGGACGACCGATGATCATCCTTCGCGCCCGTGCGGAGGCCGTGGAGCGAACGGAGGTCCGCGTCCCGGTGCTGCTGATCGCGGCGGATCCCCGCTGGCTCCGCTCGATCCCCGGCCAGCGCGTGCGGCTCCGCGGCCGTTTCGTGCCGCCCCGGGGTCGCGATCTGCTTGCCGCGGTCGTGATCGTGCGCGGGCCGCCGACCGTCCTCGGGCCGCCGTCCACGATCCAGCGCGCCGCGGAGCACGTGCGGGCGAAGCTGCGGGCGGCCGTGGCGCGGCTTCCGCCCGACAGGCGCGCGGTACTTCCGGGCATGGTCGTCGGCGACGCCTCGCGCCTCGACCCGGAGCTCGCGGAGGAGTTCCGGGTCGCCGGGCTCACCCACCTCCTCGTGGTCTCCGGCGCGAATCTGGCGATCGTCACGGGGGCGGTCCTCGGGCTGTGCCGACTCGCCGGGCTCGGACGGCGCCGGGCCCCACCCGTCGCCGTCCTCGCGGTGTGCGCCTTCGTGGTCGTCGCCCGCCCGGAGCCGAGCGTCCTCCGGGCGACCGTCATGGGCCTGATCAGCCTCCTGGCCCTGTTCACCGGACGGCAGCGCCAGGGCCTCCCGGCCCTGGCGGCGGCGGTGCTGCTTCTCGTGCTCATCGACCCGGAACTGGCGCGCTCCTACGGGTTCGCGCTGTCGGCCCTCGCGACGGCCGGCCTGCTCGTCCTCGCCCCGCCCTGGCGCGAGCGGCTCGCCCGCCGGATGCCGGGCCCGCTCGCGGCGGCCCTCGCCGTCGCGGCCGCCGCCCAGGTGGCCGTCGCGCCCGTCCTGGTGATGCTGTCCGGGGAGATCGGCGTCGTCTCCGTGTTCGCGAACCTGCTCGCGGCCCCCGCCGTCGCCCCGGCCACCCTCCTGGGCGCCCTCGCCACGGTCACCGCGCCCCTCTCCCTGCCGCTCGCCCGTGTGATCGTGTGGCCCGCCGGCCTGGCCGTCGGCTGGATCATCTGGGTCGCGCGGACCGCCGCGTCGCTGCCCTACGCGACGATCCCCTGGGCCAGTGGCGCCCTGGGCGCCACCACGCTTCTGCTGGGCGCCGGGGCGGCGGCCCTGGCCCTGCGCAGCCACCGCCTCCGCCTCATCGCCGCCGCGGCCGTGATCGGCGTCCTCGTCGGCGTCATCGCCCTGCGCGTCATCGCCCCCTCCTGGCCGCCACCCGGCTGGCAGATGGTCGCCTGCGACGTAGGCCAGGGCGATGCCCTGGCCCTGTCGGCCGGCCCCGGCCAGGCCGTCGTCGTGGACACGGGCCCCGACCCCTCCCCGGTGGACCGCTGCCTCCACCGCCTAGGCGTGACCGATGTCCCGCTCCTCGTCCTGACCCACCCGCACGCCGACCACATCAACGGCATCTCCGGCGTCCGACACGGCCGTACCGTCCGCGAGGTGCTGATCACGCCCCGCACCTCGGGCCGCGAGGCCCGCCACACCTCCGGCCTCCGGACCGGCCCGGCCGAGACCGGCCAGCAATGGCGCGTCGGAGACCTCACCCTGTCCGTCCTGGCCCCGCTGACCACCGCCCCCGCCCTGTCACCCGAGGACGACGGCACCACGATCAACAACGCGAGCGTGGTCCTCGTCGCCCGCAGACCGGGCTTCAGCGCCCTCCTGGCCGGCGACGTGGAACTGGAGGCACAACGCGCCCTGCAAGCAGGCGTCCCCCACGTCCAGGTACTGAAGGTCCCCCACCACGGCTCACGCAGCCAAGACCCCGCCTTCCTGGCCGCCGCCCACGCGTCCATCGCGCTGATCTCGGTCGGAGCGCACAACGACTACGGCCACCCGTCCGCCGCCACTCTCGCCCTCCTGCACCGTCTCCACATCCAGACCCACCGCACCGACAAGGAAGGCGACATAGCCATAGCCCGCACCCGATCCGGCCTCACGACCATCCCCCGCCACTGACCAGCGATCCGGCGCGCGAGGCCAGGCGGTACAGCCCACGGCAAGGAGGGCACTCACCAGTTGCGCCGGAGGGTTCCCGGTGGTTGGGCGCGGGGGCGGGTGGGGCGTGGCATGCTGCAGGGGTGTCGGTTGAGTCCATCATTCTGGTCGTCGGTGACGAAGAGCTGCTCGTGGAGCGGGCGATCGGGGACGTCGTCGCGTCCATGCGGGCGGGGGATCCGGAGATCGAGGTCATCGATCTGGCGCCCGGGGCGCTGGAGCCCGGGCGCATCTCGGAGCTGACGTCGCCGTCGCTGTTCGGCGGCGGGAAGGTGCTCGTCCTGCGGTCGGCGCAGGATCTGGGCAAGGACCTGACGGCCGAGGTGCTGAAGTACGCCAAGGCCCCCGCGGAGGACGTCGTGCTCGTCGCCGTCCATCCCGGCGGCGCCAAGGGAAAGGCGCTGGTGGACGGGCTGACCAAGCTCAAGGCGCGCAAGATCGCATGCCCGAAGGTCACCAAGGCCGGCGAGCGGATCGACTTCGTCCGCGGCGAGATCCGCAAGGCGGGCGGGAAGATCTCGGCGGACGGCGCGCGGGGGCTGATCGAGGCCGTCGGCAACGACCTGCGCGAGCTGGCCGCGGCCTGCAGCCAGCTCGTCTCCGACACCGGCGGAAAGATCGACGACGCGGCCATCGCCCGCTACTACCGGGGGCGTGCCGAGGTCAGCGGCTTCACCGTGGCGGACAAGGCGATCGAGGGGCAGCTCGCCGAGGCCCTTGAGCAGCTCCGCTGGGCCCTCGCGACGGGTGTGGCGCCCGTCCTGATCGTCAGCGCGCTCGCGCAGGGGATGCGCGGACTGGCGAAGGTCGGCGGCGCGCCCCGCGGCGCGCGGGGAGCGGCGCTGGCCAAGGATCTGGGCATGCCGCCGTGGAAGATCGATCGGGTGCAGAAGCAGCTGCGCGGCTGGTCGGGAGACGGGGTCGCGCGGGCGCTGACCGCCGTCGCCGAGGCCGACGCGGAGGTCAAGGGCGGCGCCGCCGACCCCGCGTACGCCTTGGAGAAGACCGTCGCCCTGATCGTCGCCGCCCGCGGCTGACCCGCCGCCCCCGGCGGCTGACCCGCCGCCGCCCGCGGCTGACCCGCCGGTCCCCTTCCGACGAACGAGGATCGCGCCGCAGGCGTGTAGTCAGGTGCGTGGTGGGGCGGTCAGGCGAGGGCGTGCATGATGGCCAGGGTGTTCTGGTATTCGCGCCACAGGGCCACCTTGCCGTCGCGCGCGGTGAGGACGGCGATGAAAGCGGCCGTGGACTGCTTGGCCGTCCGGGTGTTGGTGCCGGTCAGTTCGTACTCCACCACGATCGTGTCCGGGTCGCGGGTGTCGTGGACGGCGATGGTGCGGCAGGCGTCGAACCGCACGGGAAGAGCGGCCCGCTGCGGGTCCGCGAACGCCAGGAACCGCTGCCTGCCTTCGAATCGGGTCGGCCGGCCCGGCGGCGCGAACGGGGTCTCGACGACGGCGTCGTCGGTGAGGAGGCCCCCGATGAGGGCGGTCGGGTGGCTGAGCCAACACTCCTGCATCCGCTGGAACAGTTCGCGTGGTGTGGTCGGCATGGCGCCTCCTAAGATGAGCGATGACTCATGTAACGAACATAATGAGTCTGGACTCATCTTGTCCAGGGAGGAGGCAGGCTGATGCGCGCGGATGCGCGGCGCAACCGGGAGCGGATCCTCGCGGCGGCGGAGGAGGTGTTCGCAGGCGCCGGGCCGGCCGCGTCGACGGAGGAGGTGGCGCGGCGGGCAGGGGTGGCGATCGGTACCGTCTTCCGGCACTTTCCGACGAAATCCGATCTGTTGCGGGCCATGATGAAACGGTTGTTGCAGCAGGTCACGGACGATGCGGCGGAGCTCATCTCGCACGGGGACCCGGCCGGCGCGCTGTTCGAGTTCGTTGCGCGGCTCGTGGAACGGACGGCCGCGAACCGGGCGGTCGTGAGCCTGCTGGCGGCCGAGGGGATGGAGGTGCCGATCACGGGTCCGCTCGGCTCGCTCAGCGATGCGGTGGGAGAACTGCTGGTCCGCGGGCAGGAAGCGGGAGCCATCGCCGAGGGGATTCGCCTCGACGAGGTGATGGCGCTCCTGGTCAGCGCATGTCAGGGCGCCCTGCACGGGGGTTGGGACGCCGACCTGCGCCGGCGGACGCTCGGCCTCATGCTCGCCGGCCTCCGCCCAGGCGCCTGACGGTACTTCAGGGGGTTGGCTGCTGTTCGGCCTTGACCTTCAGGCCCTCCGCTTCCATGGTCACGTAGCGGCGGGTGAGGCGGCCGGCCAGGAGGGCGAAGAGGGGGGCCAGGGGGCCCTTCTGGTCGAGGGTGAGGCGGACGGTGGACCTGCCGTCGGCGGTGGGGACGATCTCGTGGGCCCCGGTCGTGGTGACGCCGGTGGAGCGGGACTCCCAGGTGAAGGTCCTGTTCTCGTCGAAGGCGGTGACGGTCCAGACGGTCGCGGGGAGTTTCGGCTGGTGGACGCGGGCCCGGCTGCCGAGGCCGAAGGGCTCGTCCAGGAGTTCGACGCGCTCCATCGAGGCGGTCATGTCGGGCCAGCGTTCGACGTCCTTCAGGAGGTTCCAGGCGGTCTCGGGCGGGGCGTCGATGTCGACGGAGGTCTCGAAGTGCACGGCGTGCTCCTCAGCGATGTGCGGACGGCGGCCAGGAGGTCGGTGACGAGGGGGTCGTCGGCCCTGCCCGGCAGGTGGAGAGCGTAGTAGGGGACGGCGGGCAGGTCGATGATCTCGCGCGCCGTCAGGCCCGGGGGAGGGGGGACGCAGCCGTTGACGACGGCGAGTCCGACGCCGAGGGACGCGAAGTGCAGCATCAGGGGCCAGCCGGCGGCCTCGACGGCCAGTGACCAGGGCACCTCGGCGGCGCGCAGGGCGCGTTCGAGGGTGATGCGGTGCGGGCCGTCGGGAGGCGGGACGACGAGGGAGGCGCCGGCGAGGTCGGTGAGGGTGAGGTGCGGCCTCGCGGTGAGGGGGTGGTCGTCCGGCATGACGAGCGTCTGGGGGTAGGACGCCAGCGGGACGGCGGTGATGTCGGCGGGCAGCACGTCGAGGACGGCGACGCCCAGGTCGGCGCGGCCGGTGCGGACGGCGGCGAGCGTGCGGGCGCGGTCGCCGTTGATCAGGCGGACGCCGGGGCGGACGACGCCGCCGAGGAGGTAGAGGTAGGCGCCCTCGCCGGCGGCCAGGGCCGGGACGCGGGAGGGGGACGTGCCGCGGACGTCCGCGAGGAACGCCGTCATGCGGGCGTCGAGGTCGCGGGCGAAGCGGGCGACCTGCTCGCCGGCAGGGGTGAGGGCCAGGCGGCGCCCGTGCCGCGTGTAGAGGGGACGCCCCAGGGTGTCGCCGAGTTTCTGCACCTTGACGTGGAGGGCGGGCTGGGAGATGTGGAGCGCCTCGGCGGCGCGGGTGAAGTTGAGGTGGTCGGCGAAGACCGCGAACGAGGCGAGCGCGTCCGTGGACAGGCGGCTCAGATCCATAGCTACGGACTATAGCTATGGAGGCGATTGATAGTTCTGCTTTAGGAGGTTCGGGCCGAGGGTGGGGACATGAACATCGAACCGCGGCTCGGCGTCGACTTCGGCCGGGTCATCCATGGCGGGCTCATGGCTCCCGGTGAGGACGACACCGTGTTCCTCGACGGGAGCTTCGAGGAAGCCCTCGCGTCCCCCGCGACGGACGGCGTCTACGAGGTGCTGCCCGGCCTGATCGAGGCGTTCGGGGGACGGGCGTGGATCATCTCCAAGTGCGGAGACCGGATCCGGGAAAGGACGCTGGCCTGGCTCGACCACCACGATTTCTACGGGCGGACGGGCCTTCCGCGGAGCAACGTGCGGTTCTGCCGGAAGCGGCAGGACAAGGCCCGGCACTGCGCGGAACTCGGGATCACCCACATGATCGACGACCGGCTGGACGTGCACCGCGCCATTCGCGAGATCGTCCCGCACCGGTACCTGTTCGGGCCGAAGGAGGGGCCCGAATGGGTCCGGCACGTCCCCGACTGGGCCGCCGCGGAGGTCATTCGCTCAGATATGCCGGCGGAACCGCGTCGACCAGCCACACGCCGTTCGCGCTGACGCGGAACGCGTGACCGTCGGCCGCCATCCGCCCGGCCTGGACGGTCAGCACGACGGGGGCGCCGCGCCGGGCGCCGACCCGCCGGGCCGTCTCGCGGTCGGGGGACAGGTGGACGTCGTGCCGCCCCATGGGCAGCAGCCCCTCCCGCAGGATGGGGTCGACGGAACGGCGCACGGTGCCGTGGAACAGCAGTTCCGGCGGCGGCGTCACCGGCAGGTTCAGTGCGACGGGGACCGAGTGGCCCTGGACGGCCCGGATCCGGTTCCCGGCGAGCTCGTAGCGCTTCTTGTCGTTGACCGCCACCACGTGTTCGAGTTCGGCGCGGGTGAGCGCGAACCCGTGGGCGGCGGCGGCCGAGAGCAGGGCGGTGACGTCCGCCCACCCCTCGGGATCGAGCGTGAGGCCGATCCGCTCGGGGCGGTGCCGCAGGTGCTTGGCGAGATACTTGGAGATCTTGACCGCGCGGCGCTCGTCCATGGACATGCGTCGGGGCCGGCGCGCGGCCGGCCCCGGGCGTGCGGCTCTTACTTGGCCTGCAGGGCGGCGGCCTGCTTGGCGATCGCCGACTTGCGGTTGGCGGCCTGGTTCTTGTGGATGACGCCCTTGCTGACGGCCTTGTCCAGCTTGCGTGCGGCGAACCGCTGCGCGGCGACGGCGTCGTCCACGTTGCCGGCCTCGGCGGCGACGCGGAACTTGCGGATCGCCGTCTTCAGCTCGGACTTGACGGCCTTGTTGCGCAGGCGAGCCTTCTCGTTCTGCTTGTTGCGCTTGATCTGGGACTTGATGTTAGCCACGTCGTAGAGCCTCAGCTTGGTCGCGATCCTGGGCCTGCGCGTATCGGCAGGCGCTGACGAAATGTCTGAACGGGGGCGGGACGGTGCCCCCGGGGCACGACGCTACGCCACACGCAGTCGCACAGCTTACCAATCTCCGGGCCCGGTCCCAAACCGGACCGTGCACGGAGCATCGCGCAGGACATGGGACCATGGAGGCACAGAACCCTGTCCACCTGTGAGCATTGCGAACGGACCCCGGTGCCAGCGCCCCAGCTCGACAAGACCGATCCCGCGATCATCCGCAACTTCTGCATCATCGCGCACATCGACCATGGCAAGTCGACCCTCGCGGACCGGATGCTGCAGCTGACCGGCGTGGTCGAGGAGCGCCAGATGCGCGCACAGTACCTCGACCGCATGGACATCGAGCGCGAGCGCGGCATCACGATCAAGAGCCAGGCGGTCCGGCTGCCCTGGACGGCCGGCGGCGTCGACCACGTCCTCAACCTGATCGACACCCCGGGCCACGTCGACTTCTCCTACGAGGTGTCGCGCTCGCTCGCGGCGTGCGAGGGCGCGGTCCTGCTGGTGGACGCGGCGCAGGGCATCGAGGCGCAGACGCTCGCCAACCTCTATCTGGCGCTCGAGGCCGACCTGCACCTGATCCCCGTTCTCAACAAGATCGACCTCCCGGCGGCGCAGCCGGAGAAGTACGCCGAGGAACTGGCCGGGATCATCGGGTGCGACCCCTCGGACGTGCTGCGCGTGTCCGGCAAGACGGGCGAGGGCGTCCGCGAGCTGCTCGACAAGATCGTCGATGAGGTGCCGGCGCCGGTCGGGGACCCCGACGGCCCCGCGCGGGCGCTGATCTTCGACTCGGTGTACGACACCTACCGGGGCGTCGTCACCTATGTCCGGATCATCGACGGGCGCCTGTCGCGGCGCGAGAAGAGCCTGATGATGTCGACCGGGGCCGCGCACGAGACCCTGGAGGTCGGCGTGATCTCCCCCGAGCCCAAGCCCGTGCAGGGCCTCGGCGTCGGCGAGGTCGGCTACCTGATCACCGGGGTGAAGGACGTCCGGCAGGCGCGCGTCGGCGACACCGTGACCGGCGCGTCCCGGCAGGCCCCCGAGTCGCTCGGCGGCTACCGCGACCCGAAGCCGATGGTGTTCTCCGGTCTCTACCCGATGGACGGCGACCAGTACCCCGAGCTGCGCGACGCGCTCGACAAGCTGCGGCTGAACGACGCCGCGCTGGTCTACGAGCCGGAGACGTCGGCGGCGCTCGGGTTCGGGTTCCGCTGCGGCTTCCTCGGCCTGCTGCACATGGAGATCGTCCGGGAGCGGCTGGAGCGCGAGTTCGGTCTGTCGCTGATCTCGACCGCGCCGAACGTGGTCTACCGGGTCGTGATGGAGGACGGGTCGGAGCACGTCGTCACCAACCCCAGCGAGTTCCCCGAGGGCAAGATCGGGGCGGTGTACGAGCCGGTGGTGAAGGCGACGCTGCTGTCCCCGTCCGAGCACATCGGCGCGATCATGGAGCTGTGCCAGGGCCGCCGCGGCGTGCTGCTCGGCATGGACTACCTGTCGGAGGACCGCGTCGAGATCCGCTACACGCTGCCGCTCGCCGAGATCATCTTCGACTTCTTCGACCAGCTGAAGTCGAGGACGCGCGGGTACGCCTCGCTCGACTACGAGCCCAGCGGCGAGCAGGAGTCCGACCTGGTGAAGGTCGACATCCTGCTGCAGGGCGAGTCGGTGGACGCCTTCAGCCAGATCGTGCACAAGGACAAGTCCCGCGAGTACGGCCTGATGATGACGGCCAAGCTCAAGGAGCTGATCCCGCGGCAGCAGTACGAGGTGCCGATCCAGGCCGCGGTCGGGGCCCGCATCATCGCCCGCGAGAACATCCGCGCCATCCGCAAGGACGTCCTCGCCAAGTGCTACGGCGGCGACATCTCCCGCAAGCGCAAGCTGCTGGAGAAGCAGAAGGAGGGCAAGAAGCGGATGAAGACCATCGGGCGGGTGGACGTCCCGCAGGAGGCCTTCGTCGCCGCCCTCTCGACCGGGGGCGGCGACGCCGACAAGGGCAAGAAGTAGCCGTTACTTCACAAGGGGCCAGGCCACCGCGGAGGGGACGCGCCGGAACTCGCCGCGGTTGGCGGCCCTGCCCGCGTACACCAGGAAGAACATCTCCACGGCCGTGAACAGCAGCGGCACCCAGATGAGGAAGTCGGCGACCAGCGACAGCAGGCCGAAGACGAACCACACGGCGATGGCGGCGACGCCCATGTTGAGGCCCTGCGCGGCGTGCCTGCGCACGAACGGCGAGCGGGCCTTGCCCAGGTAGACGACGGCCGGGGCGATCGCGCCGACGAGGAACTGCCCGACGTACGCCATCAGCGACCACGTCTTCTCGTCGTCGGTGACGGGGCCGAAATGGCCGGGTATCTGGGCGGTGTCGTGTCCGCCCTGGGGGTTGTCCCCGCCCGGGGGCTGCTGCTGCCAGCCCATGCCGCCCTGGGGTTGCTGTGGCTGCTGCCAGGCGTTGCCGGGCTGCTGCCAGGGGGTCTGTTGCTGCTGCCACTGGGGCTGCTGTCCCTGGCCGGGCGACGGGGGGTGCCCGTAGGCCATGGCGGACGTCCTCTCCGGGGTCGCTATGCGAGTTATTGGCGAAGTGTATGACTCCTTGGACGCGCGTGGAGTTCGCCCAGGTTCCCTATGAACAAGGGCCCGTGGCCGATTCGCGCCACGGGCCCGGCTGCGGTGCCTGGTGAGGTGTCAGGGACGCCAGAGGACGGCGGACGGGTTCGCCTGCGTGAGCGTGACCGAGCCCTTCCACTCGACCGACGAGGGTTGCGGCAGGAACGAGTCGTCCAGGAAGAACCCGCGGTTGATGGACGTCACCGTGGCCGGGGCGCCGTTGTCCCCGGTACCGGTGGGACGGCGAAGGGCCTCGATGCCCGCGATGTCGGAGACCCTCGTCCCCTCCGGCAGCTCGACGGTGGTGGCGACGGCGCCGTCACGGTCGATGGACCAGGTCGGCTCGTCGTGGTCGGAGCGGTACAGCCGGGACGGGTCGGACTTCAGCCGCACCCCGAGCGCGACCCCGGGCACCGACCCGGACCCGGTCGCGGCGCCCGTCGTCTTCGCGAACTCCACGAACAGGTACGTCCGCTGGTCGCCGACCTCGCGCGTCGCCGGATCGGACGGGTTCTCGATCTTCCTTTCGCGGACCATCTCCTGCGCCGCGATCCGGTAGGTCCACGGCTCGCGGTCCATGACGACCTCGCGGGCCCGGCCGTCCGGGCGCGTCCCGGCGGCGTCCAGCAGGAAGCGCAGCGGCGGGTCCGGCGAGATCACGTCGCACATGTTGTTGTTCTGCGTGCAGGTCTGCAGCAGGGGGTGGTCGCCCTCGTAGCGGCCCGTGAACTTCAGGGTCAGGTGCATCGGGGCCTGGTAGACGGCGGTGCCGTCCACGCGCCTGCCGGACGCGTCGACCTCGACCCGGTAGATCCACTCGATGTCGGTCGTCCGGCCCCAGCGGGCCATCAGCGCGGGCGTGTCGGTGCCGCCGTCCTCGTTGCTCCACACCACCGAGTACTCGATGATCTTGTGTCCGGGGGTGGCGGCGGGGCGGGTCTCGTGCCAGGCGACCAGGGGGGTGTCTGTGGTCGCGTTCTGGTAGGGGTCGCCGAACGGCCAGCCCGTCCGCCCGACGACGACGGGCGCATGGCGCAGGGCGAGCGCGTCCGCCTCCGGCATGCGGACCGCGGGGCGCCGGAGCGTGACGCGGCTTGCGGCGGGCGCGCTGCCCTCGGCGAACCGCAGCGTCACCTTATGGCGTCCCTTCCCGACGCGCCCGAGCCCGAGGCTGCGGGGGATCGGGTCGGAGGAGGGGACGACGAGGTCGGTCACATGGCGCCCGTCGACGGCGATCGACACGACGGCCGACTCGGCGCCCCCGCGGACCCAGGAGACGCCCGGGGCGGACGCGGTGAAGGAGATCACCGCCTCCCCGTCCCGGCGGGCGGTGAACGGCAGCGACCGGGCGGGGCCGCCGCGGTGGACGTTGATCGTGCCGGGAGACCCGGCGGAGCGGGTGGGGGAGGCGGCGTGGGCTGGGGAGGCGGTGAGGGCGAGGGGAGCGCCGGCGAGGACTGCACCGGTCACGGCGAGCACGGCATGGCGCGCGCGGCTTCTCATGATCGGGGAACCTAGGCGGCCGCGGTTGCGTTCCGGTGACGGCGCGGTCCCCCGTGGGTGTCGGCTCCGTGTGCGTCAGGGTTCAGGAACCGGCCCACAGCGGCGACAGCGCCGCCGGCACCCCCAGGGACACACCGGTGAACCGCTCCGCCTCGTCCGCCCCGTCGGGCGCGTGGAGGGTGAGCCCGGAGGCCGCCAGCCGGACGGAGCGGCCGCGCCTGACGATCTCGTGGTCGAGTTCCCGCAGCAGCGCGACGACGTCGCCGGCGGGCTCGTCGAGCAGGTCGACGCCGTCGAGCCGGAACCGCATCTCGGGGTTGCCGCTCCAGCCGGGCGCCCGCGTCCCGCAGATCTGCGCGAGCCGCTCGACGCCGTCCTCGCCCCGGCCGGTCGACAGCGCCAGCGACCCGCGCCCCACCCGGACGCTGCGGTGCCCGGCCCACCCGCACAGGAACGACGACTTCGGCGGGAGGGTGCCGCAGCGCTCCGCGACCGCGGCGAGGGTCGTCCAGGCGTCCGCGGCGCGGGTGGAGAACAGCAGGCTCGCGTCCGGCAGCAGCGCCCCGCGCCCCGGCTCCAGCGTGACCACGAACGGCGGCACCCGGCCGGGGAACCGCGCCGGGTCGGCCTCCCGGAGGGTGACGATGCCCTCCCACTCGACGGGCTCCGCGACCGCGAACCAGGTGATCGCGGCCTCGGTGCCGAACTCGCGGAACGTCGCGTCGGTCAGCCGCTCGGCGACCGCCTCCCGCAGCCCGTCGGCCGTCTCGGCGAGCCTGCGGCGCCACCACGCCGGCTCGGGGTCGGACCGGCCGCCCGCGGACCAGCGCGTCCCCGCGCCGGTGAAGTCCGAGCGCCGCTCGGCGCCCGCGTCGTCCACCAGCACCCAGTGCCAGCCGTCCGGCTCGCCGCGCAGCAGCACCCGGGCGGGCACTCGTCCCCGGCCGGTCGCACCCACATTTCGCATCCGGACGACCTTATCCGTATTCGTTGCGGCTCCTCAGGCGGTCGGCGGCCGAAGTCGCGCCGGTCGGCCGCGACACGGCGGCGGCTGCTCGGCGCGGGCGCCGGTGCCGGTACGGTCGGACGGGTACGGTGCCTTGATCTACCGAACCGGCCGACCTCGCGGAGGCAGCGTGACCCACCCCGAGCAGGTTCTGCGTTCCGAGAAGGAACGGGAGACGGTGAACGGCGCCGTGCGCGCGCTGCGTTCGGCCGCCCCCGCGGGCTGGCAGCGGCTCGACTTCGAGTTCCGCGCGACGGTCGGCATCGACAGCGCCTCCTTCGAGGTCGAGGGCCCCGACGGCGGGCGCCGCACGGCCCTGCCCCCGGGCCAGGCCGTCGGGAAGATGGACGAGCTGCGCCGCGTCATGTACCGGTCCGGCAAGGGCGCCTGGTTCACCGCGCGCCTCCAGGTCGAGCGCTCCGGCCACTTCAGCGCCGAGTTCGACTACGACGGCGAGCCCGACTTCACCCCGCCGCTGGCCTCGTCCGCCTACGTCCAGGACCTCGACCGCTTCCCCCGCTCGGCCGAGCACATCCCCGACTGGCTCCGCGACAAGCTCGGGGACGCCTGACCGGCCCGGTCGAAGCAGGCGGCGGAGCGGGGCAGACTTGGAAGGTGCCCTCGACCCTTCCTGATGGCGACCCCGTACCGGCCGACGGTGCGCTGCCCGGCAGTGCCCTGCACGGGCTCGGAAAGCGCCCGTTCGCGTTCTACGTGCACGTGCCCTTCTGCGTGACCCGGTGCGGGTACTGCGACTTCAACACCTACACGGCGACGGAGCTGGGTCCGGGGGCGAGCCGCGACTCCTACGCCGACACCGCGATCCGCGAGGTCCGCATGGCCCGGCGAGTGCTCGGGGACGTGGATCTGCCCGTGGAGACGGTTTTCGTGGGCGGCGGCACACCGACCCTCCTCGCGCCGGACGACCTGGGCCGGGTCCTGTCCGCGATCGACGTCGAGTTCGGGCTGGCCCCGGGCGCGGAGGTCACCACCGAGGCCAACCCCGAGTCGGTGGACGAGGCGTCCATAGGCAAGCTCCGCGAGGCCGGGTTCACGCGCGTCTCCTACGGCATGCAGAGCGCTCGCGAGCACGTCCTGGCCGTCCTGGAACGCGCGCACACGCCCGGACGCGTCCCGCAGGTCGTCGAGTGGACGCGCAAGGCGGGCTTCGAGCACATCAACCTCGACCTCATCTACGGAACGCCAGGGGAGACCGACGACGACTGGAGAGGCTCCCTGGAAGCGGCCCTGGCGGCAGAGCCCGACCACGTGTCCGCCTACGCGCTCATCGTCGAGGAGGGCACCAGGCTGGCGGCGCAAGTGAGGCGGGGTGAACTGACCGCCCCCGACGACGACGCCATGGCCGACCGCTACCTGATCGCCGAGGAGCTGCTCAGCGGCCACGGCCTGCACTGGTACGAGATCTCCAACTGGGCCGCCGACCCGCGCGCCGCCTGCCGGCACAACATGCTCTACTGGACGGGCGCCGACTGGTGGGGCGTCGGCCCGGGCGCCCACAGCCACGTGGGCGGAACCCGCTGGTGGAACGTCAAGCACCCCGCCGCCTACGCCGCCCGTCTCGCCGAGGGCACCACCCCCGCCCACGCCCGGGAGATCCTCACCGACGAGGACCGGCACATCGAACGCGTCATGCTCGAACTGCGCCTCGCCCAGGGCTGCCCCGCCCACCTCCTGGACGACGATGCCGCCCGCAGAGCGGTGCGCGACGGGCTGATCGAGCCCGCCCCCTACGAGCAGGGCCGAGCCGTCCTCACCCTCAAGGGCCGCCTCCTGGCCGACGCCGTAGTCCGAGCCCTGACCTGACCAGCGACCCCGCCCCCCGGCAGAGAGGGAAGCCTGAACGTCGGCCTCGGGTCGGGTGGCTGGAAGGCGCTCTGGGCGCCTGTAGGCCGCCCGGCTCGTGACGGGGGGTTCCAGGGGGGCGCTACCCCTGGGAAGGCACGGTCACGAAGTCGATGAGTTCTTCTACGCGGCCGAGGAGGGCGGGTTCCAGGTCGGTGTAGGCGTTCACCGAGCCGAGGATGCGTTTCCAGGCGGCGCGCGTGTCGTCGCCCCAGCCGAGTTCGGCGATCACGCCCTCCTTCCACGGGATGCCGCGGGGGATGCGGGGCCAGGCGCGGATGCCGACGGCCGCCGGCCTGACGGCCTCCCAGATGTCGATGAAGGGGTGGCCGGCGACGAGGACGTACGGCGAGGTGACCTGGGCGGCGATCCGCGACTCCTTGGACCCCTCCACGAGATGGTCGACCAGGACGCCGAGGCGCCGTCCCTCCTCGGGGGCGAACTCCTCGACGATGGCGGGCAGGTCGTCCACGCCTTCGAGGTACTCGACGACGACGCCCTCGACGCGCAGGTCGTGGCCCCAGATCTTCTCGACCAGCTCGGCGTCGTGGAGCCCCTCCACGTAGATGCGGCTCTCCTTGGCGACCTGCGCCCGCAGGCCACGGACGGCGATCGAGCCCGAGGCGGACCGCGCCGGGCCCGCGGGCGCGGCGGTCGGCCGGACGAGGGTGACCGGCTTGCCGTCGATGAGGAATCCGGACTTGGTCAGCGGGAACACCCGGCGCTTGCCGAACCGGTCCTCCAGCGTGACGCCGAACTTGTCGCAGCCGACCACGGCGCCGCAGAAGCCGCTGCCGGGATCCTCGGCGACCAGGCCCGGCTCGGCGGGGACCTCGGGGATCTGTCCTTTGCGGGGCCTGCGCCAGTCGCCGCCCAGCACGTCGTTTCCGTAGTTCTTACTCCGCACAGATCCGCACATTAACCGGGCGGGGCGCCCGCGCGGCGCCGCCCCGCGTTCCTCGGCGTGGCGCCGGTTCCCCGGCCGGATAGGATCACGCAGCCGTGCGGAGAGTGCGGGGGCGCTCCAGCCGAGCCTTCCGGGCCGTAGACTTGGCACTCGAAAGCATGGAGTGCCAGTAGCGGACCGGCCGGACGAAGGAGGTGACATCGTGCTGGACGACCGGAAACTCGCGGTCCTGCGCGCCATCGTCGAGGACTACGTCTCCACCAACGAGCCGGTGGGCTCCAAGGCGCTGGCCGACCGGCACAACCTCGGAGTCTCGCCCGCGACCATCCGCAACGACATGGCGGTGCTGGAGGAGCAGGGCTACATCGCCCAGCCCCACACCAGCGCCGGGCGCGTCCCCACCGACAAGGGCTACCGGCTGTTCGTCGACCGGCTGTCCACGATCAAGCCGTTGTCGGTCGCCGAGCGCCGCGCCATCGAGACGTTCCTGTCCGGGGCCTACGACCTCGACGACGTCGTCGGCCGGACGGTGCGGCTGCTCGCGCAGCTGACCCGGCAGGTCGCGGTGGTGCAGTACCCGTCGCTGACCCGCTCGGCGGTGCGGCACGTGGAGCTGGTCCCGGTGGCGGAGGGGCGGCTGCTGCTCGTCCTGATCACCAACACCGGGCGGGTGGAGCAGCGCGTCATCGAGACCGGGCAGATCTCCGAGGAATCGATCGGGCACCTGCGGGCGTTGCTCAACACGTGCCTGGACGGGCTCGGCCTCGGCGAGGTCCCGGCGGCCGTGGCGGACCTGCCCGACAGGGTGGGCCCGGACGAGCGGCCGGTCGCGGCGGCGGTCCTGTCGGTGCTGCTGGAAACGCTCGTCGAGAAGCACGAGGAGAAGATCGTCTTCGCCGGGGCGGCCAACCTCGCCGCCGTGGACTTCTCGCCCAGCCTGCGGGAGGTGCTGGTGGCGCTGGAGGAGCAGGTGGTCCTCATGCGGCTGCTCGGCGAGACCGGCGACTCCTCTACAGTTACGGTGCGGATCGGCACCGAGAACCCCGACCTGGGGCTCAAGTCAACCTCGGTCGTCGCCGCCGACTACGGGGTGGGCGACCTCACTCTGGCCCGGCTGGGAGTGCTCGGGCCGACACGCATGGATTACCCCAGCACGATGGGAGCGGTACGGGCAGTGGCACGCTACGTGGGACAGATCCTGGCGGGGTCGTAAGTGGCGAACGACTACTACGCGACCCTGGGCGTCCGGCGGGACGCCAGCGCCGACGAGGTCAAGAAGGCCTACCGCCGGCTCGCGCGGGAACTCCACCCGGACGTCAACCCGGATCCGGAGACCCAGGAGCGGTTCAAGGAGATCACCCAGGCCTACGAGGTGCTCTCCGACCCCAAGAAGCGCGAGATGTACGACCTCGGCGCGGACCCCTTCGCGTCCGCGGGCGGGGCGGGCGCCGGCGGGTTCGGCGGCGCCGGTTTCCCGTTCAGCGACATCATGGACGCCTTCTTCGGCACCGCGACCTCGCGGGGCCCGCGGTCGCGCGCCCGGCGCGGGCGCAACGCGACGCTGCGGGTCGAGCTCGACCTCGCCGAGACCGCGTTCGGCACCACCCGCGAGCTGTCCATCGACACGGCGGTCGCCTGCACGACCTGCGAGGGGTCGGGCTGCGCACCCGGCACCCACCCGGACACGTGTGAGACGTGCCACGGCCGCGGCGAGGTGCAGCAGGTCCAGCGCTCGTTCCTCGGCCAGGTCATGACGGCCCGGCCGTGCCCGGCGTGCGGCGGCTTCGGCTCGGTGATCCGCAACCCGTGCACCGAGTGCTCCGGCGACGGCCGGGTCCGCACCCGGCGCACCGTCAAGGTCAAGATCCCGGCCGGCGTGGAGAACGGCATCCACATCCAGCTCGCCGGCGAGGGCGAGGTCGGCCCGGGCGGCGGACCGCCCGGCGACCTGTTCCTGGAGATCGTGGAGAAGCCGCACCCGATCTTCGAGCGGGAGGGCGACGACCTGCACTGCACGGTCGAGATCCCGATGACGGCGGCCGCGCTCGGGACCAGCGTCACCATCGAGACGCTGGACGCCGCCGAGAGCGTCGACATCAAGCCGGGCACGCAGTCGGGGCAGGTCATCACGCTCTACAACCGGGGCGTCCGGCACCTCAACGAGAGCGGCCGCGGCGACCTGATGATCCACGTCAACGTGGAGACGCCGAACAGGCTCGACGAGGAGCAGGAGGAGCTGCTGCGGCAGCTCGCGGTCCTGCGCGGCGAGGAGCGCCCGCCCGGCAGGTTCGCCCCCGGGCAGCGCGGCGTGTTCTCCCGCCTCAAGGACGTCTTCAACCAGCACTGAAGCGCGGTGGCGGCGGCCTACCAGGAGGGCCGCCGCGGCGATTGAGGAGCATGGTGGCAGCGATGAGCGCCGTCGGCCCGGGTTCCGCCTCCCCCGGACGGCCCGGGTGAGCCCGCCGGTCTTTCTCGCCGGGACGGACGCGCTGGAGCGCGACCGCGTCCTGCTGGACGGGCCCGAGGGCCGGCACGCGGCGGCCGTGCGGCGGCTGCGGCAGGGGGAGCGGGTCGACCTCACCGACGGCGAGGGCCTGCTGGCCGAGTGCGTCGTCACCGCGGCCGACCGGGCGTCCCTCACGCTGGACGTGCTGGCCCGGCACCGGGAGCCCCCGCCCGCGCCCCGCCTCGTCGTCGTCCAGGCCCTCCCGAAGGGCGACAGGGGCGAGCTCGCGGTCGAGACCATGACCGAGGTCGGCGTGGACGAGATCGTCCCGTGGTCGGCGGTCCGCTGCGTCACACGCTGGCGCCCGGAGCGCCGCGACAAGGCCCTCGGGCGCTGGCGCGCGACCGCCCGCGAGGCAGGCAAGCAGGCGCGGCGCAGCCGCCTGCCCGCGGTGGCGGAGCTGGAGTCCACCGAGGACGTCGCCGGGCGGATCGCCGGCGCGTCCCTGGCCCTGGTCCTGCACGAGGAGGCGGAGGCGCCGCTGAGCGCCGTGCGGCCGCCCGCGCGGGGCGACATCGTCCTCGTGGTCGGCCCCGAGGGCGGGATCAGCGAGGACGAGCTGGAACGCTTCGCCGCCGCGGGCGGGCGCACCGCGCGGCTCGGCCCGACCGTCCTGCGCACCTCGACGGCGGGCGTCGCGGCGGCCAGCGTGCTGCTGGCCGCCACCGGCCGCTGGTAGCACCGGCCGGCGCCGTCACGGCGTGGTGGCGGCGCCCTGCTCGGTGGTCTTCGCGGGCTCGCTCGTCTCGGACGGCGTCGGCTGCTCGGTCGGCTTGCTCGGCGGCTCGGGCGTCGTGGAGGTGGGCGGAGCCGGCGTGGTGGGCGGCGCCTGCGTCGGGGTCTCGCTCGGGCAGGGCGTGGTCGCCGGGGTCGGCGTGGCGGTCGAGCCGGCCGAGGCGCCCGGCGAGGGGATGCGGCACGACGACAGGCCCGGCGAGGAACTGCTGCTCGGCGTCTCCGAGGTGCTCGGCTCGCCGGACGCGCTGCCGCCCGGCGACGACGGGACGGGGAACTCGGGATCGATCCCCGGGCCGGTGCGGTCCCCGGCGACGTCGTCGTCCCCGTCGCCGGACTGGCTGTTGCTGCCGACCGACTGCTGGATCAGGTCGATCGTCTGCGGCGCCGTCACGCCCAGGGCGGCGATCAGCACGGCCGCGGCCACGGCGAGGAGGGGGCGCGCCCAGTTCACGGTGAACCGGTCGAACCCGAAGTGCGCGGGGCCGAAACGTCCGAACCGGTGGCGCCGGCCGTCGGCGACACGGGCCCGGATGCGTTCCAGGCCGTCGCCCGCGGGGTTGACCGAGTCCGCCTCCGCGTGCAGGGCGCGGCGGAGGATCTCGCCGTGCTCGTCGTGGGGGTCGGTGGTCATGAGAACTGCTCCAGGACGTTGCGTAGCGCGGTCATGCCGCGCGCCGTATGACTCTTCACGGCGCCGCGGGAGATGCCCATCGCGCTGGCGATCTCCGCTTCGGACAGATCGGCGTAGTAGCGAAGGACGAGCGCCTCCCGCTGGCGGGCGGGGAGCCGGGACAGCGCGTCGATCACCGCCGAGCGTTCCAGCTCTCCGATGGCCCCGGCCTCCGCGCTCGGCGCGTCGGGCAGGCCCTTGGGGGCGTACTTCTCGACGACGGCGCGGTGCCGGAGCACCGATCGCGACCGGTTGACCACCGACTGGCGCAGGTACGACAGGGCCTTGTCCGGATCGCGCAGCCGGCGCCAGCCGCCGTGCATCGCGACGAACGCGTCCTGCACGACCTCCTCGGCCGTCCCCGCGTCCCGGACCAGCATCGCCGCCAGGCGCACCAGCGAACGGTAGTTGGCGCTGTAGAGGGCGGTCACCGCCTGATCGGCGTCCCAGGCGGCGGCCACCGCGCCCGCCGTGCCCCTGGCCACGAGGGTCTCGGTCACGTCAGTTGGACGCGCACCCTCGTCGTTCGGTTTACGAAAGGGCATGTCCTGGTTTGCCTCGGTCACCTATCCGCCGCCTTTGCCGGCCCCCCGCCGTCCATTCGGACGGTCGCGTCCGACCGACGTGGTCGAGCGTTCCCGCCGGGGCGAGATGTGCCGCAACGCCTTGCGAACCAGGGGGTTACGCCTGAGGTGACAACCTTAGCCAGTGGCCGGTCGAAATGCCGACCGCTACCGGGAGTTGATCGATGAGAACCCGGTCCGGCCCGGGCGGTCGTGATCCACGCCCGCGCCGGTCCCGATAGGATTTCGGGGTGGTCGCGGACCGCCGCGAGGGGAGACAGATGACCGACTGCCTGTTCTGCAAGATCGTTTCCGGGGACGTGCCCGCCACGATCGTCCGCGAGTCGGCGGGGACGGTGGCGTTCCGCGACATCAACCCGCAGGCGCCGACGCACGTGCTGGTCATCCCGCGTGACCATCACCCGACGGTCGGTGAGCTGGCCGACTCCGACGCCGAGCTGCTCGCCGAGCTGGTGCGCGAGGCCCACCAGGTCGCCGTCGACGAGGGCGTCGCCGAGACCGGCTACCGGGTCGTTTTCAACACCGGTTCCCAGGCGGGCCAGACGGTGTTCCACGCGCACGCCCACGTGCTGGGCGGGCGTGGCCTGAACTGGCCGCCCGGCTGAGCAGGCCGCCGCGCCGGAAATGCGGCGGCGGCGTGTCGGGGGTCGCCAGTACGATGGAACCGGTACACCTGGACACCCGCAGCAGACAGAAGGCAGGTCCGACAGGCCGCAAGGCCCGGCTGATGGTCGAATCAACTCACGCGAGGGCAACCCGCACGGGGCGCGACGACCGGACAGGCTCGCGCTCGCAGATCAAGATCGTGGTGCCGGACGACCATTCGATGGTGAGCCTGCTGGGCTCCCGGGATGAGTTGCTCCACGCGATCGAGCACGCGTTCGGCGCCGACATCGACATCCACGTCCGCGGCAACGAGATCACCGTGACCGGCCCGGAGGGCGAGACCGACCTCGTCTCCCGGCTGTTCACCGAGATGCTCGAACTGCTGAAGGGCGGCACCCAGCTCACCCCCGACGCCGTCGAGCGCAGCCTGGCGATGCTGCGCGGCGAGGGCGGCGCGCGTCCCGCGGAGGTCCTCACCCTGGACGTGCTGTCCAGCCGGGGCCGGACCATCCGCCCGAAGACGCTGAACCAGCGGCGGTACGTCGACGCGATCGACAAGCACACGATCGTGTTCGGCATCGGTCCCGCCGGCACCGGCAAGACGTACCTGGCCATGGCCAAGGCCGTCCGCGCCCTGCAGGACAAGAAGGTCAACCGGATCATCCTGACGCGTCCCGCCGTGGAGGCGGGCGAGCGGCTCGGCTTCCTGCCGGGAACGCTCTACGAGAAGATCGACCCGTACCTGCGCCCGCTCTACGACGCGCTGCACGACATGGTCGACCCCGACTCGATCCCGCGCCTGATGGCCGCCGGCACCATCGAGGTCGCCCCCCTGGCCTACATGCGCGGAAGGACCCTGAACGACTCGTTCATCATCCTGGACGAGGCGCAGAACACCTCGCCCGAGCAGATGAAGATGTTCCTCACCCGGCTCGGGTTCGGGTCGAAGGTCGTGGTGACCGGCGACGTCACCCAGGTCGACCTGCCGAACGGGCACCTGAGCGGGCTGCGCGTCGTCCAGGAGATCCTGGACGGCGTCGAGGACATCCACTTCTCCCGGCTGGACAGCCGCGACGTCGTGCGGCACAAGCTCGTCACCGAGATCGTCGACGCCTACAACCGGCACGACGAGAAGCAGGTGCCGCAGATCAAGCAGGGCGCGGCGCGCGGCGGCCCCCGCAAGCGGGGGCGGCAGTGAGCATCGAGGTGCTGAACGAGTCGAGCGCCGAGGTCGACGAGAAGGCCATCGCCGACCTGTCCCGGCACGTCCTCGACGGGATGCGCGTCCATCCGCTGGCCGAGCTGTCGGTGCTGCTGGTCGACGAGGCCGCGATGACCGAGCTGCACGAGAAGTGGATGGACGAGCCGGGCCCGACCGACGTGCTGTCGTTCCCCATGGACGAGCTGCGTCCCGGGCACATGTCCGGCGGCGCCGACGAGGACGGCGAGACCGACCCGGGGCTCCTCGGCGACGTCGTGCTGTGCCCCGCCGTCGCCGAGAAGCAGGCGCGGGAGGCCGGGCACAGCACCGCGGAGGAGCTGGAGCTGCTGTGCACGCACGGCATCCTGCACCTCCTGGGCTACGACCACGCCGAGCCGGAGGAGCACCGGGAGATGTTCGGCCTGCAGGCGGAGCTCCTCGGCTCCTGGCGGGAGAAACGCGGCGGTTGATGAGCACCGCGCAGGCGTGGCTGTCCGCCCTGGCGGTGGGCCTGGTCTTCATGGCGGGCCTGCTGGCCGGCACCGAGACGGCGCTCGCCCGGGTGTCGCGCGTCACGGTCGAGGAGGCCGTCCGGGAGGGGCGCCGCGGCGCCAGGCGGCTGGCGGAGGTCGTCGCCGACCCGGCCCGCTACGTCAACATGGTCCTGCTGCTGCGGATCGGCTGCGAGCTGGTCGCCACCGTGATCGTCGCGGACCTGTGCATCTCCTGGCTGGACGAGACGTGGCGCGCCTACGTCACCGCCGCCGCCGTCATGATCGTCGTCAGCTACGTGGTGATCGGGGTGGGGCCGCGCACCCTCGGCATCCAGCACGCCGACCGGATCGCGCTGGCGGGCGCCGCCGTGATCCACCCGGTGACCCGGGTGTTCGGGCCGCTGCCCCGGCTGCTGATCCTGCTCGGCAACGCCCTCACACCGGGCAAGGGGTTCCGGGAGGGCCCGTTCGCCTCCGAGGCGGAGCTGCGCGACCTGGTCGACCTCGCCGAGCAGCGCAGCCTGATCGAGCCGGTCGAGCGGGAGATGATCCACTCGGTGTTCGAGCTGGGCGACACCCTCGTCCGCGAGGTGATGGTGCCGCGCACCGACATCGTGTTCGTCGAGCGCACCAAGACCCTGCGGCAGGCGATGTCGCTGGCGCTGCGCAGCGGCTTCTCCCGCATCCCCGTGGTCGGCGAGAACGAGGACGACGTGGTCGGCATCGCCTACCTCAAGGACGTCGTCCGGCGCAGCCAGGAGCACCGCGAGAGCGAGTCGGTCGAGACGGTCGACTCGGTCATGCGGCCCGCCACCTACGTCCCCGACAGCAAGCCGATCGACGAGCTGCTGCGCGAGATGCAGGCCCGGCAGATCCACGTCGCGATCGTCATCGACGAGTACGGCGGCACCGCGGGCCTGGTCACCATCGAGGACATCCTGGAGGAGATCGTCGGGGAGATCGCCGACGAGTACGACGTGGAGATCCCGCCGGTGACCTGGCTCTCCGGCGACGCGGCCCGCGTCACCGCCCGCCTGCCCGTCGAGGACCTCGCCGAGCTGTTCGACGTGGAGATCGACGCCGAGGAGGTCGAGACGGTCGGCGGCCTGCTCGCCCACGCGCTCGGCCGCGTCCCCATCGAGGGCTCCACCGCCGAGGTCGCCACGAGCGAGGCATCCACCGGCGAGACCGGCCCCGTGCTGTCGCTCAAGGCCGAGACGATCGCGGGGCGCCGCAACCGGGTCGGCACCGTCCTGGTGCGGCGGCTAGGCGGAGCCCCGGCCGCGGACGCCGGGAGCCGGGCGGCCTCCGACCAGTCACGCTGACGCGGCCCGATCCCGCCGGCGGCCTCGGCCCGACGTCTCAGCCGCGGACGACGTCGCGGACGCTGCCGTCGGGGGCGGCGAGCAGGACCGGGGCCTTCGGGCCGAGGTCGCGGACGGCGGCGACGTCGGCGGGGTCGGCCGCATCGGCCGCGGTGACGACGGCGGCGGCCTCCAGGTCCTCGGCGCCGCTGGAGACGGCCATCGCGACGGCGACCTTGAGCGCCGAGAGCCTCAGGGACGGCAGGTCCACGCTCGTGGCGGAGTAGGTGCGGCCCGTCTCGTCGCGCACGGCGGCGCCCTCGGCGGCGCCCGTCCGGGCCCGCGCCGACCTGGCCAGGGTGATGATCTTCGCGTCCTCGGCGTTCAGCTCGCTCACGCCCCCAGCGTACGGGCATCGCGGGCGCCGGGGCGGGCGGCCCGCACGTCGCGTCGGCGGTCCGCAAGTCGGCGGCAAGTGGACGGCAAGGGGAGGACGCCAGCCTGTAGGGCGTCGAACAATGCCGTTCTGGGGGAGAAGTCATGTCCCGTCTGCTCTACCGCCTGGGGAAGGCCGCCGCCCTGCGGCCCTGGCGGTTCATATTGGTGTGGCTGGTGCTCGTCGCCGCGATGGCCGGACTGTCCGGCGTCGCCGGAGGCGCCCTGCACGACAACTACACGCTGGCCGGGACGGGCTCGCAGCGGGCCACCGACCTGCTGGAGGAGAGGTTCCCCGCGCTGGCGGGAGCCGACGCCCGGGTCGTGGTGCACGCGAAGTCGGGGCAGGTCGACCAGGCGAAGCTGGCCGCGGCGTCGGCCGAGCTGCGCAGGCTGCCGCACGTGAGCGGCGTCGACCCCGCGCAGCTGGGCAAGGGCGGCGCGACCGCGCTGGTGACCGTCCGGTACTCGGTGCCGGTCACCGACCTCGGGCCCAAGGAGACCCTCGACCTGCTGCGGTCGGCGACGCGGAACCTGGACGCCGCCGGCTACCAGGTGGAGTTCGGCGGCCAGGTCCCCGAGAACGTGACCGCGCCCGGCGGCGTCGCCGAGGCGATCGGGATCGTGGCGGCCCTGATCATCCTGCTGCTGGCGTTCGGGTCGGTGGTGGCGGCCGGGCTGCCGCTCGCCGTCGCGCTGGCCGGGCTCGGCGTCGGCGTGTCCGGGATCACGCTGGTGGCCGCGTTCACCGACGTCGCGACCACCGCGCCCACGCTCGCCACCATGGTCGGCCTCGGGGTCGGCATCGACTACGCCCTGTTCGTCCTGACCCGCCACCGGGAGGGGCTCGCGGAGGGACTCGACGTCCCCGAGGCGGTGGGCCGCGCCATCGCGACCGCGGGCCTGTCGGTGATCTTCGCGGGGTTCACGGTGCTGCTGGCGCTGTGCGGGCTGGTGCTGTCGCGGATCCCGGTGTTCATGACGATGGGCTTCACCACCGGCATCGTCGTCGCGGCGACCGTGCTGAGCGCCGTCACGCTGCTGCCGGCCGTGCTGGGCCTCGCCGGACGCAGGGTGCTGCGCCGCCGCGACCGGGCCCCCGGCGCGGCGATCACCGTGGAGTCGCCGCGGGTGCGGCGATGGGCCGTGCACGTCGGGCGGCACCCCTGGCCGTGGCTGCTCGCCGCCGCTGTGCTGATGCTCACCCTCGCCGCCCCCGCGCTCGGCATGCGGACGTGGCCGAGCGACGCCAGCAGCGAGCCCACGTCCAACACCGTCCGCCAGGCCTACGACCTGGTCGCCGACGGCTTCGGCGCGGGCGCCAACGGGCCGCTCGTCGTCGCCGTCGACCTGACCAGGACCGACGAGGCCGCACTGCCGGGGCTGCGGGAGCGGCTGGAGGGCACCGAGGGCGTCGCGTCCGTGGCGCCGCCGCAGGCCTCCCCGCGCGGGGACGCCGCCGCGATCATCGTCACCCCGGACTACGGGCCGCAGGACGAGCGGGTGACCGGCCTCGTCGACCGGATCCGGGCCGACGTGCTGCCGCCGGACACCGAGGTCACCGGGCTGACCGCCGTCTATGTGGACCTGTCCCGGGTGCTGTCGGACCGGCTGTGGCCGGTGATCGGCGTGGTGGTGGCGACGTCGTTCGTGATGCTGATGATCGTGTTCCGGTCGCTGCTGGCGCCGCTGAAGGCCGCGGTGATGAACCTGCTGTCGATCGGCGCCGCGTACGGGGTGCTCACGGCCGTGTTCCAGTGGGGGTGGGGCGCGGAGCTGCTCGGCCTCCCGCACAGCGTCCCGGTGTCGTCGTTCATCCTGCTGCTGATGTTCGCCGTCCTGTTCGGCGTCTCGATGGACTACGAGGTCTTCCTGCTCTCGCGGGTCCGGGAGGAGTGGCTGCTGCACGGCGACGCGCGCGGCTCGGTGTCCACCGGGCTCGCCGCGACCGGCCGGGTGATCAGCAGTGCGGCGCTGATCATGGTGGCGGTGTTCCTCGGCTTCGCCGCCGACCCCGGCCTGGTGATCAAGCAGATGGGGGTCGGGCTCGCGGTCGCGGTGGCGCTGGACGCGACGGTCGTGCGCCTGGTGCTGGTGCCGGCCACGATGTCGCTGCTCGGACGGGCGAACTGGTGGCTGCCGGGGCCGCTCGCCCGGGTGCTGCCGGCGATCGACCTGCACGGCGGCGCGGCACCCGCGCCGGCCGCCGAGCGGCGTCCCGAACCCAGCCGCGCCTAACCGGGGGAGTGATCGCAGACGGGCGACATGTCCCGGTTAGGCTGATCGGGACATGTCGCCCGCCGTACGCGTTCTCGGAGCCTTCGGGGCCGAGGTGGCCGGAACCGCCGCCGACCTCGGCGGTCACCGGCAGCGATCCGTGCTCGCCCGCCTCGTCGCCGCGCGGGGCCGGATGGTGCCCGCCGACAGGCTCGTCGACGACCTGTGGGCGGGCACGGCCCCGCCGCGCGCCGCCGCCGGCCTCCAGTCGTTCGTGTCCCACCTGCGCCGGGCGCTCGAACCGGACCGCCCGCCCCGCACGCCCGCGCGGGTGCTGGTCACCGAGCCGCCGGGGTACGCGCTCCGGCTCCCGGACGGCGCCGTCGACGCGTGGCGGTTCGACGCGCTGATCGACGAGGCCGCCGAGCTCGCGGCGGCCGATCCGCGGGAGGCGCGCCGCCGTGCGGAGGCGGCGCTCGCCGAGTGGCGCGGGCCCGCCTACGCCGAGTTCGGCGACCTGCCGTGGGCCGCGGCCGAGGCCGCCCGCCTGGACGAGCGGCGCCGGCTCGCGGTCGAGCACCGCGCCGGGGCCCTGCTGCGGCTCGGATCGGCCGCCGAGGCCGTCCCGGACCTGGAGACCCACGCCGCCGCCAACCCGCTGCGCGAGGAGGCATGGCGGCTGCTGGCCCTCGCCCTCTACCGCGCCGGGCGCCAGGGCGACGCCCTCGCCGCGCTGCGGCGCGCCCGCGCGGCACTGACCGAGGAACTCGGCGTCGATCCCGGTCCGGCGCTGCGCCGCCTGGAGAGCGACATCCTGGCGCAGGAGCCCGCGCTGGGGGAGACGGGACGGCCGGCGCCGTCCCGTCCCGCGCTGCGGCTCGCGCCCGCGCCCCGCCCCGAGGAGGGCCCCGCCTTCGTCGGCCGCGTCCAGGAACTGGCGCGGCTGGAGGAGGCCGCCGAGAACGCCGCCGCGGGCCGCGGCGGCGTCGTCATCGTCTGCGGAGACGCCGGGATGGGCAAGACCGCGCTCGCCGAGAGGCTCGCGCGCGACCTGGCCGGACGGGGCTGGACACGTGCGTGGGGGACGGCGCCCGAGACCCCGGGAGCGCCTGCGGCCTGGCCCTGGGCCGAGCTGCTGCGCGAGCTGGCGGCCGCCGCCCCGCCCTCCGCCGATCTGGCCGGACGGCTCGGGCCCCTCCTGGACGACTCCGTCATCGGGCACGGCGACGCCGATGTCGTCACGGGGCGGTTCCGGCTCCACCTGGCCGTCGGCGACTACCTCGCCGAGCTCGCGGACACGGCGCCGCTCCTGCTCGTCCTGGACGACCTGCACTGGGCCGACGAGGAGACCCTCGCGCTGCTGGTCCGGCTCGCCGGGCGGCTGCGGGACAGCCGCCTCCTGCTGCTGGCCACGTTCCGGCAGACCGAGGTCCCGGGCGGTCTCGCCGCCGCGCTGGCCGCACTCGCCCGGCACGAGCCCGCGCGCATCGAGCTGGCCGGGCTGTCGCCGGCGGAGGTCGCGGTCCTCGTCCGGGACACCTGCGCCGCGGGCCTGGACGACGCGGAGCTGTCGGCGATCGCCGAGCGCACGGGCGGCAACCCGTTCTTCACCCGGGAGACGGCCCGGCTCCTGGACGCCGAGGGGCTGCCCGCCGCCACGCGCCGGGTCCCCGCCGGCGTCGGCGACGTGCTGCGGCGCCACGTGGCGCGGCTGCCGGGACCGGTCCAGACCGTGCTGCGCGACGCCGCGGTCATCGGCCGGGACGCCGACCTGCGCGTCCTGACCGACCTGGCCGGGGACGAGGAGACGGTGATCGACGCCGTGGAGGCGGGCCTGGCCGCGGGCCTCGTCACCGAGCCCGCGCCCGGCCGGATCCGGTTCGCGCACGCCCTCGTCCGCGACACCCTCTACGCGGGAGTGTCCCGGGCCCGCCGCACCCGCGTGCACGGCAGGGTCGCCGCCGCGCTGGAACGCCACCTCCCGCGCGAGGTCGCCGCGATCGCGCACCACTACCTCGAATCGGGCACCGACCCTGACAAGGCCGTCCGGTACGCGCGGCGCGCCGCCGCGGCCGCCGAGGCGCGGTTCGCGCACGGCGCCGCCGCCGACCTGTGGGTGCGCGCCGTCGAGACGCTCCGCGCGCAGGGCCCCGAGACCGTGCGCGACCGGCTGGAGGCGGAGGTCGCCGCGATCCGGTCGAGCGCCCTCGCGGGGCAGATCGTCGACGCCAGGGCCCGGCGGATCGCCGCCATCGCCGACGCCCGCGCGCTCGGCGACGTCCGGCTGCTCGCCCGGATCATCGTCGGCTTCGGCGTCCCGACGCTGTGGTCGGCCCGCGAGTACGGAAGCCTCGACGCCGCCGTCGTGGAGGCCGTCGACGAGGCGCTGGCACGGCTCCCCGAGGACGAGCCGGAACTGCGGGTCCGGCTGCTGGCCACACTAGCCATGGAGCTGGAGGGCGAGCAGCACGACCGGGGCGTCACCGCCTCGCGGGAGGCGCTCGGCCTGGCCCGCGCCCTGGGCGACCCCGAGCTGGTCGCCGTCGCCCTCAACGGCGCCTACATCAACGCCCACCGGAGCGCGGAAGGGGTGGTCGAGCGGCTCCGGGTCGCCTCCGAGCTCCTCGACCTCGCCACCGAGCACGACCTCGGCACCTACCGCGTCCTCGCGCACCTGCAACTCCAGCAGGCGTGCGTCGCCGCGCTCGACCTGCCCGCCGCGCGCCGGCACCTGGCGGAGGGACGCGGGCTCGCCGATCAGTACGGGTTGCCGCTGTTCGCCCGCATCGCCGACTGGTACACGGTCCTGGCACGTGCTCTCACCGCCCGGCCGGAGGAGGCGGAACGCGCGTTCGCCGAGGTCGGCGGCTCCATCGGCCGGACCCGGATCTGGTTCAGCGAGCGCGGCATGGTGCTCCTCGGCCCATTCTGCCTGCGGCTCGCCCAGGGGCGGGCCGAGGAGATGGTGGACGAGGCCGCCTGGCTGCACGGCCAGTGGGGGCACGTCGCCGCCACCGCCGACATGTACGCGCTCGCCCTGGCCGCCGCCGGCCGCACCGCCGAGGCCCGCCGGGTCGTCGCCGGCGCCGGACCCGTCCGGCTCGACTACTTCTTCGACCTGACCATGGCGGTCCGCGGCCTGCGCGCCGTCGCGCTCGGCGACCGCCCTCTGGCCGAGGAGGCCTACGCGGCGCTGCTGCCCTACGAGGGCCACTTCACCGGCGGCGCCACCGCCGTCGCCACGGTCGGCCCGGTCGCCCAGGTCCTCGGCGACCTCGCCCGCTTCCTGGAACGCTCCCCCGAGGTGGCCGCCGCCCACTACCGCAAGGCCGCCGACGTCGCCGCCCGACTCGACGCCCCCTTCTGGGGGGAAAAGGCCACCGCCTCCTTGGCGGCCCTGGGCACAGCGGCATGACCCCCGCCCCAGCGGGACCCGACTAAGCTGACCACCACACCGACCGTCGCATGCTGTGACACTCGCACGCGTCCGAAGGCATGGTGAGGGGCGAAAGGCAGGCCCGAACGTGATCGCGTATAGGGCCGTCGTCCGTGGACGATGGAGGGCCGTCAAGGCCCCGACAAGGAGAGATGTCATAAGCGCACCCGTCCCCATGGACGCACTGATCCCAGCCACCGCCGCAATCACGCGACGACCTCGATGGTCGCGATCGCGTCCGAAGGCAGGTTCGAGCTTGCGAGAACCTGATCGCGCAGCGAGCCGCAAGGCGAGCCGGAGCGATGCCGGCGATCGCCCGCATTTCTCGACGATGGAGGGCCGTCAGGCCCTAAGGAGGAGAGAAAGGCAATGAACTCCGGTTTCGCCTGTTTCATCGGGCGGCCCAACGTGGGCAAGTCGACGTTGATGAACGCGCTGGTCGGGACGAAGGTGGCGATCACCAGCAGCCGTCCGCAGACGACGCGGCGGGCCATCCGGGGGATCGTGCACCGTCCTGACGCGCAACTCGTCGTGGTCGACACCCCTGGCCTTCACAAGCCCCGGACGCTGCTCGGGGAGCGGCTCGACAGCCTCGTGCGGTCCACGCTGACCGAGGTGGACGCGATCGGGTTCTGCGTTCCGGCCGACCAGCCGGTCGGGCCCGGCGACAAGTACATCGCCAGGGAGCTGGCGGGGGTGAAGAAGACGCCCGTGGTCGCGATCGTCACCAAGACCGACCTCGCCGCGCCCGGGCAGGTCGCCGAGCAGCTCCTCGCGGTCGGGCGGCTCGGGGAGTTCGCCGACATCGTGCCGTGCTCCGCCGAGAGCGGCTTCCAGGTCGACCTCGTCGGTGATCTGCTGATCTCCCACCTGCCGGAGGGCATGCCGCTCTACCCCGAGGGCGATCTCACCGACGAGCCCGAGCAGGTCCTGGTCGGCGAGCTGATCCGCGAGGCGGCGCTGGAGGGGGTCCGGGACGAGCTGCCCCACTCGATCGCCGTCGTCGTGGACGAGATGGCGCCCCGCGAGGGCCGCGACGACCTCGTCGACGTCTACGCGCACCTGTTCGTCGAACGGTCCAGCCAGAAGGGGATCATCATCGGGCACAAGGGCGCGCGGCTGCGGGAGGTCGGCGCGGCGGCGCGCCGGCAGATCGAGGCGCTGCTCGGCACGAAGGTGTTCCTCGACCTGCGCGTCAGCGTCCTCAAGGACTGGCAGCGCGACCCCAAGCAACTCCGCCGGCTCGGCTTCTACGACTGACCGGCGTCCTCCGGATCCTGCTTGCGGGCCGGGGACGTCCCGTCGGCGTCCTCTTTCGGTTCGTCCTCGGGGAGCGGGGGCTCCTCGTGCGGGAGGTCCTGGCGGCCCCATGCCTGGTCCTCTGACGGCCAGGCGGGGTACTCGCCGGTCGGGTACTGCTCGCCGGTCGGGTACTGGTCCGGGTACTGCTGGTCCGGGTAGTCCTGCTCCGGTTGCCGCTGCGACTTCGAGACCTTGTCGCTGACGGGGCGGGCGAGGCTGAAGCCGACCACGAGCAGGGCCGCGATGACCGAGAGGTACCAGCCGAACCGGACGGTGATCTGGTAGCCGAGGTCCAGGCCGGTCTGGGGCAGGTCGTCGCGGACGTGGCCGAGCCGCAGCACGAAGATCCCGCACACCAGCAGGGCGAGCATGCCGGGAACCGCGGCGAGCGCGCCGATCCGGGCGTCGCGCCCGATCAGGTCCCAGGCGGCCAGCGCGATCGCGATCACGGCGAGGACCGGGACGGCGAGGACGATGTCGTCGGCGTCGATGCCCGCGACGCTGCCGAGGTCGCGGCTCAGCGAGCGGCCGAACAGGTCGACGACGACCTCGGCGCGCGCCCACGGCAGGAACGCCGACACCAGCATGCCCGACGCGGCGGCGATCAGGGCGAGGACCCAGGCGGCGCCGCCCCGCCGCGGGGACGGAAAGGGCGCCGCGGGAACGGTCTCGGCCGGGCCGTCGTGGTGCTGCGGCGGGTAGCCGTCGACGGGCGGGAGGAAGGACGGGCGCGGCCGCGCCCGTCCCGCGTCGGATCCCAGGTCACCGGTCATGAACCCAGCGTAAACGCACGGCGGGCATTGTCCGGGAGGGCCACCTCGGCGCGCGCGGGTCGGTAGGTTGGAACGAAGTCCGTTATGGGAGGAGAGCGCCGGTGTTGCTCGTTTTTGGCCTGACGGTGGTGTTCCGTACGGTCAGCGAGGGGACGTTCCACTGCCCGCAGTGCGGGGGTGACCGCGCCTACCGCAGGCGTGCCGGACGCCGCTGGTTCTCGGTCTTCTTCGTGCCGATGGTGCCGCTGTGGCGCCTCGGGCAGGCCGTGGAGTGCCGCACGTGCCGCACCCGCCTTCCCGTGTCGGCCCTGCGGACGGCGACCGCGCAGCAGATGTCGGAGACCCTGGCCGCCGGGATGCGGGCCGCCGCGGCCCTGGTGCTGCGCTCGGGCGACCCGGCCGACGCCGCGGCCCGCGCCCGCGCGGTCGCGACGGTCACCGGGTACGGCGAGCCCGACTACGACGCGGAGGCCGTGGACGCCGACCTGGCGCTGCGCCGGACGTTCCTGGAGCAGGAGGTCGTCGGGGCCGGGGCGCACCTCGCCGTCGAGGCCAAGGAGTGGTTCCTCGCGCAGGCCGTCCGGATCGGGCTGGCGGACGGCCCGCTCGGCGAGGGGGAGCGGCTCGCCCTGCACGGCATCGCGGACCTGCTGGGAATGTCCCGCGCCTACGCGCTCGGTGTCATCGTGACGACGGAGGGGGCGGCGCGCTGACATGGACGCCGCCGCCGGAACCGCACCCGCGGGCAGGGCACTGGTCAGGCCGCCGGGCCCGCGTCTCGCCGAGGGCATCGTCACCCACGCCGCCCGCCGCCCGGTGGACGTGGAACTCGCCGCGCGCCAGCACGAGGCGTACGTCACGGCGCTGCGGGCGGCGGGGCGGCGCGTGCGCGCCGTCGCGCCCGCCGACGACCTGCCCGACGCCGTCTTCGTCGAGGACGCCCTGGTCGTCTGCGGCGACCTGGCCGTGCTCGGCCGGTCCGGGGCGCCGAGCCGCCGCGGGGAGATCCCCGGCGCGGAGCAGGCCGCGCGCGAGCTCGGCCTGCGGATCGAGCGGATCAAGGAGCCGGGGACGCTGGACGGCGGGGACGTCCTGGACGTCGGCGGCACCGTCTACGTGGGGCGCGGCGCCCGGACGAACGAGGAGGGCATCTGCCAGCTCGCGCGCCTGCTGGGCGGGCGGAGGGTCGTCCCGGTGGACGTCCGCGGCTGCCTGCACCTGAAGTCGGCGATGACCGTGCTGCCGGACGGCGGCCTGATCGGCGTCCCGGAGATGGTGGACACCTCGGTCCTGCCGTGCCTGCGAGTCGCCCCGGAACCGGAGGGCGCCCACGTGGTGGTGCTCGGGCCCGACCACGTCCTCATGGCGGCGTCGGCGCCGCGCACGGCCGCCCGGCTGGCGGCCGACGGGCTGCGCGTCACGAGCGTCGACATCAGCGAGTTCGAGGCGCTCGACGGCTGCGTGACCTGCCTCTCCGTGCTCGTACCCTGACCGGGCGGGGACCGCGGGACGAGCAGGGCGTCTCAGCATCCGGACGTTGGTTTCCGTAACGCGGATGGCATCTGTTAACTTGGCGAACGTGTTGCGTGCGCTGCTCCTCCTTAGCGGCCGCAGCGGGGACCTGTAACAGGCCGGCTCCCTCGCTGCGGGGCTTCGCCGTGAACGTCGGCCGCGAGGTTCGAGCAGAGAGAACTCAACGGATGTATCCGCAACAGCAGACTTCCGGCATGCCCTTCCAGCGCTACAAGCCGTACGCGCCCGTCAGACTGGCCGACCGGACCTGGCCGGACCAGGTGATCACCGAGGCTCCGCGATGGTGCGCGGTCGACCTGCGCGACGGCAACCAGGCGCTGATCGACCCGATGGACTCCCACCGCAAGCTCCAGATGTTCGAGCTGCTGGTACGGATGGGCTACAAGGAGATCGAGGTCGGGTTCCCGGCGGCCAGCCAGACCGACTTCGACTTCGTCCGGCAGATCATCGAGGAGGGCCGGATCCCCGATGACGTCGTCGTCCAGGTGCTGACGCAGGCCCGCCCCGAGCTGATCGAGCGGACCTTCGAGGCGGTGCGCGGCGCCAGGCAGGCGATCGTCCACCTGTACAACTCGACCAGCACGCTGCAGCGCCGCGTGGTGTTCGGGCAGGACAGGGACGGCATCACCGCGATCGCGGTGGAGGGCGCCAAGCTGTGCGCCAAGCTCGCCGAGGACATGGGCGACACCGAGATCTACTTCCAGTACTCGCCCGAGTCGTTCACCGGCACGGAGCTGGAGTACGCCGTGGAGGTCTGCAACGCCGTCAACGACGTGTGGAGGCCGACGCCGGACCGGAAGGTCATCGTGAACCTGCCGGCGACGGTGGAGATGGCCACCCCGAACGTCTACGCCGACCAGATCGAGTGGATGAGCCGGAACCTGGCCTACCGCGACTCGGTCATCCTGTCGCTGCACCCCCACAACGACCGCGGGACGGCCGTCGCCGCCGCCGAGCTCGGCTACATGGCGGGGGCCGACCGCATCGAGGGCTGCCTGTTCGGCAACGGCGAGCGCACCGGCAACGTGTGCCTGGTCACCCTCGGCCTGAACCTGTTCACCCAGGGCGTCGACCCGCAGATCGACTTCTCCGGCATCGACGAGATCCGCCGGACGGTCGAGTACTGCAACCAGCTGCCCGTCCACGAGCGGCACCCCTACGGCGGCGACCTGGTCTACACCGCGTTCTCCGGCTCCCACCAGGACGCCATCAACAAGGGCTTCGACCACCTGCGCCGCGACGCCGAGGCCGCCGGCGTGCCGGTGGAGCAGTACGGGTGGGAGGTCCCGTACCTGCCGATCGACCCGCACGACGTCGGCCGGACCTACGAGGCCGTGATCCGGGTGAACAGCCAGTCCGGCAAGGGCGGCGTCGCCTACATCATGAAGACCGAGCACGCGCTGGAACTGCCGCGCCGGCTCCAGATCGAGTTCTCCCGGGTCGTTCAGGAGCACACCGACAGCGCGGGCGGCGAGGTCACGGCCGAGCGCATGTGGGAGATCTTCGAGGCGGAGTTCCTCGCCAACGGCCCGCGCGCCGGGCTGCTGGCGCACCGCACGACGTCCCGGGTGGACGAGAAGGACGCGCTCAGCTGCGACGTCCGCGTGGACGGCGAGATCCGCGAGATCGAGGGCGTCGGCAACGGCCCCGTCTCGGCGTTCGAGGACGCGCTCGCCGCGGTCGGGATCAACGTCCGGGTGCTGGACTACGCCGAGCACGCGATGAGCGCGGGCGGCGATGCGCGGGCCGCCGCCTACGTCGAGTGCGACGTGCGCTTCGGCGACGGGCAGGGCACGACGGTGTGGGGCGTCGGCATCGACGGCAACATCGTCACGGCGTCCCTCAAGGCGATGCTGTCGGCCGTCAACCGGGTGGCCCGCGCGCAGGGAAGGTAGGCGGCCGGCCGTCTCGGGTTCAGGCGCCCCCGGGCTCCTGAACCCGAGATCGAGCGGTCAGATGCGACCGAGGACATGGTGGACCAGTTCTCGAAGGGGGCCGTGGAGCTGGGTCTCACCGACGGTGGTCCGGTCGCCGTCGATGTCGATTTCGTACAGGAACTGGTCAGGGATTCGGCCCGGCGGCGGCACGCTCTTCAGATCGACGCGGCCGACGAGCCTGGACAGCATGGGATCACTGGCGCTGTCCGACTCGGCGCGCCGTTCGATCCCCGCAAACCCCCCGCTGCGGACGACTGTCACTCTCACTGCGTTTCGTTCGCCTCCAGGGAGACGCCTACCCCCGTCCAGGCGCGGTTCACGGCCTTGGTCTCGGTGGCCTCTGCTCCGTACAGCGCGGTCGCGGCCTGGACCGTCGCGGCGGCGAAGCCGGCGAAGCCGACGTCGGAGGCCAGGGAGCCGCCGGTGAGCGTCTGGTACCAGATGCGGCCGGCCTTCTCCCAGGCGTTGCCGCCGATGCCGGTGGCGACGAGGTAGAAGGCGTGGTTGGGGATGCCCGAGTTGATGTGGACGCCCCCGTTGTCGCGATAGGTGTCGACGTAGTCGTCCATGTGGCCGGGCTGCGGGTCCTTGCCGAGCTGCGGGTCGTCATAGGCGGTGCCGGGCTCCTTCATGGAGCGGAGCGCGACGCCGTTGACGCCCGGGGCGAGCAGCCCCTGCCCGATCAGCCAGTCGGCCCGGTCGGCACTCTGGTCGAGATGCCACTGCTTGACGAGCGAGCCGAACACGTCGGACACGGACTCGTTGAGCGCGCCGGACTGGCCGTAGTACTCCAGGTTCGCGGTGTACTGGGTGACGCCGTGGACGAGCTCGTGCCCGGTGACGTCGAGGGGGGCGGTGAAGTCGGTGAACAGGACGCCGTCGCCGTCCCCGTACACCATCTGCTCGCCGTTCCAGAAGGCGTTGTCGTACCCGTCGCCGTAGTGGACGGTCGAGACCATCGGAAGGCCCGCCCCGTCGATCGAGTTGCGCCGGTACGCCGCCTCGAAGAAGTCGAAGGTCGTTCCCAGCCAGTCGTAGGCCCGGTCGGCGGTCGGGTCGCCGGTGGCCGGGGCTCCTTCCGCCCGCACGGTGCGGCCGGGCAGCTCCTCGCGGTGCCCGGCGTCATTGATCGTCCGGGCGGGGACGAAGTCCTCGGACGGGGAGGGGGCCCCGACCGCGGCCGTCCGCCGCTCGGTGAACTGGGCGGAGGTGAGCGCCAGCGTACGGCGGGCCCGGCCGCGTATGGCCGGGTCCTCGGCTTCGCGGGCGATCCGTTCCAGCATGTGCGGTGGCACGATGTGGCATCTCATGCCACAACGCTGCCAGGTGTCCGTGGTTCCAGCCATGACTTTCGGGGGACCGCTACGGCCGAATCCGGTCACGTTGTGTGTTCGCCTTGCGGCGCAGCGGGGTCACCGGTGTGACTTGTGAAGATCCTGGAGAGATGACCCCCGGCACACCGAGGCATCGGGCGGCGTGCGTCAGAATGAACGGGTGACCCTGTACCGCGACGAAGGCATCGTCCTGCGCACCCAGAAGCTGGGCGAGGCCGATCGCATCGTGACGGTGCTGACCCGGCGGACCGGCCGGATCCGCGCCGCGGCGAAGGGGGTCCGCAAGACCAGATCCCGGTTCGGCGCGCGGCTGGAGCCGTTCACTCACGTGGACCTGCAACTGTACGAGCGGCGCTCCCTCGACCTGATCACGCAGGCCGAGACGCTGCGCCCGTACGGGGAGGCGCTGGTCACCGACTACCCCCGCTACACGGCGGGGACGGCGATGCTGGAGACCGCGGAGAAGCTCACCAGCGAGGAGGGCGAGCCCGCGCTGCGGCAGTTCCTGCTGCTGGTCGGCGGGCTGCGCACGCTCGCCGAGCGGACCCACGACCCCCGGCTCGTCCTGGACGCCTACCTGCTGCGCTCGCTGTCGGTCGCCGGCTGGGCGCCCGCGCTCGACGAGTGCTGCCGGTGCGGGACCCGCGGCGGTCTGCGCGGGTTCGCCATCGCGGCGGGCGGCGCGGTGTGCGCCGGCTGCCGCCAGCCGGGCGCCGCGACCCCGGCGCCGCCGACGTTCGCGCTGATGCTGGCGCTGCTGCGCGGCGACTGGGAGTACGCGGACGGCAGCGAGCAGCGCCACCGGATGGAGACCAGCGGCCTGGTGGCCGCCTACCTGCAGTGGCATCTGGAGCACGGGATCCGTTCCCTGCGCCATGTGGAGCGCGAGACGCGCGACGACGACACCGAGAGGGAGAGAGTTTGAGCAGGGCCGTATCGCCTCCGGAACCGCACCGGGACGGCGCCACCCCGCCCCCGATCCCCGCGGACCTGGTGCCGCGGCACATCGCCATCGTCATGGACGGCAACGGCCGCTGGGCCAAGGAGCGCGGCCTGCCGCGCACCGAGGGGCACAAGCGCGGCGAGGACTCGCTCTTCGACGTGATCATGGGCGCGATCGAGCTCGGCGTCCCCTACCTGTCGGCGTACGCGTTCTCCACCGAGAACTGGAAGCGCTCGCCCGACGAGGTGCGCTTCCTCATGGGCTTCAACCGGGACGTGATCCGCCGCCGCCGCGACCAGCTCCACTCGATGGGCGTGCGGGTGCGCTGGGCGGGCCGGCGGCCCCGGCTGTGGCGCAGCGTCATCAAGGAGCTGGAGACGGCCGAGGAGATGACGCGCGACAACGACGTCCTCACCCTGCAGTTCTGCGTGAACTACGGGGGCCGCGCCGAGATCGTCGACGCGGCCGCGGCGATCGCCCGGGACGTGCGGGACGGCCGGCTCGACCCCGGCAAGATCAACGAGAAGGTCTTCGCCCGCTACCTGGACGAGCCCGGCATCCCCGACGTCGACCTGTTCCTGCGCTCCTCGGGGGAGCAGCGCACGTCCAACTTCCTGCTCTGGCAGTCGGCCTACGCGGAGATGGTGTTCCTCGACACGCTCTGGCCGGACTTCGACCGCCGCCACCTGTGGCACGCCTGCGAGCTCTACGCCTCCCGCGACCGCCGCTACGGCGGGGCTGTGCCCAATGCGGTTTTTACGGGTCAGGCGCCCGGGGGCGCCTGACCCGTAAAAACCGCGTGCGATCGCTGGCATCGCTCCGGCTCGCCTTGCGGCTCGCTGCGCGATCAGATTCTTGCAGATCGGAAGATCGA